>NZ_CAWNMR010000044.1:0-287353 GCF_963875615.1 Vibrio sp. V09_P4A23P171
ACCAACAAAGCGCCGTACACACTGCCGGATAACAAAACTAAAACCGTGCTGCGCAGTGAAACGCACCAAGGAGAAGGGTTTAACGAGCTGAGCTTTGAAGACCAAGCGGCGCAAGAGAAAATCTACCTACACGCGCAAAAAGACTTAGACGCCTTGGTGCTCAATGACGCCACGGCGCACATCAAGCACGACCAGCACCTCACGGTGGATAACGACCAGTTTACGCACGTTAAACATAACCACCACCTCACGGTGGAGGGCGAAAGCCGCGAATCGGTTAAGGGTAGCTGTATATTAATGGTCGATGGTTCTTTACACGTAAAATCAGGGCAAGTTTGGACTAATGAAAGTGGAGATGAAATCCACATCAAAGCTGGACAAAAAGTGGTGATCGAAGCAGGGTCAGAAATTACCGTGACAGCCGGTGGCAGTTTTGTCAAAGTTGATCCTGCTGGTGTCCATCTTTCTGGGGCGTGCGTTAATTTAAACTCAGGCGGAAGTGCGGGCAGTGGTAGTGGTTTTAGTGGAGATTTACCGTTATTACCTGGTGAGCTTGAACTTCAAAAATCCCCTGCGCCACCTCAAACCACTCTTTACCAAGCGCTATTGCAAGCTGAAGAAGCACGAGTGCCAGCCGTAAAAGTATGCCCATTAGCCGGGGATGCCTAATGTTGAAATCGTGGTTTGAAGCACAGTCAGAGCATCAATATTGGTTGGTTGATCATAAACTTCACAAGCTTGCTTTAGCGCAAAATGGTGGTTTTGGATTTGAGGAAGCCGTGCCTTTATTTTATGGCTCCATGTTTGACTCAGTTATGCCGCTATCACCGTGGCTAATTCCTGTCACTGATATTGTCTTGGAGTTGCCAGAATCGCTCCTTGCTCAGGGACTAGTGTTGTCAAGCCAGGTAAGCACACAAGAAGTTTTGGGTCATCTGCGGAGCTTATTAATTGCCGCATTAGATGGCGAAGAAGTGATGTTTCGCTTTTATGATCGTGATGTGATTATTCCCATACTACGAGCGATGGATGAAACTGAGGTGAATCACTTTTTAGGCAACATCAACCAATTGGTGGCGATTGATCACCATGAAGAAGACGCTCTCATTACCTTCAGTAATACCTCATGCAGTGAGTTTGTGCTTCGCCACGGGACTTGGTGGAAGATGTTACCTCACCACTTAGCGCCTTTGTACAACATAAATGTTCATGCCAATTCCTTAGAAAGACGTTGGTGGGAGCTATTGCCGCATCTTTTACAACGCCTAGAATCACCGCAGCAGACGATACTATCAGCCTTGCAATCAGCATTAGAAAAGCAAAATAGCTACGAGGTCGCAGAGCAGCATGCGTTAGTTGCGCTCGTCACTGCAACCGATACCGCGCTTGATGATTTATCCCATCCTTTACATTTAACATCGGATGAACTGAAAGAGTTAAAAGCCATTAAGGAGAGCTGGCAATGAGAAGTACAACAGGAGTTAGCCCTTTTTGTGCGCCGTGTGAAAATCGAACGCATTGGATTGAAATTATCATCCGTGATGAGTTCAATAAGCCATTTGAAGGCATCACTGGTACTATCACTGACTCAGCAAAGCATGAATTTCCCGTCGTATTAGGTGAAGCGCCTATCTTGCTTAAAACGCTTGCCCCCGGCCCGGTGACGCTCACTCTAGATGCTGATCAATGGCTAAGAGAGGCTCAAGGTAAGTTGCGAAAACCCAATAATGAAGCTGACCCCACTTTAGATTTTGCCAAGCAATACCAAGACCATTTAGGAAATAGTGCCGTTTTTCTAAACGTAACCACTGGCGATCTAACCGAATTGACGGCAGAACAAGCTCTACCAGCGAGGCACCAAAAAGGTCAAGCGGATGCTTGCAACTTACTGACAGATAAAAGTTATGTTCTTAAAGTGAGAGGATTTAACTTTATTACCTTACGTGTAGGTATATTTTTTGATGGCACAGCCAATAATACTTACAGTGCACAATGGGGTAAAACTCAGTTAGAGAATTACTATCAAACATGGAAAATGAAATACAACGTTGATTGCGACATTATTTCCAGAAAAACAGGGCGGCTTAAAAACGATATTCCAGCCACTCACTTATCGAGCGAGTGTTTTGATTATCCTAAAAAAGACAATTTCTTTATCTCTTTATTTAAAAATGATGAAGGCGAAGTAGAGACAGTGGCAGGCAGCGCCACTAATGAGCTAACCAATGTACAGAAGTTGTTTGATCGTTATATTCTAAGCGATGATATCCGAGAAGGAGGAATATACACGGATGCTGTGTATATAACTGGTATAGGTACTGGAAATGATACCAATATTGCACCAGCAGATGAATCTGAAATTTTTGGGCAAGGTGCAGGGATAGGTCAATATGGTGTGACGGCAAAAGTGAGCTCAAGTATAGATCAGCTTACTGGCAATCTTGATGCCTTGAAGGCTAAGTTTGCTAGTGCTCAGCCAAATACAGTCGATGGTCTTGATAAGCTGCAGTTCGATGTGTTCGGTTTTAGCCGTGGAGCCGCCGCTGCAAGACATTTTATTAATGTGGTACTAGATGGCGAGCAGGGCGAGTTTGCTCAAGCGTTTAGTAAGGCATGCCAAAAGAGCGGCATTTCCTTGGCGTATGGGTTTGATTGGAGTGAAGCAGATGAGGCTAAAGCCAGCTGTGAGATTACTTTCGCTGGCCTGTTTGATACCGTTGCTTCTGTGGTTGACCTACTCTCTTTTGATTTTTCAACTCATCATGACAACGGTGATGTAAGGTTATGGCTTGATCCTCAGCGCGTTCGGCGTGCTGTTCACTTAACCGCCGATCCTACCATTGAGTGCCGCTATAACTTCAGCCTTAACCATCTTAACTCTGTTGATTCGGTAGATCATTTTCATGAATTTGTCCTTCCAGGAGCCCATTCCGATATTGGTGGCGGTTACCATTCACGCCTGAGCTACAACGAGAGTGATTACCTCTTGCCGATCTTAGAAAAAAAGTTGGTGAAGCGTGTTAGCCGCTCTTTCTCTGACCGCTGGGATAAGGATCGCGCCGAGCAATACGTGAGAAAAAAACTGGCTGAGTATAAGCAACGTGATTTAGCCACTGGCTGGCAGGACAGTGACTATGTAGAGCCAGAAGTTGAGTTTATTAATCATGGTAAAAAAGAGGGCGGAAGAGTGGTTGGTCGCCTTTATATAAAGCGAAAGGTGAAAGGAGAGCTCTCCCGTTTATACCTCAGATTGATGTATGGTTTAGCCGAGTTTCACGGGGTACCAGTAACCGATGATGATGGCTTTCTATGGCAAGACCCGGATCGTGGTGCTTATAGAGTTGTCGACTTTCCTGAACAATCGAATAATATTTTAGCTACCAGTTTTAAGACATTAAATCAAAAAGTACTGGATATGGCAAAGCAAGGGCAGTATGCCAAGTTAGAGAGTGAGTTTGATGCAAAACGTAAACAAGAGTTGATGCAGTTAAACTTATTTCACCATTCATCTGATGATAGTTTTGCACTCAAACCGCTTTGGGATGAAAGTCAAGGCTGCTATAAGCGCGCCAGCTACCCATGCGAAAAAGGAAAGTAGAATGTATTTAAAAAGTGTATCTGTTTTGATGATCACAGCATTGTTAAATGCTTGTTCATCGTATGCGGAGCCAATACCAGAGAAGGCATGGAGCGTTAGCGTCTCTATGCCCTCTTTTTACCCTGTTAAAGTGACTCAAGTCTATGGAGTCAATGAAGCGCAAGATTGGACATCTCCCTTACATACTTTTTCTCAGTTTATGAGGATCAGTGCATTCGATAATATCAACAAACGATTTCATGAATACGATGGCTTCGGATTACCAATCCAAGATTATGCAATGAACCAGAAAAAGCAGGTAGTACAAATTAAGCTACCACCCGATGCTCTTTACTTGTATTGGGTTTCACTTATCAACACTCAGTTTTATGTCACCAAATATACTGTATCTGAAGACGTTAAAAGTTTGATGGCAAGAAAAAGTCTTTACCAAAATCGAGATGGTTCATTGGGTAATGTTTGTTATCGCACCGAATTCGTGTTCGGTTTACTGCCCAATGGACAAGCCAAAGTTTGGCTAAGAGGTTGTGGCGAGACCGTATATCTAGCAGAATTAGCACCAGATAAAGTCATGGATCGTGATAGCAACGGTTTTACAGCTGACACATATAAAGAGGCTTCTTATTTAGGGCGTATTCACCAACGCGCAAAAGACGCAGGTGTATCAATTGACCCGATTCCTTGGGATAAAGTGGATAAGGTGTACTCGGCTCAGGAGATTAAGCCACTCCAGCACTAGAGATTGCTTTGAATCAGAGTAGTGATCTGAACGTGCTTGATGCACTACTATAGAGACACTGCTGACTTGAAAAGGAATGACCATGGTTACTGCTCTATATGCATCGATACTTTCAGTATTATTTTTGTGGCTAGCGATTAACGTTATTAAACAGCGTCGGGCTAACCAAGTGAGATATGCCGATGGTGGAGTACCAGCACTGCAATTAGCTCGCAGCGCGCAAGGAAATGCCGCAGAATACATTCCTATTACTTTAATCCTAATGGGGTTATTGGAGTTTAATGGTGCCAGTGTATGGTGGATCCACGGGGTAGGTATCACGTTTATCATTGGCCGAATTTTACATGCCAGAGCGATTTTAAGTGACCAACTGAAAGGGCGGATTCGTGGTATGAAGCTAACGTTCAGTGCGATGGTTATCTTGATCGTGCTGAATATTGTTTACCTTCCTTTTGGCCAAGTATTGGGTTAAGAATGCTATTCATTCACGGTAGGGTGAAGTTTCTCTTGGTAGGTGGCCAATTCTCGGCGCAAGCCTTTAAATGTGGTAAAGGCACTGTCAGTGGACAGTTTGTTCACTAACCAGTTAGGTAGTGCACCTCCTGGATTAGCGAAGGCAATATAATCGATGTGAGTCATACCATTAGTCAGTTTTTGCAGCGTCCAATGTGCGTTGACTTGAGTGATACGGATGTATCCCGGTTGTTCAGGCAAGTAATTTAGGGCATCCACTATGTCTAAACTTAAACCATTAGGTAGCATTTCAAATTTTGAATAAGTCACCATATCTCTGTTTTTAGCTGGCCATGGTGCCGAGAATTGGGTGTAAACAATATTCTCGGTATCTGAAATTTTTTGCAGCACACGGCTGTTACTCACGTTATCTATCCAGTTTGGTACATGTTCACTGTCATCTAATAGCCGCATAAAAGCGAAATAGCTGGTGGGTACGAACATTTGCGCCCGTATTTGGACTAAGCCATCGCTATGGTGGCGCGAGTAGATCGTAATGCCGTCTTCTGATTTTACCTGTAACCAATCGACCGAAGTCGCTGCCAAACTAGCAACATTGCTAAATAGTAGGCTTAAACCGACTATCCATTTCATCATGGTTCTTTCCTCATTGATGTTGTAGCACGTGGCCTTATTTTTGTCGTGTTGGTTACAAAAAGTGGGTTTAAGAACTGCACTAGCATAAAAACATAAATATATTATGTATACGTTTTGTTTTATTAGTTTTTGTTATGTTTCTTAAAAGTTTGCTCAATGTTCAGGTACGGCAATGAAATCTTTAAGATGGTATGAGGTTTGGTTCTGTCTCATCCTATCATGGATTTCTATCCCCGCATGGGCAGCGCCATCCTCAATACACAATAGTCATATTATTCGTATTAGTGCGGGTGAATGGCCGCCGTTTATTGGTCAACACCTTGAAAATAATGGTTTTGTTGCTGAGATCATCCGTAAAGTATTTAAGGATGCTGGCTACGAAGTTGAGTTTCATTTTTTCCCATGGGCGAGAGCATACGCCGAAGCCAAAGCTGGACGTTATGATGCGACTGCCATTTGGATGTTTAACCAAGAGCGGACGGTAGATTTTTATTATAGCGAAGCGGTGAGCGATGAACGCTTCGTGTTTTTTCACCATAAAGAAACCGACTTTCACTGGGAAAGCCTCTATGATCTTAAGGGGTTACATTTAGGAGGTGGCATTGCCTACAGCTATGGTGCCGAGTTAGACAGATTGTTAGAGACGCAGCAAATAAACATGTCTCGAGTCAATGATCCAAAACAGAACTTCGAACGGCTGGCGAAAAAGCGGATTGATCTCATGCCAGAAGAAATTCATATCGGTTATTACACTCTGGATAAATACTTACCGCAATGGCGAGAAATGATCACGCACCATCCCAAACCTTTTCTCATCAATAATAACTATCTGTTGTTCCCTAAAATGGGTGAACGAAGTGAACAATTGTTGACGCTATTTAATCATGGACTGAAAGAAAGTGATGTCTCCATGATGGAATGATTCGCTTTTTTTGAATGGCCCTTCCTTCTTACCCTTCCGCAGTGAATTAAAAGGCGGTTAAATTAAGTTCAGAGACGCGAGCAGGAAGATGCCTAGTGTACAAGTAAACAGTGAAAATACGGTCGTCAATGCAATGATGTTGGCCGCTAAGGTTGCATTTCCTCCCATTGCTCTTGCCATAACATAACTGGCCGCAGCGGTAGGGGATGCACTCATCAAAAAGACTAGCCCGAGATCTAACCCGCGAAAGCCAAAAAGTAACGCACCCGATGTGATCAATATCGGGGCGAGAATCAGCTTATGGGCAGTGGCAAACCAAGCCGGTGATTTGTCGCTTCTGAGTGAACCTATATTGAGTGAGCCGCCAGTACACAGTAGTGCTAATGGTAGTGTCATATTGGCAAAGTATTGGCCAGCATCAGTGACCATTTTCGGGATTGGAAGAGATAAGGAATAGCATAAAACACCGAGCAGAATACCAATAATCAGTGGGTTTTTGGTGAGTGTTTTGGCAATTACTCCTGCGGCTTTGAGCCCTGAACTTTCCCCTTTTGGCGTGAGTGTTATCACCGCTTGAATATTATAAAGGATAGTGGTTGCGGCAACGTACATCGCCGCTAATGCTAGCCCAGGTTCGCCATAAGTATTTGCGACATAAGCCAAAGCGATAATAGCGGTATTCGCACGAAACCCGCCTTGGATGATCACGCCGTGATCCAGATGTTGTGGGAACGCTTTTTTGGTGAAAAAAGTCGTGAAAAGAAAAAATAGGAAATTAGCGAGTAGTCCATAGCCGATCAGTGCTGCACTGGAAGAAAAATCGTGCTGTGATTTGACTATGCTAAGAAATAGCATGGCTGGTAAGGTGACTTGGAATACGATGCGTGACGCGACATCGATGAAATTATCGTTGATAACCCCCGTTCGCTTCAGTACAACGCCCAGTACTAACATCAAACAGATAGGCCCTGTAATTGAGGCCGAAAACAAAAGTTGTTCGATAATCGTTGTCATATCAATCCATTGAAGTTGCTCATAGCGTTGCTATTCTTCCACAGTTCCTCATTTTGCAAAATCAAATTTGCAAAAAAGAACGAACGTGCTAAAAATAGCATGGTATGAAGTGAGAGTCGGCATAATATGAGCAAAGGTAGAATTACAAGAGAAAATGTACTGAACAAAGCGTTCGAATTAGCCAGTGAAAACGGTTTGGAAAGTCTCACTATCGGTGAGTTGGCAAAACAGTGCGGTTTATCAAAAAGTGGTTTGTTTGCGCATTTTAATGCTAAAGAAAATTTGCAAATTGCAGTATTAGAGCATGCCCATTCTGTGTTTACTGAGCGTGTTATTACGCCGGCTCGCCTGATTGGCGACGAGAATATCGAAGCTAAATTGCGAGTGCTGTTAGAGCACTGGTTAGGTTGGAATCATTCATTCCAAGGCAGTTGTATGTTTTTAGATGCGTGGAAAGATGCCGCAACTTGTGATTGCGCAATTCAAAAAGTACTTAAAAAAACCATCGCGACTTGGATTCATTACTTGCAAATTCAAATTCAAAAAGGGGTTGATAGCGCACAGTTTCATCCGAAGTTGGATGTAAAGCAGGCTGCTTATGAGTTGTATGGACTCTATTTAAGTGCTCATTTGTTCTACTCGATCTACGGCCAAATGGAAAGTTATCAACATTTTTGGAAAGGCGTGGGCGATTTAATGTCTCGATGGCGAAATATAGTGAAGCAGCAATGTTAGCTAATTCTCGCTTTTCACAGCGAGAAGAACGAGCCCGCAACAGCGAAGATGCACTTTTATTTAACAAAATCAAATGCTTAACAAAATAAAAATTTTTAATTAGAAATAGTACGAACGTTCTATTTTCTCGAGAGGAAGGGCAACTCAGTGAGTGAAAAAATCTATTTTAGCACCTCAAACACATTCAGTGTGAAACGTACATTGGTTAATATGAGCACTCGTCTTCATCACACGCTCGCACCGTCACATGCCAAAAAAGTTGCACGAAATGTATTGTTGACTCCGGCAAGAAGTAAGCCTCAAAACCAGCCGCCAATTGGCCTGAAAACTGGCCGTGTAATGTGCGTTGAAGGGGCTCTGACGACTTATCAACTCGGAAGTGGTCCCATTTGGTTATTGACTCATGGTTGGTCTGGCACGGCAAGTCAGTTTTATCCACTGATGGAGCATATTGCGGCACGTGGTTATACGGCATTAGCTTATGATCACCCAGCACATGGTCAAAGCGAGGGCGTGTATGGTCACATTCCTGCGTTTGTTGGAGGGTTGGAAGCGATACTCGATAGTATTGACAATGTTGCTGGTATCGTTGGACACAGTATGGGGACGGCCGCCGCATTAGAGTGCCGACATCATAAAATTGAGCATTGTCCAATGCTATTGGTCGCGCCCGTGCTGGATTATTTGGATAACTTATTCAGCAGTGTGGCAAGGTCTGGCTATTCGATGCGCTTATTTGAGGCCGTTGTTGCGGAAGTTGCCGATCAATATCGTTATCCCATTCAATCTATCGATCCTTACCATAAGCTTGCTCAGCGTCAATCTCGCAGCGTCATTGTTCACGATGAGAATGACAAGTTCACCAAATATTCTGTTTCAAAGCGAGCGGCAGAAGAAATCGAGAAAGTGTCACTTATTACCACCCAAAACCAAGGACATGGACGTGTGATGAAAGGTGAACAAGTTAAGTCCGGATTTGATTTGTTGGCAGGAATACCATGCTAAGGTGTTCGTTTTAAGTTAATTTGAAGCCGTAATTGGATGGGCGTAATTTAACCAATAGTTTTCCATTTATTTCAAAGTGTTAAATTGTTAACCATAGTCTTGATAAGGTTAACAATTTCGCAATAATTATTATCTCCTTGTTTGAATATGTGTGATCATATTGTTGCCAGTAGGCCCTCATAAGGAAAAATAATAATGAATAGAAACGATAGTGTCCCTTTACCCTCCAACACCCGAGAATGGTTTTTTAACCGCAACAGCCTTATCATCCTAGCCGATATTGTCCTGTTTTTTGTCCTGTACAATGCCTTACCTGTTGATACTAATGTCGCTTTGGGCATTAGTATGCTGGCATTTATTGCTGTGCTGTGGTTAACGGAAGCTTTACACGTCACAGTCACGGCCATTCTTGTACCTATCATGGCCATCGTTTTTGGTGTTTTTAACACCCAAACGGCGCTCAATAACTTTGCTAACTCGATTATCTTCCTATTTTTAGGTGGATTCGCATTGGCTGCTGCTATGCATCGGCAGGGGCTGGATAAAGTTATTGCCGATAAAGTTCTTATCATGGCGCGCGGGAAAATGAGCGTTGCGGTATTCATGTTGTTTGGTGTGACTGCCGCGCTTTCAATGTGGATCAGTAACACCGCCACCGCTGCGATGATGCTACCGCTTGTGCTTGGAGTGCTCAGCAAAGTGGATAAAGACCGTGGTCATTCGACCTATGTTTTTGTGCTGTTAGGTATTGCTTACAGCGCCAGCATTGGTGGTATTGCAACCATCGTAGGAAGCCCTCCTAACGCGATTGCCGCGGCTGAGGTTGGTCTTTCATTTACAGATTGGATGAAATTTGGTGCTCCAACGGCGGCGATTATGCTGCCCATTGCGATTACTATTTTATATTTCGCATTAAAACCGGATCTTAATGGAGAGTTCGAGCTCAATTATGAACCTGTTACTTGGGATAAAGGTAAAGTCGTCACGCTTGGTATTTTCGCATTAACGGTTTTTTGTTGGATATTTAGCAAACCAGTCAATGCCATGCTGGGTGGTTTTGCGAGCTTTGATACTCTGGTTGCGCTGGGTGCGATTGTTTTGGTCAATTTTGCCCGAGTGGTGCACTGGAAAGATGTAGAAAAAACGGCAGATTGGGGGGTATTACTGCTGTTTGGTGGCGGCATTTGCTTGAGCAACGTACTTAAGCAAACGGGAACCAGCGTTTTCCTAGCCAATGAACTAAGTGCCCTGATCTCTCATTTAGGTCTGTTCTTTATTGTATTCGTGATTGCTGTTTTCGTGGTGTTCCTAACGGAATTCGCGAGTAATACAGCCAGTGCAGCGCTGCTTATTCCGGTGTTTGCCAGTGTTGCTGAAGCCTTTGGTATCTCACCCGTGATTCTATCTGTATTGATTGCTATTGCGGCTTCTTGTGCATTTATGTTGCCCGTTGCGACGCCACCCAATGCGATAGTGTTTGCCTCTGGACACATTAAGCAAAGTGAGATGATGCGAGTGGGTATGATGCTAAATATTGCTTGTATTGGCTTGCTGACCATGATTGCGATGCTGTTCTGGTAAGCTAAGCACAAACTACTTCAATACTAATGAGCTCTCAATTCAGAGAGCTCATATTGAGATGTTATTACTGTTGGTTAACGAATTCTTTAAAGCGTGCTTTCGTTTTCTCATCAGCCTTGTTGTACCAAAAATGCAGCATTTCTTCGGCGGCGTTTTGTACATTTCCTGACTGAGCTAGTTCATTTTGCAGCATAGCAACATCCGTCATTCCAATAGCTGCAATACCCCCTGCGCGATTATAGTCATTTGCTTCACGGATATAGTCACGGCCTACTTGATACCCTTCTTTAAGAAGGCGATCTTGCTTTATCTCTAGTGTTTGGCCTGCTTGGTCAATCAGTGACCATTGCATTGTTTTAATCTCTTTCTCTGCTCGATGTGCATCACGGTATTCAGGCATGGCAAAATTCAGTTTTGCATCCTTTGCGGTGAATGTGGCAATGACTGCATCGCTTTCGATAATCACGCGATCATTCCCTTGCGTAAAATAAGGCGCGTATTTGAAGACGATTTGTTGTTCACCATCGGCCAGCTCAAGGCTTTTCGCTGAGGAAAATAGGCTGCCAGAAGTTTCGGGCTTCTGACCATTCACCGCTAATAAGTTAATGGTGTCTGGAATTTCAAGAGTGATATTAGCCAATACAGAGGCACTAAAGATCATGGTTAATGTACATAAAGCCGGTTTAATTAGGTTCATTATTTTATCCTTGCAAGCAATAGAGTAGAGGTTGCCGATAGTTGGTTGTAAAAGCAAGTTCTCAACGGCATAAGTGACTAATTTTCATTGAAATGTAACATCTTTAGTGCGAGGCATGCGTCATGCATTCGTCAATATTATCAGATCGTTAGTCACGTGATAATGTCATTCTCTTAATTTTAAATTATGCCATTCAGTCTTCTTCAAAGGCCTTAATTAGCGTAAAAAATTAAACTTACCTGCTTTGCTTTGTCAAAATTCTGAATTCCTGACTCAGAATTGCTTTTAAGATGTAACACGGTGAATCCCCATAACAAAATTTTAACGATGACTCGAAAAGCGTTTTTATTTTTTTGCTAAAAAAAATAAGTCTTGTAAATACTGAAATGGATGTTCTTCAATGCCTTATCAGAAGAGCAGCTTGCTTAAATGTAAGTGAAACATTCAGAAATGAGAGATATAGGTATGAATCGTATTACTTTGTGCGCCGCAAGTATTGCAATGGCTCTTTCGGGCACGGCAATGGCAGCACCAGCAACCCCTAGCGTCGATGTCTATGGGTCGAATAATCTACAGTTTTCTAAAGTTGAATTAGCCATGGAAAGCACGGCTGGTTATAACCAAATGGTCAAATATTATGATCAAGCGCCGATTGCCGTTAAGTTTAACCAATGGAGTGGTACAACAGGCAACACGTATAAAATCTATTTTGATGGCGCACAGGTCGCGACAGGCCCAATCACTGGCAGCCAAACCACCGCAAACTTCAGTTATGCACAAGGTGGTGTTTACCAAATGACAATCGAAGCTTGCGACGCGACAGGTTGCAGCAAAAGTGCACCCGTTGAGATAACAATTGCCGATACCGATGGCTCACATCTCAAACCTTTGGTGATGAATATTGATCCCAATAACAAGACTTACACGACCGATAAAGATACGGTGGTTGGAACCTACTTTGTTGAGTGGGGCATCTATGACCGAAAATATACGGTAGATAACATCCCGGCTGATAATCTGACGCATATTCTATACGGCTTCATTCCAATTTGTGGCCCTAACGAATCATTGAAATCCGTTGGTGGAAACAGCTACAACGCGTTGATGACCGCATGTAATGGGGTGAATGATTACGAAGTGGTGATCCATGACCCTTGGGCGGCCTATCAAAAGAGTTTCCCGCAAGCGGGTCACCAATACAGCTCTCCGATCAAGGGCAACTATGCCATGTTGATGGCGCTCAAACAGCGTAATCCAGACCTCAAGATCCTTCCTTCTATTGGTGGTTGGACACTCTCTGACCCATTTTTTGATTTTACCAACAAGGCCAATCGCGATACTTTTGTTGCTTCAGTGAAGAAATTCCTAACCACTTGGAAATTCTACGACGGTGTTGATATCGACTGGGAATATCCTGGAGGAGGTGGTCAAGCAGCGGATCGCGGTGACCCAGTCAATGATGGCCCTGCGTACATTGCGTTAATGCGTGAACTGCGTGCCATGCTTGATGAATTGCAATCGGAAACTGGTCGTACTTATGAGCTCACGTCAGCAATTGGTGTTGGTCATGACAAGATTGAAGATGTTAATTATGGCGAAGCCATTCAATATATGGATTACATCTTTGCCATGACTTATGACTTTTATGGCGGTTGGAATAACGTATTAGGCCACCAAACCGCGCTTTACTGCGGATCATTCATGCGCCCTGGTCAGTGTGATGGGAAAGGAGTAGATGAAAATGGCGAACCTTATAAAGGCCCAGCTTATACGGCGGATAACGGTATCCAGTTACTGCTAGCACAGGGTGTCCCTGCTAATAAGTTAGTCTTAGGTGCGGCTATGTATGGCCGTGGCTGGGAAGGGGTGATGCCGGCTTCATTAAGTGATCCAACCGACCCGATGACAGGGGTAGGTAACGGAAAATTGAAAGGCACTTCCGCGCAAGGCGTGTGGGAAGCGGGTGTGATTGACTATAAAGGCATCAAATCATTCATGTTAGGGGCTAATAATACCGGTATTAATGGCTTTGAATATGGATACGATGCACAAGCTGAAGCACCTTGGGTTTGGAATCGTACAACGGGCCAACTGGTTACTTTTGACGATAACCGTTCAATCAAAGCCAAAGGCGCCTATGCTCGAAACCTTGGTTTGGCCGGGTTGTTCTCTTGGGAGATTGACGCTGATAATGGTGACATCCTAAATGCGATGCATGAAAGCTTAGCAGGAGGAGGTACTACACCCCCCGCGAACCGCGTGCCCACTGCAAATGCAGGTGTTGATCAATCGGTGGTTGGTCCGGTGAGTGTTGTTCTTGATGGCGGTGCATCAAAAGACAGTGATGGCACTATTGTCAGTTACGTGTGGCAGCAAACGGCGGGCACAGCAGTGAGCTTAGTAAACGCTAATTCTGCACGAGCCAGTTTTGACGCGGCCGAAGTGGTACAAGTACAAACGCTGACGTTCAAGTTGACGGTCACAGATAACAAAGGCGCAACGGCTTCTGATGTTGTGACTGTAACGGTCAAACCTAAAGCAACTGAGCCTGTGAACACGCCACCAGTGGCGGTGATTACTGCGCCAAGCAATGCCAGTGCTGGTGAGGTTGTGGTGGTGGACGCTTCCGCTTCAAGTGACGTCGATCAAGACACCTTAACTTTCGTATGGGATGTACCTGCAGGCTTAAATGCAACCATTCAAGGTGCGAGTGTTTCGTTTGTTGCTCCTGAGTATACACAAGACACCACGCTAAGCTTCACTGTAACTGTCAGTGATGGTAAAGCGGCGGCCTCTGCAAGTGCATCGGTTATCGTGGCGAAGAAAGATTCTGGTGGTGGTGACACTTGCAGCAACTTGTGGGATAAATCAGCGGTTTATACTGGCGGTCAACAAGTTTCTTGGGCTGGTAAAGTATGGGAAGCCAAGTGGTGGACAACTGGCGAAAACCCATCGACTACTGGTGTGTGGGGAGTATGGAAAGAGATTGGTCCTGCGAGTTGCCCAACAAGCTAACGGGTTTAATAAACTTTTTATTGCAAACAATGACTTCAAGCCTCGTTCTAACACGAGGCTTTTTTGTGCGTTTTTCTATGTTTTTTCATTCATCACTTGCAATTCAATATTTTTGCTTTAGTGTTATATATGTGTATAACACTATATCGGTATAAAATTGTGACAGATTGGCAAGATAACCAACCCATATTCCGTCAGCTAGCCGACAAAATTACCGAGCAGATCCTACAAGGTATTTGGCTAGAAGATAGTGCGTTGCCTTCGGTAAGAACCGTTTCGGCAGATATGAAAATCAATCACTTAACTGTCATGAAAGGCTATCAACTGCTTGTTGACGAAGGCATTGTTGAAAAAAGACGAGGTCAAGGTATGTATGTCGCGAAAGGAGCGCTAGCGCAATTACAGGCGAAACAAAAGCAGCACTTTTTAGAGCAACAGATCCCAGAAATTGCACAAACACTCAAGCTATTGGCGATGCCGCTTGAGGATTTTATCAACCAACTACAACAGCATATTGAAGGTGACCAATGAATCCATTAGTCGAAGTCAACGGTGTATCTAAACAGTACGCAAAGCATGCCGAGTCGGAAGCTCTGCAGAATGTGAGCTTTAAGCTCTACGCAGGACAGGTGCTCGGTTTGCTCGGACATAATGGTGCGGGCAAGTCGACCTTAATTAAGTCGTTGCTCGGTGCTCACCATTATCAAGGTGACATTTTGATCCAGGGCTTAAATCCGATTACGGAACATGCGCAAGTGATGGCGCATCTTTCCTACATTTCAGACGTCAATGTGTTGCCAGATTGGATGACGGTTAAACAAATTTTGCGTTATACGTCAGGCGTGCATCCCAGCTTCTCGTTAGACAAGGCCACGCAAGTCCTTACACAAACCAACATTCGTTTATCAAGTAAAATTCGTACCTTATCAAAAGGGATGAAAGTACAACTGCATTTAGCCATTGTGATTGCCACCGATACCAAAGTGCTGATTTTGGATGAGCCAACTCTTGGTTTGGACCTAATCTACCGTGATACCTTCTATCGTCACTTACTCGAATGGTTTCATGATGGTGAGCGTGCCTTGATTATTGCTAGTCATGAAGTATCGGAAATTGAACATTTGCTAACGGATGTGCTGATCTTGAAGCAAGGTAAGGTCGTGCTGCAAGACTCAATGGAGGCGATTACACAAGGGTATTTTGTTCTAGAGGCCAGTAACGCACATCAAGACGTTATCCAAACCTATCGTCCTTTGGCATCTCAGCCAAGCTTGGGAACAACAAAGTGGTTGTTGACTTCAGAACACCGTCAAGCCGTTGAAGGGCTTGGTTCTATTTACAGTGTAAAACTTGCTGAACTATTTCTTGCCTTGCAGAAGGAGAACGCATAATGCACCCCAGTATTTATATGCTTGAAAAAGAGCTGATTGAAAACAAAAATGTTACGCGTATTCCTTTGTTTCTATTGGTATGCGGAACCCTATTGTTCATCAGTTTGTTAATGAACAATACACTGCAACACAACCTGTTTTTTGAGATGGAATTTGGTGGCGACATCAGTGATGTCCATGTCGAATTTGTGGATGATT
Source organism: Vibrio sp. V09_P4A23P171 (assembly GCF_963875615.1). Lineage (NCBI taxonomy): Bacteria > Pseudomonadati > Pseudomonadota > Gammaproteobacteria > Vibrionales > Vibrionaceae > Vibrio > Vibrio sp. V09_P4A23P171. The sequence continues at coordinate 16,006 of NZ_CAWNMR010000044.1, forward strand.
TCAACACCTTTATCATCATGCTTGTTGGTTTTATTTCGCTAATGCTCAGTTCACTCTATTTCCCCAGAACATTCCGCAAGGAGCGTAAAGAGGGAAGCTCGATGTTCTGGCGCAGCATGCCAGTGACGAACAATATGACCCACATAGTGAAACTGGGGTTTGGCTTATTTGTAATCCCTGTGATCTGTTCCGTGTTAGTCATTTGTGCGGACGTTCTGCTGTGGGGGCTTAACTTAGCGACAGAAAACCGTTTAGCCCTATTATTTGAACAACGTTCTCTAGGATATGCCGTTCAACACTGGTTGAATTACCTCAGTATCATGTGGGTGATTGCTGTGACGATGCTGCCATTAGCCTGTTTTACTTTAGTTATCTCACAGATATTTAATTCGCCGATCCTTGTGATGTTCGTGGGCGGTTTCGCGCTTAAATGGATCTCGATTGTTATACTGAATTCTGACATTGTAGGGGAGTTTTACCACGCGATTTTCAACTTGCCGTTGCAGTTAATGACTTCTTCAAACATGTTCACGGCTTTTGAAGGTGCTGGTTGGGGTAATTTATTTGTGTATATCATGATTGGTATCGCCAGTTACTGGATTAGTCACAAGCTCTATAGTACTGATGAACTTTCATTGAAGTCACTGTTGACCCGATAAGTTTCTGGTTAATTGTGGTCAAAAAGAGAGCGTTTGTTCTCTTTTTTTTCGCCTATTTCCTGCGGTTACTATGGTGAGGCTAGAAAAGGTTAGACCAAAAAATTCACTCAAAATTAGAAGTTAGTTCCAAAGTGATGAGTAATCAACTCTCTGACTCACATGATATAAATGTGTTAAATGCACTATGCTATTTTGTAGTCCTTTGTGAGCAATGACAAAGACGTGGACCGCTTCAAGTTTTATTTTGAGGCTTGAAATTATAATGTCCAATTGATCGAGAATTCTATCGGTTTGAGTTAAATTACTATTACAAATAGGTCTACCTATGTTTAAAAAAATGTCGTTAAAAAACAAACTGGCGATTTCAGCCAGCGCTGCCATTATTCTTGGGGGATTACTCGTTGAAGCATTGTCGTATCGAGCTGCACTGGAGCGATTAGATATTGATGTTGAACAACGATTACAAAGTACCACCGCTTCTTATAATCAGTATGTGACGGACTGGTTACTGTCGAAAGAGCGTGCTTTAACCTCGCTGTCGCAAGATGCCGAGAAACAAGCCATCGTGACACATTTAAAACAAGTTCGAGATTCTGCAGCGTTTGACAACGTATTTCTTGCTTACCCCGACGGTTCGCAAAACAACGCTAATGGTGTCATCTTGCCGCCGGGGAACGATGATCCGCGCAAATGGGGCTGGTATACAAACGCTAAAGCAAACCCATCAAAAGTGTTTATGGATAACCCAACCGTTGCTGCGGCAACTGGCGCTAATGTGGTTTCATTAGGTAAGGCACTGAATTTAAATGGCCAACAAGTCGTTTTAGGCGCCGACGTAGAAATTACTGACATCCTCAACAGCATGAAGCAAGTTATTTTGCCGGGTGAGGGATATATGTTTATTGCTAACGATAAAGGCAATATTTTTACCCATAGTGATACTAAGCTGCTCAATAAAAGTGTTTCTGATCTGGGTTTAAATTTCGCTGATATCCGCCAAGCGATTGCGAAAAGCAGCGATTTATTGGTGGATATTCGAGGTGAGGAGTATGTTCTCTACGCTCGAAGCATCAACGGAACGAATCTCAGTACTGTTGTGGTCATCAATCACGATTCGCTCATCGCACCTTTATCTGAAGCTACCTTCAGCCAGCTCATTGTTACTGCCGTTGTGGTCATACTCTGTACTCTGCTGTTCAACTTATTGTGTAATATTTTGTTCCGTCCTTTGAATAATGTTTCTCAAGCGTTGGCACAAATTGCAAACGGTAGTGGTGACTTAACCCAACGTATTGAAGTAGAGAACAGCGATGAAGTAGGTGAATTGGCCAGAAACTTCAATACCTTTGTGGAAAGTTTACAACAACTTATTGGCCATATTCGTCACCAGTCTCATCAATTGGAAGCGCAATCAGAACATGGCGCGCATCGCGCTAATCAATCGGCATCAGAGCTTAGTCACCAGCAGCAAGAAATTGTGATGGTCGCTACTGCGGTCACTGAAATGGCGTCGGCAACGCAAGAGATAGCCTCTCACGCAGAGCAAACGGCAAAAGCGGCGCAAGACTCGGCCACCAGCACCAACAATGGACATGCCTTGGTGATTCATACCAAAGGCTCGATCAATAACTTGGCAAAATCAGTGAGTGAGGCCAGTGGCGTGATTGCCGCACTAAACCAACACGCGCAAGAGATTTCGACCGTACTGGCAACCATTCAAGGCATTGCAGAGCAAACCAACTTACTTGCGCTGAATGCAGCTATTGAAGCTGCGCGAGCGGGTGAGCAAGGCCGAGGTTTCGCAGTGGTAGCAGACGAAGTCCGTGTGCTTTCTCAGCGCACCCATACTTCTACCGAAGAGATAAAATCAACCATTGATACCCTGCAAGAAACGACCAAACGTGCGGTATCGTTGATGCAAAGCAGCTCAACGCTCGCTGAGAACTCAGTGGAAGATGCCGATAAAGCATCCGGTGCGCTTGAAGAAATTAAAGCAGCGGTTGCCTTGATCAGTGATATGGCGACGCAAATTGCGACGGCAGCCGAAGAGCAAACGCATGTGACTAGTGAAATTACACAAAATGTTACTTCTATCAAGGATGTGACGGAGCAACTGGTCATTGGTGCAGAAGATAGCTTGAGCCAATCCAATGAACTCAAGCAGCAAGCGGAAGAGCTGAGTGCAAAAGTAGCGACATTTAAATTAGCGTAACGGTTGTTTCTTTTTTGTTCAAAAGGCTCTGCGGAGCCTTTTTTTGATCAGATTGTTATGTTTTCTCACTTAATGAGAAAGCAAGTCTGTTATTAATCTTAAATTCTCGATATATAAGAATCATAGTTGAGGCGTGGAATAAATGAGGCTAAAAAGAAAACATGAACGAAACGAAATTATCGGCCAGCCAAGTTAATGAAAAGTCACTGCAATTATTGATGCAAGTGGCGGTAAATGAAGAGCCAGTATCAGCGAAAACCTTGAGCGAACAATTGCAAGTTCCGCTGAGTAGTTTGTACCGACATCTGAAGATTTTGAAAGAGTGGAACTTGATCGAAGAGAGCCCACACGACAAAACGTTGATCATCGGTTCGGCGGCTCTACTTTTAATGCGCAGTTATGAAACGAGTCAACACAATTTAGATGCAGTCGATGCGGTGTTAAGTCGATTACAGAAACAGACAGGCGAAATGGCGGCATACATGGTTCCGGTGGGATACCGAGCCTTGTGCGTTAGCCAAAAAGAAAGTATGCAGGCACTTCGATGCAGCTTCGTCCAGGGTCAAAGTCAACCCCTGCTTCGAGGTGCCTCATCTAAAGTGATGTTGGCGTATTTACCCGCTCCGCGCTGTGAAAAAATTCTTCGTTATTTTGGTGAAGACCACCAAATGGAAAAATGGCAGACAGAGTTGGAAAAAATACGTCGTAATGGGTACGCCGTGAGCACGTCAGAAATTGATCCTGGCGTTTCCGGAATTAGTGCCCCCGTAATGAAAGGGAGTAAGTTGATCGGCGCAATTTCAGTGATGGCTCCAGCCCATCGTGTTGAAACCAACAAGCAGCGGATCATTTTACATGTATTACAGGCAGCAAGAGCGTTGCCACCAGAAAGGTAATTCATAATGCTAAGTTTATTCAAACGCTACCGTATGAGTCGTACACAGAGCCAACCCGCTTATCCATTCACGTTCATGACACTCTGTGAACAGATAAAGCCAATGTCTCAAGTAGAGTTTGAATTTGCTCAGCAGAGCCTTGAATTTGCATCAGATTGGCTCTATCAGCGTCAATCCACGCCTTGTTACTCTGATGCGGGACATATAGTCGTCAAAGATAAAAATGCCACCCGTTTTCAAGACACCTTGAGCCATCAATTAGCACTGAGCTCAGTGCCCGTCGTACTAGCGAATTGTCACGAAATGCTGCTCAATGCATTACCAGTGATGGCTTTTGAGAATGACGAAGTTGGTATTGTGAGTATCGGACATCATTTTGAGCTGAAACAAACGCTGGACCTACAAGTTGGCTCTGCATTTCATTTTGCACTCTCTCGCTATAACAATACGCGCCTATTTTGTATTGGAATTGATGAAATGCATCAATCCAACCAAGTGTGGGAGTATGCAGAAGATTTAGGCTGTGATTGGTTAACGCTGAATGAGTGTGGTTTTCGTCATCGTAATCAACTAAAAAGCCAATTAGGTCACTACATAGAGCATTGTGATCAACTGATCGTGACGATTGATTTAGCCTCTTTAGTTCCGGGAGTGGGGGTTGATGAGAACAACGCGTTAGATAACCAAATGGTACTAAGAACGTTAAGGCAATGTGCGCTTTCGGGCAAGGTAAAGCTTATCCAACTGGTGGGGGCGAAGGATAAATTGATTTATTCTAAGCAGACCAAAGAAATTTTAGATGAGCTATGTGCTTTATCGCCAGATGTGATCCACGCTGCGTAGTGACATATTGATTCTCATACATACCAAACAAAAACCCCCAGCTGTCTGGGGTTTTTGTTTTATGGAACTCAACTATTTGAAGTATGCTAAGTGTGTTGTTCGGTTTTTAGTATTAGGTTAATGAGCACTAAACTTGCTGAGTGATAATGAAGTGGCTTGTGCTTTCTGGAAGAGCTCTTTACTACAATCGCTCATCACTTTGCTGTCATTAAGTAGTTCGAGTGAATGTTGATTAAGATTGCTCAGTTGCGTTAGCAAATCTTCAACATGTGACAGTTGCTCATCAGATGAATTGACCGCTAAGTGGTTGGCGTTATTCGCTTGATTAACATCCTTGATCGCTTGGCTGACTAACTCGTTACTACTTTCAATCGCTTCAACGCAACTCATTGATGCATTGACACTTTCCCCCATGTAGCCGATCAAGTCTTTCGAAAAGTTACTAAGCACGGTAAGGATCTCTTCCACTTGGTTGGTTGAAGAGGATGTTTTTTCCGCTAGGTTACGCACTTCGTCTGCCACGACGGCGAAACCGCGACCATTCTCACCCGCGCGAGCCGCTTCAATGGCCGCATTGAGCGCAAGCAGGTTTGTTTGATCAGCGATCGTACGGATGATCTGTAAGATATCGGTGACTTTTTCAACCTGGGCATTTAGGCTCTCAGCGGTTTTTGCTGTTACTTGTGACTTTTCTGCTAGGTTTTTATTTTCACTTAATGCATGTTTAAGTTGTTGTTGACTTTCTTGCCCAGAAATAACGGCTTGTTGTAAAGACAGCGACGCAGTATTGATATTCTCAGTGACTGACGCAATGCTTTGCCGAGCACCTTCACCAATTTGTACTGATTGCGCAATTTCCCGCTGCTGACCATTGATATTGTGTTCTAGCTGCTTCACTTGTCGTTCAACAGCTTTCGTAACATCAGTGACATTGCAGATGTTTTGTTCAATAGGGTGGAAGGTGTGTTCCACTTTTTCAATGAACATATTGATTGCTGTGGCAAGGTCACCTAACTCGTTATCTTTGTTAAATGGAATTCGTTGCTTGAGGTCACACCGACCAGAAGCCAATGATTCACATAAGTTTTTCAGCTGATTTAAAGGATGCAGTAGAGCGCTCCTCAAAATAAAAAACAAGCCAATAAAAGTAATCAACACGAAGGTTATGCCAATTGAAATGGCCCATAGCCCCAGTTCCTTGGAAATGGCATTGACCTTGTCAAATTGCCACTGAGTGACTAAGTAACCCACCAATTTTGCTTCCTTGCCCGACGTTAATGGGTTGATGATGATCACGTGTTGTGTGCTTTGTTCAATAATGATGGCGTTGGTTGATGCTTGGGTCAGCGCATTTTTTATATTGACTCCGCTAGGAGATACGGACTTCTCATTTAATTGATAGAATAAAGATCCATCTGCAAGGAAAACCGCTATATGTTTGAGTTCTTTATTGCTGCTATCGACAGCGACTTTAACCCGCTCTTCCAAGCTCTCTACTTTGTTAAAGCGCACCGAAGTGGCGACGTTTTCAGCTAGAGAAGCCGCCATTTGTTGATAAGTTTGAGCGCTCAGCGAGTACATCACTGTGGCACTTTTCGACCATAGAGCATAGGAAATAGCAATCAGCGATACAACGCTAAGTAGCGACGCACTTGCCACTACCAACCGACTAATACTAAGTCTCATATAGAGTAATCCTGATCAATGAGTTAAAGAGCTTCTACGTTAACGCCGATGGTGATGGCACCAATCACTTTCCCTGAGCTAGGGTCAACCACGCTGTGGCTTATCTGTGACTGAAACATTTGGGTCGACTCATCTTCTTCTATCTCACCAATTAGATATGCGCTTGGACCTTTAAGGTAGGTGTCTTGCCACTTCTCCTCATCTCCTTGCCAGTAGTCAGAAGTAATCTCGCTTTGGGCGACATTCAGCCCTTTGTTATCCATAGCAAAGATCTCCGTAATTAGCCCGTTGCTAGCTTGTTGAATCGATTTAAGTTCAGAAGATGCGGGGGAAGAGAGCAGTTTGTTGATCAGTGGAGCATCGGTTTGGCCCACTTGGCTACGCCAATCCTTGTCGAGTTGATCAATTTGCATTTGAGTTAGGTTAGCGTGTTGAGCGTTTTGAGCATTAATGGCTTGGATTAAAACGGGATTAGCAATGATTTCAGCCACCTTGGTATCAATGAAGTTTTTTAGCGCCCCTTCAAACTCATTAGCAAAGGAGGAAAAGGAGAAACAAGCGATCAGGCAAATAAAATATTTCATAACAGACTCCAGTCGAGTTAGGTATTTTGCGTTGTGTATAAGGTATGTAGTGATCTTAGATGTTCATATTCATCCATATGCACTTTGAGCCTAGTTTAAGAATAGAAAACTGTAAAAAAATAGGTGTGATTTGAGCGCATGATCAAATGAATATTCATCTCTTGCCAAACAAAACAAAAAACTATCCGTTTTGACAATTGACAAGCTTGATGGCGGTTCCGGTTGTATTGTTTTCTCGACGAGGTCGGTTAGAAAATATCGATTTGGAGTGATACTTGTGGTGACCCAGCTGTGCTGAATGGCTTATTTAGCTAACGCATAGATTTTATTTTTTAACTCACTGTCACCGTTAAGCAATGTAAATTTAACTTATTTGTCACGATAGACCGCTAAGCTGCTTGCAAAATCCAATAACAAGACAAGTAAAGTCAAGGAGCAAACATGTGGAAGCGTGATGAGCAAGAGTCTCAATTTAGTGAAATGATCGAAGCGAGACTCTCTCGCCGCCGTTTTATGGCGGGTAGTGCGGCAGTCAGTGCAGGCGCGTTTTTATCTTTAAATCCAGTTGCTAAGGCTGTGGCGGCAAAGTCGAGCTCTTCACTGCTCAATTTTGAAGCCATTCCTGTCTCAACGGCAGATGCCATCGTTGTTCCTAAAGGGTATAAAGCGACTCCGTTGATTTCATGGGGTGACCCCATTTCTGTTGATGCTCCTGAGTTTGACCAAAGTGGTAAACAAGATTCACGAGCACAAGAGCTTCAATTTGGTGATAACACTGATGGCATGAGCTTCTTCCCCATTTCGGATGATCGCGGTGTACTTGCGATTAATAATGAATACACCAACTACGAATACTTGTTTGATCACAAAGGTAAATCGATGACAGCAGATGATGTGCGTAAAGCGCAAGCTGCGGTCGGCGTTACTGTCGTTGAAGTGATGAACAAAAATGGCCAGTGGACGGTTGACCGCGCAGGGAAGCGTAACCGTCGTATCACGGCAAACACACCAATGTTGCTCACAGGGCCAGCTGCAGGCCATACGCTAATGAAAACCGCCACTGATCCTAAGGGCTTAAATCCACTGGGAACTTTTAACAATTGTGCGAATGGTCAAACGCCGTGGGGGACATACTTAACGTGTGAGGAGAACTTTGATGATTTCTTTGGTAGTAACCAAGATGGCGTGAAGTTAACGGCTGATCATAAGCGTTATGGTATTGAAGCCAAACCCAGTGATTATCAGTGGCACCAACATGATGAGCGTTTTGACGTTGCGAAAAACCCCAATGAGCCAAACCGCTTTGGTTGGGTGGTGGAAATTGATCCGAACGATCCAACATCGACGCCACTTAAACGCACGGCGTTAGGCCGTTTCAAACATGAAAATGCGGCGCTTACTCTCAACAAAGATGGCCATGCTGTGGTCTATCTGGGGGATGATGAACGCGGTGAACATCTATACAAATTCGTTTCAAAAAATCGCTACCAAGCTGGTAACGATGCGGCGAATCGCAATTTATTAGAAGAAGGAACCCTCTTTGTCGCTAAGTTTGATATGAATGAGAAAGAACTGAAAGGCTCGGGAAAATGGCTTGAACTGACCTTTGGTAAAAATGGTTTAACGCCAGAAAATGGCTTTAAGGACCAAGCAGAAGTGATGATTTTTGCTCGCCGCGCAGCGACTCAAGTGGGTGCTACGACAATGGATCGTCCTGAATGGGTTGCGATTCACCCTGATAATAAGCACGTGTTCTGTACACTGACCAACAATAAAAACCGAGGTAAAGAGGGGCAGCCTGTTGGTGGTCCTAACCCTCGCGCTAAGAATAACTATGGCCAGATTCTGCGCTGGATGCCAGCCAATGAGGATCACACTAGCACTGTGTTTGCATGGGATCTGTACTTGATTGCGGGCAACCCAACGGTACATAAAGGCGATCTCTATGCGGGCAGCGACAATATCTCAGCAGACAACATGTTCAACAGCCCAGATGGTATCGGCTTTGACAAAGCGGGTCGCTTGTGGATTCAAACCGATGGCAACTATTCCAACAAAGGGGATTTTGCCGGGCAAGGCAACAACCAAATGTTGTGCGGGGATCCAATTACTGGTGAAGTAAAACGTTTCCTAACTGGGCCGATTGCTTGTGAAATAACAGGGTTAACTTTTTCACCGGATCAAAAAACCATGTTTGTTGGCGTTCAACACCCTGGGGAAGATGAAGCGCCATCGCATTTCCCATACGGTGGAACCACCAAGCCGCGTTCGACCATTATGATGATCACTCGTGAAGACGGCGGGGTGATTGGCGCATAAGCCCTGATCATTTCCTCTGAAGGGAGCTGCGGCTCCCTTTTTAACATTCTTGCTGTCGGTCAACGCTGTTGCCATCATCCATTCACGGTCTTGGAGTCTCCTATCTTGCACGAAAGAAGACGTTGTTTCGGTTAGGCAGGACATGGTCTGGTTTGCCTTTCCTACACGTTATGTATGAATTCTTTGTGTCAGGAAAATAAGTAAAAAGGGTGAGATCGGGGCGATTATTTTCCCTCAAATTGACAATTGCTTGATACGTTCTTTGCGTGTCGTCCGTTATTATGCTGATCTTCAATAATCCAGCGGTGTCTATTGAGCGTGAAAAAGCAAATCCAAATGAAAAAATCGGGCTTAGTACTCTTAGCCTTGTTCTCGTTGCTGTTAGTTCCCATCTCATTGGTTGGGTCTTCGATTGATTTGACCACGCCAGTGAGCGAGGGCGTCGGTGCATTTTTTACCTATTTAACCGATTCGGCTGGTTGGCAAGGTTTTGGCTTTACCTTTGCTTTGTTGGCTTTTTTGGCAACACGGACAGCGACTTCCCGCATTGAACTGCTTAACCGCATTATTCAAATTGGCTTGTTATTGGTGATTGGTATGGCTGCCAAAACGGGTTTAAAACATCTGACAGAGAGCCCTCGTCCATACACCGAATTAATGACGTATGAGTTACTTATCCCAAACCCTGCGCATTTTTATAAATTGAGTGAATTACAAAAAGAAAGTGTGATGACCGACATCGCAACCCAAGTCAGTGACTGGCGTTTACGTCATTGGCAGGGTGAAAAGGACTATTCATTTCCTTCTGGCCATACGATCTTCGCTGCTATTTGTCTGGCTTTCTTTGGTGGCTTGTTTATTGAACAAAAGCGCTATATTTTTGCGGCGGGTCTACTGCTTTGGGCCTGTGGGGTCGCCTTTAGCCGCTTATGGTTAGGGATGCATCGTCCGGTTGATTTATACGGCTCCTTGCTGTTTGTCAGCATGATTTACCTTGTGATACCCAAAGTGTACCCCTTAGATCACCCTAAATTAAAACCACTATTAACGCGTCTTCATCTCTGTTAATGGGTCACTAGCGATCATAAAAAAGCCAGCACATTTAAACGTGCTGGCTTTTTTGTAATCACATTCAATCACATAAGTAACGGCAATCAGGCAAAGAAGGAGGAAGCCACACCAATCAAACCACCGAATACTCCACCCCAAACAACCAACCAGCCAAGGTGCTGTTTAATCATCTTCTGTACCATCTCTTTCACCAATTTAGGCGTGAGTTCATTGAGACGTTGATCGATGATGTTTTCGATGTTAGCGGTGATCTCTTCAATCATCTCAGGAGCTTCTAACTGCTCTTTGAGCGCTTGTTTAACGCTATCGCTTTGGCTGATATCAATCATAGATTGCTGCATTTTTTCGACAAACGGTTGCTTGAGTGGTTGTAGCGCGTCGGTTCCACCAAACATCGCCAGCATGCCGCCAAATGGAGAGTTTGCAATCACTTCGACCAAAGAATCAAAGGTTGGGTTGAAGTCAACTTTGGCAATCACAGGCTCAAGATCCAACGTTTTACTGCCCGTCATCTCTTTACTGAGGAAGCGGTCAATATTGGACTGGGTGAAAAATTGCTCCATCATCAGGCTCTTGATTGCGGTTTTGAACTCTTCAAAGCGAGCAGGTATCACACCCGAGCCATAGAGTCCTGGCACTTTTTCAAACAGCATGTGAATCGCAAGCCAGTTGGTGATTGCGCCAGAGAAGGCAAATAAGCCCGCATACAGCGCAATAGTGTTATCCAGTTGATAGCCCGCTGCAAGGAGCGCTAGCGCAATGATATTAGTGAGTAAGCTCTTGTTCATAATCCAAATCTAGTTAAATAAAGGGAATGGGCGAATTCTAAGGAAAAAGAGTGAATTGTGGAAGCATCAACGGAGCGCAAACTCCGTTGATAAACCATTAAGCAATCTCAACGTCGTCGCAACCGATAAAGCCACCCGTTTGGTGCGCCCATAGGTGTGCATAAATGCCGTTTTGAGCGATCAACTCTTGGTGTGTGCCTTGCTCAACGACGTTACCTTTATCGAGTACGATCAACCTGTCCATTGCGGCAATGGTTGATAAACGGTGAGCAATGGCAATCACGGTTTTGCCTTGCATCAGCTCATTTAAGCTCTCTTGAATTGCCGCTTCCACTTCGGAGTCGAGTGCGGATGTGGCTTCGTCGAGTACCAATAGTGGCGCATCTTTTAACAGCACGCGGGAAATAGCAATTCGCTGGCGCTGGCCGCCAGACAGTTTTACGCCGCGCTCGCCCACTTGCGCATCATAGCCTAGGTTACCAAATGGGTCGGTGAGTGTTTCGATAAACTCATGCGCGTGTGCCTGTCGGGTGGCTTGCAGCAGTTGTTCCTCACTTGCATCAGGGTTGCCATACAAAATGTTATCGCGGATCGAGCGATGCAGCAGTGAAGTATCTTGCGTCACCATACCAATTTTGCTGCGCAACGAATCTTGGGTGACGTCATTGATCGCTTGCCCATCGATGCGAATTTGCCCACCTTCAACATCATGAAAACGAAGCAGTAAATTGACTAAAGTTGATTTTCCAGCGCCAGAACGCCCTACTAAACCCACTTTTTCACCCGGTTTAATGGCCAGGTTTAAATGGTTAATAACGCCTTTATTCTCGCCATAGTGGAAACTCACGTCATCAAATTCGATGCCACCTTGTGCAACCTGCAACGGTTTTGCGTTGGGTTTATCTTCAATGGTGATCGGTTTCGAGAGGGTTTTCATGCCATCCACGACTGTGCCCATGTTTTCAAAGAGTGCACCGACTTCCCACATGATCCATTTCGACATGCCATTAATGCGTAATGAAAGGCTGATCGCAATCGCGATTGCACCAATACTGATGGCACTCTGCATCCATAGATAAATCGAAGTCGCCGCAATCACGAACACCAAAATATAGTTGGCGAGTTCAACGCACAAGTTAAAACCAGTCACTAAACGCATTTGGCGGTGAACCGTGTCTAAAAAGCTCTCCATGCCTTGTTCGGCATAGTCGGTTTCTCGGCGGGTGTGTGAGAACAACTTGACCGTGGCAATATTGGTGTAGCTATCGACAATGCGCCCCGTCATGGTTGAGCGAGCATCGGCTTGTTCTGATGCCACTTTTTTAAGCTGTGGTACAAAGTGAAGTTGAATGCAAATGTAGGCCGCGAGCCAGACGAGCATCGGCACCATTAAACGCCAGTCTGCTTGCGCCAACATCACCACAATCGCAGTGAAATAGACTGACACATAGACAAACACATCCAAGGTCTTCATCACTGTTTCGCGGATGGATAACGCCGTTTGCATCACTTTAGTGGCAATTCTTCCCGCAAAGTCATCTGGGTAAAAAGAGAGGCTTTGCTTGAGCAGATAACGGTGCGCTAACCAACGGATCGACATGGGATAATTGCCGAGCATAGTTTGGTGGATCAACAGTGAATAGATGCCAATCAAAAGTGGCATGATCACGAGTACCAAAATAGATAAACCGATCAAGGTGTCTCGGTTCTCAGTTAGGAAAGTCTCTGGGTTACTGGATGAGAGCCAATCCACCAGTTGGCCCATAAAACCGAACAGTGATACTTCAACAACGGCAATTAACGTGCTGATTAACGCCATTAAAATGAGTGGTTTTTCAAAGCCGCGCGTGTAGTAACGACAAAAGGCCCATAAGGTCGCAGGAGGCTGTTTGGGTTCCTCTTTGGGAAAGGCTTGGGTAAAGCTTTCAAATTTTTTATACATCGAAAATCCTTATGCCAATTCTCGCTAAAGTATGAGAGACCAAAAGCCTAGAACGCGAGAATCTAACGTTGAACTCCTATAAGGGGAGCAAATGATGGAGTAAGCCGAACAGAAGTATAACGAAATCACAACATAAGTGGCGGATTACTTTTCGCGCTTGGCTCTAGAAAACGGCGCCTGATTAATACTGTGGTCAATGCAGCAAGCATCGGCTCGAATGGTCAGTAACGTCCATCGGGTGAAAAAATGAAGCGAGTTAAATATCGTTATCGACGATAAGAGAACCATAAACGAGTTGCGTTACGTTTAAGTGAGTTTTTACTGTGAATATTTTTTGAATAAGGGTGAATATTTTTAGGTGTGATGAGGATTTTGCCGTAATTTTTAATGTGAAAAATAGTTTTCTCAGTAATTAATAGGAGTTATTCGATGAAATAACCCAAAATTCAGTCAATGTTGTTTTAACATTATGCTTACAATTGGCCTAAAGTGAGTAGAAGGGAAAGTTTCTATGATGTTGCAGGAACAAGTGATCACACAGCCAGCCGTGAATACGGTGCAAAATGCCAATTGTGTCGTAATGGTGCCGCCAAAAGAGTTCAAATTTAACGCTCAAACGGCACAAGATAATGAATTTCAACACCAAGTTGCATTGAGTACCGAACAAGTTCGCATCCAAGCCATGGCCGAATATCAAAGCATGGTTGAGACACTGCGTCTCGAAGGCGTACAAGTAGTGGAGTTTGATTACCCATTATCTGAAGTGGAAACGCCAGATGCCGTCTTTCCCAATAACTGGTTTAGCACTACGCCAGAGGGAACCTTGTTTACCTTTCCGATGGCTTGTAAAAATCGACAGCAAGAAGTGCGCCCACAAGCGTTGGTTGAAGCTCTTACTTTGTCAGGCCGTAAGGTATTGGCGCAAGATTCGTTGCTCGCGTATCAAGACCAGCAGGCTTATCTTGAAAGCACCGGTGTGATGGTGATGGATCACCTTAATCGAACCATCTATTCGGCGTTGTCACAGCGCTGCGACCGTGAAGTGCTAGAGGAGTACGCCAAACGTATCGGTTATGATCGCGTGGTCTCTTTTCAAACGGCGTTGCCTTCAGGCCAACCGGTTTATCACACCAATGTGATGATGGCGGTTGGTGAAGCATTCTGCGTGATTTGCGATGAAGTGATCCCGGAGTTTGAACGTCGTTTTGTGGTTAAATCACTGGCCAAAGATAAGCAGATCATCTCAATTTCACTTGAGCAGATGAACTGTTTCTGCGGCAACATTTTACAATTAGAAACGGCGGCAGGGGATAAAGTGATCGCTATGTCGCAATCGGCGTTTGATGCCTTTTCGCCGGCGCAGCGTGCGCAGCTGGCCAGTCACGGTAAGTTACTGCCGTGTAATGTGAAGACCATTGAGGATATTGGCGGTGGTTCGGTGAGATGTATGTTAGGGGAAGTGTTTTTGCCTTCTATTGGCTAAGATTGATGTACTCAACGCCATTTTTGCCATTTTTCTTCACCTGATACATTGCTTGGTCGGCCAATTCATATAAGGTTTCAAAGGTATGTGTTGAGGTTGTGAATTGGCAAACACCAATACTAAAGCCAATCTGCACTTCTCCATGGCTTAATTTTAGTGGTGAATAGGCTTTGGTGAGCAAACTGTCGATAAACTGCTTTAACGTTTCTGTGCTTTGGTTGATGCACAATAGGACAAACTCATCGCCGCCCAAACGAGCAATCGATGATGGTTGAGGCGCATTTTCTTGAAGCCATTGAGAAACTTGGAGCAGCACGAAATCCCCAGCTTGGTGCCCAAGATGATCATTGACGGTTTTAAAGTCATCCAAATCGATAAAAATCAGTGCCGCAGGGTGTTCGACAAGATCATTCATCTCGTCAAACTTAGTTTCTAACGCCTTTCGATTTAATAGGTTGGTTAATGGATCTTGCGCAGCGAGTTTGGAGAGTTCTAATTCATAATGTTTTTCATTGGTAATATCCGTGTGGGTGCCCATCATACGCAGCGGCTTTCCATTCTCATCATATTCAACGATTCGGCCGCGATCCGACACCCAGCTTTGACCTCCATCTTTGCGGATCATCCGGTGTATGACCTGATAGGTGTCAGCCTTGCCATTCAAATGGTCCTCAAAAGCGCCCACGGCTAAGTCATAATCATCGGGGTGGAGTTTGCTTTTCCAAATGTCGACGGTGGCGTCTAGCTCGTGTGATTGATAGCCAAGCATATCACCCCATTCTCTATTGAATATTTTAAGGGTTCCGCTAGGAATGTGTTGTTCCCAAAGACAAAGACCAGTGCCTTCTAGCGTTGCATTCAGCTTTTCTTCAAGAGAGCTGTTTTCTTTTTTGAGATGCTCAACTTGCTCTTCAAGCTGCTTGATTCGTTTTAAGTACTCTTCCATAAACCGTGATGAACCGAGTCTGCATTTATGTCGAGTGTGCCACAGTTTGCCGATGGATTCACAAGGTTGTTGATATCTTGTTCAACATACATCTCATTTTTTCCCGTGGGTCACAAAGCTTATTTGGTTTGAATAAATTTGCTGTAGGTACTGACTCGGCCGTTGATGTACTCAATACCGCAGTGAATGCTGTGTTCGTTATTGCCAACAATCTGATATTCGACAATAAATTCACCACTGATCACTTTGATAAATAAGAAACCGTCGATGACTTTCCATAATCCTTGCAGTGTTTTTTCACCAAACAGATCTCGCTCGACCAACGTGCCATTCGGCTTTAAATGCAAAGCGGAAGAAAAACCGTCTACATTCACTTTTACCCAAATATGCTGGTGAGCCTCAAAGCTTAATATTTTGCGTCGACACTTAACCCATTCTGCCAGTGCTTGCTCTTGGGTTGGGGTGAGCGTAGGGAGCGCTTCCATTTCTAAAAGGGTGTGATGCTTTTCATACCAGAAGAGTTGTAAGTGAAGTAATTTCATTGGTTCTCAGAGTGTTATGCATCGGGGCGTTATCAAAAAGCAACTCTGCGCGATTGTGTTGGTGATGTCAATATTTGCCAAGAAAAGCTACCGCGCTCACGGGGGAGAGGGCGCGGTATTATCCAATATGAGGATGAAGGATGCATAAAAGATGCACCCGAGCACAATTTATAGGTTGAATAAATGAGCTATAGGTTGAATAAACGAGGCGAATCAGCAGCATCACAAGCTTGATTTAGCCGCTGTTGAGCGGTACGAATGTCGCGTTGCCAATCTTCATTTTGTGCCCACATCTCAATCACCATCGGCACAACGCAGTGTGTCTTTTTCAAGGTTTGGAAAATGGCGTCGAAATTAACCTCTCCTTCTCCAATCACTAAATCTCGAAATTGGCCAGCGTAGTTTGGGGTGACACAATGGGTATCTTTAAGGTGGATCTGAGTAATGTGAGGCATACCAAGTGCCAATTCAGTACACACATCGTAGTTCCAACCTGAAATGTTGCCTACATCTGGATACGCCATAAAATAGGGTGAGGGTACTTGCCGCTTGAGAATTTCGAACTTGCTCAGTGAGTTAAGATAGCGGGTATCCATGATCTCCACTGCCAGCATCACGCCAGCACGCTCGGCCAATTTGGCGGAAAGCTGCATGCCTTCAATGAAACGTTGATGAGTTTCTTTATTAGCGGGTTCGTAATAGACATCATAGCCTGCGAGTTGGATGGTGCGAATACCCAGTTTGTAAGCTAAGGTAATCGCTTTCTCCATGTGCAGAATGGCTTGTTCTCTAATGGCGGGGTCTGACGAGCCAAAAGGAAACTTACGGTGCGCACTTAAGCACATCGATTGCAGCGGGATTTGGTATTGCTCACACCATCTTCGTAGCTGATAGATGGTTGCATCATCCCAGTCTAAGCGTTGACGACGTTCATCCGACTCATCAACGGATATCTCTAAAAAATCAAACCCCAGCTCTTTCGTTGTGGCGAGCTTTTCTTCCCAACTGAAATGATTGGGGAGCGCTTTTTCATACAACCCGATACGTTGGCGTGGCAAATGTTGATACATACGGCCTCCTAGCACCAAAAACGATCGATTTGACTGCGCAGTGCTTCGGCAGTGGCGCGACCTTTTTCACCGACCAATGCACGCCCCGCAATGAACGTTTTGGCCTTAATGCCTTCAAATAAATAGAGATCTTCTGGAACAATGCCACCTGTGATGGAAAGTTCAAGCCCCATATCGGATAGAGTTCGCATCTTCTCAACATCTTCGCTTGTCCAACCAATACCGGCCAGTTCGGCATCTCTTGAACGGTGATAAATGGCTTGGGTGATGCCAAGATCAATCCACGCTTGTGCATCAGCAAAGGTCCAGTTGCCGTAAATTTCGATTTGGATTTCGCCATCCAGTTCATCGGCGACTTTCTTACAAGCGCTGATGGTGGCGATATGCGCTGCGGCAGAAACGGTGATCCAATCCGCGCCAGCTTCAAATGCCATCCGCGCTAAAATAGCGCCGCCATCGGTGGTTTTCATATCGCACACTAGAATATGGTCAGGGTGATTATGGCGTAACGTTTTGACGGCTTTCATGCCTTCAGCAAAGGCGAGGATGGTGCCCACTTCGATGACATCCACAAAGCTTGCTACGTTTTTTGCCACTTCGATGGCAGAAATAAGGTCAGTTTGGTCGAGAGCGATTTGGATCATTGGTTTAGTCATGAGAGTTATCCTTGAATTTTGTCACGGATCAAATGGGCGAGCCCGTCGTGATTGTTATCGGTTGTACAAATCAGTTTGGCGTGGGATTTCACCGTATCGTCGGCATTGAGCATCGCCACGCCGAGCCCGGCGTAGTCGAGCATTGAAATATCATTATGGTTATCACCGACGGCCAGCACGTGATTGGCGTGGTAGCCAAGCGATTGCACATATTCAGCCAAGCGCTGACCTTTACTATTGCCTTTGGCAGCAAAGTCGATGCGATTCGACCATGAACGCTCACCGTTGAATGTCTCTTGTACCCAAGCTTGTTGGGCAAGGCGTTCAACGGAACTCGGTAGCCCTTCAACTACAAATTTCCAAATAAACGTTTCTTGCTCGACGCGGTGACGAAACGAGTCAATTTGCTCGATTTTGGGCTGTGCCGTCGGTGGATACTGGTTGGCCCATTTTTCTAACGCTTGCATGTAGGCGATTGGGTTACGCTTGGAATAGGTCATCGCGTCGGTCACATACATCACCAGTTTCATTTGAAACTCTTTAGCCAAAGCGAGAAAGGTCAATGCATCGTGCTTGGTGATGGCATTGTGCTTGAGCACTTTTTCATTTTGGTAGTCATACACGTAAGTGCCGTTGCAGCAGATGATGGGGGTTGTGAGCCCCAATTCTTGATAATAGGGTTTAGCCGCCGTGTGGTGACGGCCAGTCACGATCACCACGTGGCAGTGTTGCTGCGCTTGTTGAATCGCCTGCTTTAGCTGAGGATGAATGGTGTGTTCATCAGTCAACACCGTGCCATCAAGATCGAGCGCGAGAACTTTATACATAGCCGCTACCTTTGGCCGTAGTAAGCGTTATCACCATGCTTACGTTGATAGTGTTTATCGGATAATTCCGGTTGAATTTTGATGCCACTGTTGAGTGAACGAGTCGCCAGCGCCATGGCGGAAATCTCTTCCAAGACGACAGCGTTATGAACCGCATCGTTAGCATCTTTGCCCCAAGAGAAAGGAGCATGCCCGGCGACAATCACGCTTGGCACTGCCATCGGATCAATGCGACGATGTTTGAACTCTTCGATGATCACAAGGCCGGTATTTTTCTCATATTGGCCAGCGATTTCATCGCAAGAAAGTTTGCGTGTGCAGGGGATGTCACCGTAAAAATAATCGGCGTGAGTGGTCCCTAAAGCGGGAATGTCAATGCCCGCTTGCGCCCAAATAGTGGCACTGCGCGAATGGGTGTGTACCACGCCGCCAATCTCTGGATAAGCTTTATAGAGTTCGAGGTGAGTGGCGGTATCACTGGATGGATTAAGTGTGCCTTCCACAATCGCGCCGTTAAGGTCAACGATCACCATGTCATCGACTTTCATCACATCGTATTCTACGCCGGAAGGTTTGATGGCGATGACGCCCTTCTCGCGGTCTATTTCTGATACATTGCCCCAAGTAAAAGTGACTAAACCGTATTGGGGAAGCTTAAGATTTGCCGCAAATACTCGCTGTTTTAGTTCGCTATACATGGCATCCTCACTCGACCAATTGCGCCGCTAACGCTTCATCAATCACTTGGTAAACATCCTGCGCGGTACGACAACGGCGCAGTTTATCGAGATCAACGCCAGTCTCGCTCTCTTCATCATCCAGCACTTGGGTTACTTCCATTAATCCTTCCATATGCTGATCAGACGAGCTGCCCGCTAAGGTGATCAGCACATCGACCGGTTCATCTTCGCCGTCAAAATAGACAGGCGTTTGCAGCGTCACTAAAGCAAAGGCGGTTCTGATCACGCCATTTTCAGGACGAGCATGAGGCAGGGCAAGATTAGGCGCGATGACGATATACGGGCCTAATTGTTCAACGCTGCTGATGATGGCATTGTGATAGCAGGGGTGGATGGCTCCTGATTTGATCAGCCTATCCGTACCGATTTTGATCGCCTCTTGCCAAGTGCTCGCCTGTGCATTTAATTGGATGGAATCATTGTCGATCAGTGATTGTTTCAGTCCCATGGTTCTATCTCCAGAGTGGGTGCCAGTGCGTCTGGCACCTATTGTTTTTGTACCTATCGTTTTTGTACTTATCGTTTTGTAGTAATAGCTATTTCAAAGTGACAAAGTTTTTATCGATGATATCGAGCAGCTCATCACCAAAAGAGTTCGGATTCAGCATGTTTTGTACGCCGAGCACAAATTTGCCTTCTCCGGGCTCCATCTCACCAGAGAGATGTTTTGATGAGACGATGATGTCGGTGGTGGCGAGCTTAGATTTATAATCAGATACTGCGCAGGAATCCATCACGTGTGGAATGCCTTTTTTCTCCAGATACTTACCGATTTTCATCTTCATCATCATTGAGGAGCCTTGCCCATTGCCACACACGGCTAAAATGCTGACTGGGCGCACGCCATCACTGACTTTCAGTGCTTGTTCGACGGCGGCGATGACTTCTGGATCGTCACTGATGTTTACTAAACCTTGTGCATCTTCCTCTTCACGCAGTTTTTTAGAGGCGAAGAACATGTACACACCAGCCAATGCAATCAGCACAAAGAAGAACAGTTTTGAGACGGATAAGCCTTGCATGATTGGCGGGAAGACTAACGCCCAGTCGGCCATGCCCATCCAGCCACTGAATTCAGTACCGTATTGGTTGAAGATATGAATGGCCCAAGCTGAGCCAACGACTTCGATGATACCCATCACAAAACAGATCTTCATGACCGCGCGCCAGCCGCCAAAGTGGTTGGCAAAAACACCAATGGTTGCGTTGGAGAAGAACATCGGGATAAAGCCGGGAATGATCATGATCGGTGCATCAAAAGCGAGCATGGCCAGCACCGCCGTAAATTGACCAATCGCGCCCCACATAAAACCAAACACCATGGCGTTAGGTGAGAACGCGTAGATAGCGGCGCAGTCAATGGCTAAAACCGCGTTAGGAATGACGCGCTCTGAGATACCTTTAAAGGCTTCAGACAGTTCGGCAACGAACATACGCACACCCGCTACGATAACTTGAATCGCTACCGCAAATTTAAGGCCAGTTTCCAGAATGTAGATAGACCAATGGGTTTTTCCCGCCATTGCTTGCAGGTTGTCTAAACCAAATGAGAGCAAAATAATGCCGAAAAATAGCGTCATCACAATCGCGGTTGCGGCAATACTGTCGTGGAAAATGTGCAACCATTTAGGCAGCTCAAGGTGGTCGACACTCTCGTTTTTGTCGCCCAATTTGGGGGCAATCTTAACCGCAATCCAAGACGCGACTTGTTGCTGGTGGCCGATGGAGAAACCGGCTCCACCCGTGACGGCTTCGGTGGGTTTGAACATAATGTTGGACGAGATAGACCAGTAGAGCGCCATCAAAACAGCCGAATAAAGGATGGTTTCCCACATGCTTGCGCCCAGCACAAGGTAGAACACCGCAATTAATCCTGCCTGTTGGAACATAATATGCCCCGTTAGCATGATGGTGCGAATGCCTGTGTAGCGGCGCAGCAAAACGAGCAAGATGTTGATCGCCAGTGCCAGTAGTACGGTATAACCAACCCAAGAATAATCATCCCCCATGATTTCCATGGTGGCCATCATTGAGGTGTACGGGTCGATAACCGAGCCAGTTAAACCATGATATTCCGATAATTTCTCAATCACAGGCTTAAAGCCTGCCACTAAGGTCCCTGCACCCACCTGTACCAACATAAAGCCGACGATGGTTTTGATCGACCCTTTAATGATAGTGGTGGTATCTCTTCTTAATAACCAGTAACCGATAAGGGTGACTAAGCCCAGCAGCAAAGGTGCTTTAGTCATTACTTGGCTATAAAAAATGTAGAAGATATCGTAGATGAACTGCATATCTTTACCCCTTGATTCTCTATTTATCGTTATGTGTATTCCCGTCTTACTCGAAGCTGGGTGTAGGTCAGAGTGAATCAGCAAGGTGATGCCGATTTCAATCCTGTTTTGCTCACGAAATAGACTTTACCAATCAAAAGTAATCATTCAATGCTCATTTGTGATTATTTTGATTTTTATCAATTTCTTCGCCAAATGGAGACATTATTTGATACTCAAGTCACAGTTAAAATTTTATTTCAAATAAAATCAATTGGTTATGTTTTATTGTGAGCGAGAGGGAAGTTTTGTTCGTCCAGTGTTTGACATTGTGATGGATGAGAAATAGAATCAAAACAAATCATAAATAATCACCAAGTAATCACTTGATGAAAAGATAAGGTGATAACCATGAACGAAGTACAAAGACATAACGAGATACTGTCTTTGCTAGACAATATGCGCACCATCAACGTCACGCATATTATTGAGAAATTTAACGTGTCACCAGCAACGGCCCGCCGCGATATTTCTAAGTTAGATGAGCTAGGTAAGCTGAAGAAAGTTCGCAATGGTGCTGAACGTTTAGAGATTAGAAAGCGAGCGTGGACGCCGTTAAATATCGACAGTACGGATCATTTCCATGAAAAATCACAGATTGCCATGGCTGCGGCTAAGCTCTGCAACCCAGGTGACAGTGTGGTAATTAACTGTGGTTCTACCGCCTTCTTGCTCGGTAAAGAGTTGTGTGGCCAAGATGTTCAAATCGTGACTAACTATTTTCCACTGGCCAGTTACCTTATCAATGAAGATCACGACGATGTAATCATCATTGGTGGGCAGTACAACAAAGCACAAAACATTTTCCTCAACCCCGCCCCTGATTCGTTAGGTGGTTATGCCGGACATTGGATGTTCACCAGTGGCAAAGGGCTGACGGAAAATGGCCTATACAAAACCGATATGCTCACCGCCGTTGCCGAGCAACAAATGCTAGAGCAAATCGGTAAGTTAGTGGTGGTAGTGGATAGTTCTAAAGTTGGGCAGCGTACGGGCATGCTATTTTGCCCCGCCAGCAAGGTTGATATTGTTATCACTGGCAAAGCCGCCGATCCGCAAGTTATCCAAGCGCTACAACAGCAGGGGACAGAAGTGATTCTGGTATAGAAAGCACTTCGCTCTACACATTCTAATAATAAACACAGGCTCAGTGTCTTCACCTTTGGTTAAGACGCTTGGCTCCCTACATCCAAAATTTGTCTAACTGATCGTGAAATAAAAGGTGTTGCTATGAGTAAAATTGATGAAATCACACGCGATTCATGGGTTCTCAGTACGTTTCCTGAGTGGGGAACTTGGCTGAATGAAGAGATAGAAAAGACCGAAGTGGAAGCTAACACCTTTGCTATGTGGTGGCTTGGTTGTACAGGCATTTGGCTAAAAAGTGCAGGTAATACCAATCTTTCGATCGATTTTTGGTGTGGGACGGGTAAGAAAACGCAAAAGAATGCCTTGATGAATCAACAGCATCAGATGATGCGTATGGGGGGCGTGCGTGAACTGCAACCCAACTTAAGAACGTCTCCTTTTGTGTTGGACCCATTTGGCATCAAAGAGATTGATGCGGTACTGGCGACGCATGATCACGCTGATCATATCGATATTAATGTCGCAGCAGCTGTGCTGCAAAACTGTGGTGAGCATGTGAAATTTATTGGGCCACAAGCTTGCGTTGACCTGTGGCAAGGCTGGGGAGTACCGAGTGAGCGCTGCATTGTGGCGAAAGTGGGTGATTGCATTGAAGTCGGCGATATCAGTATCCGAGTGCTGGACTCTTTTGATCGCACTGCGTTGATTACGCTGCCTAAAGGTGTTTCATCTTATGATAAGGGGATTCTTGATGGTATGGATGATCGCGCGGTCAACTACTTATTGGAAACCTCCGGTGGCTCAATCTACCATTCAGGTGATTCGCATTATTCGAACTACTATGCCAAGCATGGTAATGACTACAAGATTGATGTGGCGCTGCTCTCATACGGTGAAAACCCACGAGGCATCACAGATAAGCTGACTGCATCTGATATTTTGCGCGCAGGTGAGGCGTTAGATTGTGAAGTGGTGATCCCATTCCATCACGATATTTGGGCTAACTTCCAAAATGACCCGCGTGAAATTGAAGTATTGTGGCAAATGAAAAAAGATCGTCTGCAATACGGTTTTGCGCCATTCTTTTGGCAAGTGGGTGGAAAATACACCTACCCAACCGACAAAGGACGTATGCATTACCAGCATTTCAGAGGCTTTAAAGATATTTTTGTCGATGAACCAGAGCTGCCTTTCAAAGCATTCTTGTAATGTTCTGAAAGCAAAAATTAGAGAAGAGAAAGAGGCCAATTGGGCCTCTTTGTTTATTGGCAATATCTTTGCTTATCAAGCGATGTGCATCGCTTGATTTTATACTTCAGGTTGGTAGTGCAAAATTGTCATTGATATGGGCGACTGTAACAGCTCCCCTTCTGCATGGCCGGGTTGTACGTTACGTAAATTGGTATCGCATATCACTTCCCAGTTTTGGTTACGATCTTTAGGTAGAGTAAAACGAGCGGGTGCGTTGGTTTGGTTGATCAAATAGAGCATTTCAGCCCCATCCGATCCAATGCCCATCTGCAATGCCACAGAACTTAAGCGGTTCCAATCATCATGTTCCATCAGTGTGCCATCCACGCGTCGCCAGAATACGCGGTTGGCATTACGTTCCTCACCGCTAAAAGCACGAATAAAGGGCACCATATAAAGGTGTCTTGCCGCCACCATTTGACTCAACCAATGTTTGAAGTAGCTTTTGCGTTCGGTCATGTTCCAGTCAAGCCAACTGATCTCATTGTCTTGGCAATAAGCGTTGTTATTACCTTGCTGAGTATGAGAAAGCACATCCGCGGTGAGAATATGAGGAATGCCAAAAGCAAAAAGTAAGCTCGCCATCATATTGCGTTTTTGCTTTTCGCGAGTTGCTTTTATCACCATGTTCTCTGTTTCGCCTTCGACGCCATAGTTGTCGGAGCGATTGTCACCGTGACCATCTCGGTTTTGTTCACCATTCGCTTCATTGTGCTTATGCTTGTATGACACCAAATCTTGCATGGTGAAGCCATCATGATAAGTGATGTAATTGACGGTCAGTTTGTAGGGCCAGTTGGCGGCACTGTACAAGTCGCGCGAGCCCATTAAGCGTGTGGCGAACTCTTTTAAATAGCCTTGATCGCCGCGCCAGAAGCTGCGTGTGATATCACGTAATTTGTCGTTACATTCATTCCAACCGAAAGGAAAATTGCCTACTTGGTAACCGTTTGGACCGATATCCCAAGGCTCTGCAATCAATTTAACTCGTTTTAACGTTGGATCTTGCGCCACCGCTTTAAAGAACGCAGCATCGGGGCTGAAATTATCGCCATTTCTTCCAAGCGTTGCGGCCAAATCAAAACGAAAACCATCGACTTGGTATTCGCTAACCCAGTAGCGCAGCGTGTCCATGACTAGGTTAAGGGCGGGTTGATAAGAGAGATCAATGGTGTTACCACAACCGGTAAAATTCGCGTAATGTTGACCGTGTTTTAAATAATATTTAGGGTCGAGTGCTTTTAAATTGAAAATAGGCCCATCTTCGCCCCCCTCCGCTGAGTGGTTATAAACCACATCCAGTATCACTTCAATTCCGTGACGATGCAGTTCTCTGATAGCCGTTTTCAGTTCCGTTACCGCATCTTTTTGCGCATAACGTGGATCTGGCACCATAAACAGGTAGGGGTTATATCCCCAATAGTTGACTTTGCCCATATCCAATAGATGTGGCTCATGCATACAAGCCGCGATGGGCAGTAGCTGTAGTGTGTTGATGTTTTGCTTGCGATAAAACTCCAGCATCTCCTCACTGATTAAGCCTAAATAAGTACCTTGTTCTGCTTTAGGCACACGTGGATTGAGTTTGGTCACCCCTTTGACATGGGTCTCAAATAAAATAGTCTTATCGCGAGGTATGTGTGGCTTTTTAGTTGATTGCCAATCGAATTGATCGTCGACCACGACACACTTAGGCAGCTCGAAACTCTTTTTTGAACTAAATGGTGTTTTATAGCCTAAGTTTTTATCTATCGCCTTCGCGTAGGGGTCGGAAATATAGTGCGGCTCGTCACCATTTAAAATGAGGTAACCGTATTTTTGCCCTGCTTTAATGTTTGGCACATGAGTGTACTTCACGCCCGCATATTCATTCTCTAACTCGTGGGTGGTGAAACTTCCCTGTTGATCAAACAGAGCGAGTAGAAGCTGTTTATTTGCTGGAGCATGAATAGCAAAATTGCAACCTGTGTTATCAAGGGTTGCACCGAGTGGGTAAGGGCTAGAAATAGTACATTTCATATGGGCATCTTTAATTGTTATTTTGCTGCACGTCATCGCTTTAAGTAAAAAGCTTTGTTGATATTAGGTCAAGCGCCCAATGAATAAAATTTGAATGTAATTTTATTTCATTTTAATGATGTTATTGGCCCTAAATAGTGATCAATAAGGCATTTTGTATTCTATTTTATAACCATTAACTGATCTCCTCCCCCTGAAATCCGTGATCCGTGCTTTAAAAACGCCATACTATAAAATTACTCATCCTTTCTCCTCCCCCCCAAATTACTTTGAGGTGGAGGAAGCAAGCCTATTACGCCTTTAGTAATCTTATCACCGTTGAAACAACTGGGGACTTAGTCCCGTCTTACCTCTTCTTTTAGCGTCTATCTGTCAACTGCCTTGCAGGTTCCAATAGGAGAAGAGTGAAAGTTTTAAATGCTGTCCGTAGTTAAAATTTTCCATAAATATAAATCGTCCTTAATGGAGTTAAGAATGAAAAAAGTAAGTGTAATTGCTGCCGCAGTGGCTGCTACTCTAGCAGCAGGTTCTGCTTTTGCTGCAGAAACAGATGTACTAAAAGACGGATGGGAAGTTCATGGGTATGCTTCAATGAATTTCCGCATGGTTGATGGTGAAACTGTTGATACAGAGTTTGGTAAACCAGATTACAAAACAGCGGGTACTCATGGAAAAAGCACCAATCAGGTTGAGTTTGTAATTAAGAAACACACAGAACATGAAAATGGTGTTTGGTCAAATTTCACTGTTCGTTCTGAATACGGTAATGGTAACTCGTACGCTTATTCTTCATCTGGTAGTCAAAAAGCCAATGACACTGCACAATTTGAAGTGAAAGAAACTTTTGTTGAAATCGGTGGTTTATCCTACTTAGGAGAAGACACATCTATATGGGCTGGTCAACGTTTCCTAAACCGTGCTGCTGGTATTCTTTCTGGTGAATTTTGGAAACAATCTTCTGGCGTAGGTGCTGGTGTTCAAACTAAGCTTGCTGGCAATACTGCAGGATTTGCGGTGGTGGTTGCCGATCCTGATGCAGGTGCAGCAACGACAAACCCTGAACGCACAACGCTTTCATCTTACGATCTGTACTACTACGGTGTCGATGTTGGTTTTGGTAGCTTAGACTTTGATTTTAAATACATGGAACAAGCGAACAAAGACAGTAAATCAGATGATGGTTTTGGCGCATCAATCACGTTAAATTCTAGCTATTACGGCTTGGATGGTTGGGCTCAATCTGCTATTGCATATGGTAAAGGTGTTGCGCAAAACCGTGGTGTTAACTTTGGTGGCTGGTCAGGCGGTGATGATAAGCAAGAGTCTATTTTCTTGACTTCTTACGGTGTACTGAATATTTCCGAAAACTGGCAAATGGGCTCTGAAATTACCTATTTTGGTGCGCTGGATGAGTTATTTGGTGCTAAAGATTTGAAACGTTATATTGCTGCTGTTCGTCCATCGTATAAAGTGAATGATAACCTACGTCTTGAAATGACAGGTTCTTATGCTCATGAAGAGGGAGCTGAAGGTTACTGGGGTCGTACTGGTGAGGCACTAGAAAGCGATATTTTCAATGTGGAATTAGCTGCTGCATTTACAGTCAATGCTGATTACTTCGGTCGTCCACAAATCAAACCATACATTAGCTATATTTCTGCTGATGATGAAGCAAGCGCATCACAAATTGGCATCAAAGATGGCAAAAATGAAACAGTTATCGGTGTCCACACTGAAATCTGGTTCTAACTCAACTAAGATTTAAGGCAGCCTATTGGCTGCCTTTTTTGCTTTGTAAATGATAGAGAATAACGATGAATAATAAAAAATCATTAATGACCCTTATCCTCGGAGCAGCTTTGACTGCCTGTAGTTCAGTTCCATCTACCTCAAACCTTTCGTCTACTGAGGCTATCTCATACGCAAAAGTATGCTGTAATAATTATGCTGACTTTCCTTGGATTGAGCTACAAAGCAATGAAAGTATCGAGTTTGATATTGATGAAAGTGCCCCTATTGGCCACTTTACAGATGGCAATAGCTATTTTAATGCTTTTCAGCTCCCTCAACGTTCAGCAAAAGTGCAAATACAGCTTAGTAGCTACATGTTTGATAAAGCGGTATTTTTGCCAAAATTAATTATGTTAGATCAGACGTTCAATATTGTTTCTGAAATTGATTTACCAAAATTTAAAATTAAAACCTCGGATGCTTTTACAAGAACACAATATTATGTAAACGTTCAGGTAGACTCTAAGCAGACACCTTATTTTATTATTTACTCTCCAGAGCAATATTTTGGGAAAACAATCAAGGTCGATCATCCAGCGAAGGTTAGAGCTAAAGATCTTGGTGAAGCGATGCCAATGGTCACGGACCCTACATATATATCATCCCACTTTGGTCAATTTAAACTAGAAATCAAGACATTATCTTTACAGTCTCATCAAACAAAGAGGAAAATTGAAAAGCCAGCATCAGAACAAACTGCAGTAGCAGTAGCAGTAGTTGTGCAGATAGAAACGAAAAAATATTACATATCAGCTATTGAAAATGCCGTCAATACTGGTGATGTAGCAAAAGCTCTAAGCTTATTAGATGAAGCGAAAATGTTGAATGTTGATGGTGCTCAGCAAGCATTTATTAAAGCCGTTAATGCCAAATAATTAAAAACTTAAGGTAAGCGTTATATTGGTATGTCATCGTTTTTATGGATGATTCTTATCCTAGATTTCTATATCCCTGATGGGCACTGAATGGTGTGGTTTCTGATATATAAGCTCCTTCATTGATGATGAAGGAGCTGTGGTTATACTAATCAACTGCCTTTTGTAAGTTTTGACTATGACGCTTGGTTTGAAGGTAGTCGTTCTGCTTTAAAGAATTATGCGTTAAATGCCAATTGGGATAAGTGAACTTTAATTTAGAGAGTTCAGGATAAGATGGAGCCACTACTTTTTTTACAATAATATCATTTCTGTTGAATTTAATATCATCAGTGTTTACATCTAGTATTATTTCCACGTTTTTTGTTAAGTCGCACTCAATATTTATTTGATAATTCCCCAACTCCAATATGAGATTCAATATGAGATCAGCCCTCAGGTATCGTGGATTGATCATATAACTAGCCTTACCATCGCGGCATTGCCAGTTGAAGTATAAATTCTCATCTTGACCATATGGGAGGGTCGCACTAAAGCTTGTCCAGCATGACGGTAGTTTCGGTGAAAGATTAATCTTATTTTTCGACAATTCTGGTTTAAAGCCTAGGTAATCTTGTTGAGCATTTCGTGCATATTCTGAAACAGACCAGGCTTGAGCATAGGTACCTGTTTCTATCAAGTTGTCTTCATCATGTTGATAAGCATCGAGGTTTTCACTCATTGTGCCACGATGTCCTTGCTGCAAAATTTGTTTGGCTAAGTTTTTGGATAATTGAAAAGCCAAATCTTGCTTGCTAAAACTTGTTAATGCACTGACGGTAAAACCAGCGTTCCAACCCCAAATCGTACCGTTATGGTATGCCGCATCTTTATGGTACTCAGAGCGATTATCATGGTAGGGGTGAAAATCTTCGTGATATTGCTCTAAGGAACAAATACCCCATGGAAATAAAAGATGATCAATGCTATTTCGAATAATAAATTGCCCAATTTCTAGTGGGAGAAAGGCTTCTGTCTGTGGGATAGATAGTACCATTAATTGATTTGGACGTACGCTATTATCTGGTATATCGAACTCTTTTAGATGATCAGCTAGTTGTTTTTTATCCTCATCCCAAAATTTTCTGATAAAACTCATCTTTAATTTTTCAGCTAATTTTAAATAATATCGATGATCTAGATCATTTTTATTCATTTCTGCCAGACGTGCCGCAACATGAAAGCTTTCAAATAGCAATGCTTGAATATCATTAGCTTTCGGTCCGCGAGGAGACCATGGAATTTGACCTTTGATTTTTGCATCCATCCAGGTATCGGGATGACGATGTTTTAGTAACCCATCTTCACTAAGATAATTACTTTCTATCCCATCAATAAATCGTTTTACAATCGGATAAATATCCTTTGCAAAAGCGATATCGCCACTGTAATTAATATATTCCATCACCTCCCTAATCATCCAAGGCGTACCATCGGTCGTGTTATATATTATGTCCGTTTTGCTCGTTACTCGATTGGGAATACGACCGTAATTGACTGAAGTATGATCTTGCATTTGCATGGAAGCAAAATTTTCAATGATTGCTCTGGACTCTGGAAATTGACCATTAATGAGACTTGTCCCAGATAAGGCTATGAACGTATCCCTTCCCCAACAGTCTTTGAACCAGGGTAAACCAGCCCATATACCAGAACCAAACTCTTGGTTCACAAATGTACGACTTGCCAATCTAGACCACATCACGGCTCGGTTATACTCCAGATCGTTGGTCCATAGATAATTACGTGTCAGAAAGCGATACAGATTGTTTTGAAAAATAATATTTGCATGGTTTTGCGCTGCGAGTTGAGCTCCTTTTATTGCCTCTGTTTTGGTGCTTTCAAAGTAGAGGTAAATGACTAGTTTTTGGGTTGATTCAGTGGAACTAATCATCAGCTTTACATTAGAATCACTTAAACCCATTAATTTAGAGGTGGTTGCACATTCATCGGTTGCCATTTCTTTGGCAATAACGGATTGATTTGCGCTAATCGCAATAAAACGTGGTTCTTCGCTAACAGAATTTGCGTCATTTACTTCATAGATAAGGACGTCATCGATGCATTCAGGTTTGCTTGCATTTACTAATATATTAAGCTCAGGGAGTATGGCAAGAGATTGTTTGGACTCAGAGGTGATGGTGAGACAAGCAAGTCGTTGACCTTGTAATAAGCTCAAACATTCTACAGAAGATGTACCAACATAGTGATGTTCAATGCCAAAAGGCATCAAGCGGGCTTTACTGGCTTGTGTTTTATCATTGATGTTACCGTTTACAAATGACGCAAATTGACCTAAATACCAACCTTGAGAATGACGGTAATTACCGCTTGAGCTGAAGCCATAGGTATGTCCTTGATAATATCCATCCACGCCATCACTGAATACATAAGAAAATTTTGAGGTACTTTCTATTGCTAGATTTGAAAATAAATTTTCTAGCTCTAAAGTGCCATCAATTCTTGGTGTACTCGGTTCTACACCACATATCGGCGTGAACTCCTTACATATGAGAAGGCGTGTTTGTGTTTGGTTTATTGAGGTAATTTGAGAATGTCTATATTTTGAAGTCATGACCGATACCTATAAAAAGGGGTACAGTAGACTGTACCCAAAGGTGAACATGAAAATTGTGCTTGTTGGGGATGAATTATTTCGTGATTTGTTTCGCTGCCATATCTAATGCTTCTTTGACACCTTGTTTTCCTTGCATCGCATTATCAATCGCTGCCCCTTCGGCAAACCAGTATGCTGTCATCTGTGGGATATTAGGCATAATTTCACCATTTTCGGCGTTAATCATAGTGGCTTTGATTCGCTGATCTTGTTCTAAGATTTTTTGAAACGATTTTAACGTTACTGCGCCAAGTGGCTTATCGTCATTCATGATTTTTAGTGCATCATCTTGAAAGACATAATTTTCTAAAAACTCAACGGCAAGATCAGTATTCGGGCTGGCCGAATTAATCCCAGCACTTAGAATGCCAACAAAAGGATTACCTTTGCCACCGTTTAGCGTTGGCAGCTCTGCAACGCCATAATTTATGCCTAATTTATCTAAATTACCCCAAGACCATGGGCCGTTTATCGTCATGGCCACCTCTCCTTTGCTGAATGCAGCATCAGAGACGGCATAATCCATGTTTGGGTTCAATACACCTTGATTAACCATATTAACTAAAAACTGCAGACCGTTGATTCCTGCTTCATTATTAACTCCGGTACTTTTGGCATTGTAACCCCCTACAATTTTTTCAAAAGCATAGGCACCGCCAGAGGAAATAACAGGCCAAGTAAAGTAAGCATTTTTAATATCCCACATGATGGCTTTTTTACCCTGTTTCTCCATTGTATTATGAATACTGACTAGTTCTTCCCAAGTTTTAGGCGGTGTTGGTAACAGATCTTTATTGTAAATAAGAGAAGGGGCCTCAATAGCAAGAGGATAGCCAACCAATTTTCCATTAACGGTAACGGCATCCCAACTGAAATCGACCAACTTTTCTTTAAATTGCTTACTTGGTTTGATTTCGTGAAGCAAGCCTGCTTCTGCATAGCCACCGAATCTATCGTGTGCCCAAAAAATAATATCAGGACCACTGCCAGTTGCAGCGTGCTGTTGGAATTTCGCTTCAAGCGATTCTGGATGCTGAACAATGATTTTAATTCCAGTATCTTGTTCAAATTGTTGGCCTATTTGCGCTAAGCCATCATAACTTTTATCACCGTTAATCCAAATGGTGATTTCACCTTCTTGCATCGCCATCAGTGGTGCCGCCATTAAAGTGGCCAGTGTACAGATAGACAGATTCTTAATTGAATTTTTCATCACTATTTCCTGTTTTACCTAGGCCCGAAGCGAATATGGTACGCATGAGTCCTTGAGTGTAAGTCCTGTTGAAAATATAACGGCTTTTGCTTGCAATAAGAAATAGATGAAAGTGAGTTTGATATAGATTCTATCAATATCATTGCTCTAATATTGATAGAATGTAACTACGGTAGATAACACGGTGAGTTTTTCTACTTTCAAAAGTGTGAACCAAAACAAAAACTATTGTTGTAATGCCCGCTTTGTGTGCCGGAAGCCTATTTTATCAAGGCTTTAGTCCACACTGATCTTCAATAATTTGTTTAGTAGGGTGTTAGCCTTCATAAGGAAGAGGTATATTTCGTTAGTATTTCAATAAAACTGGTAATTTTGGGGTCAGCTATGCCTTGTTTAATATAAATTCCTACATTACCTTTTTTCTTTTTGTTGATGGTTAATGTTGCAATATTTCTTCTGGCCATCCAATGGCACATTTTATCGCTATATGGCATTACAGCGTTAGCCATCTCTAATATATCTATGCTAGCAAATAAAGAATCGACATCATAGATGGCTCTTTTACTCTCTCTTTGTTCCGTATATTGTTTAGCCAGTGATGCATGTTCAGCCAACATTGTACGATGTCGAGAATGATCCGGCGTGACGCGGATGAGAGGGTATTGGGCTTGTTCAATCAGAAGTTCATCATCACTTTTTTTTGTATTCAATATCGGATGGCTTGAACATACAAAAAATGCTTCTTGGTCTCGGAACAAAGGTTGGAAATGGACTTTACACCTTTCGTGTAGATCTTGAATTTCATGGCCAATAAAGAGGTCAATATCTCCCTGCACCAAATGATGGATCAAAGAAAGGTTATTGCCAAATTCCAAATGTATTGAACAATTAGGGGTGTTTTTTTGATATAGGCATACCGTATCGCGAACAAATAATTCCCACCACGCTTCCCCAGTGCCAAGCTTTAATTTTCCTTGATGTCTCTGTTGCATATCGGTGAACTGATGTAACAGTTGTTGCTGCTTTTCTTGTTGCTCCTGCACATACTCCCTAAATAGTTTGCCATAAGCGCTGAGCTCTACACCTTTTGAGCGGCGAATAAATAGCTCAACTCCAAGTTCATGTTCAAGCTTTTTAATTGCTGTGGTGAGAGATGGTTGACTGATATGCAGTTTCTCTGCGGCTTGCTTAATATTATTTTCAATCGCAACCATCAAAAAATATCGAAGGGATTTATCCATGCTGTTTTATCTTGTCTTCTGCTTATTGCTATCATGTTTGGCATAAATCACATTTTAGGTGATGTTTTTTTAATCTCTTTGCATGCAGAGAGGCCTAACTATAGTGATTTTTCTTATGATATAGGTATTGGCTATATCATATGGGGAATGTTCTATTGTTACTTTGCGTCAGCTCTCATTATGATGAGCAATAAATTAATTTACAAAAAGGCAATATCATGGAACCCAAATGGTGGCATAGCGCTGTGGTATACCAAATATACCCGCGCAGTTTTTACGATTCTAATCACGATGGTATCGGCGATTTAAATGGCATTATTAGTAAGCTTGATTACCTTGCAGAGTTAGGCATTAACGTTATTTGGCTATCTCCTGTTTATCAATCTCCAATGGATGATAACGGTTATGATATTTCTGACTACCAAGCAATAGCTCAAGAGTTTGGTTCCATGGAAGATATG
This sequence comes from Vibrio sp. V09_P4A23P171, assembly GCF_963875615.1. NCBI lineage: Bacteria > Pseudomonadati > Pseudomonadota > Gammaproteobacteria > Vibrionales > Vibrionaceae > Vibrio > Vibrio sp. V09_P4A23P171. The sequence continues at coordinate 50,202 of NZ_CAWNMR010000044.1, forward strand.
CAGCGTTTACTGAGCGAAGCACAAAAACGCAATATTAAGATAGTGATGGATCTTGTCGTTAATCACACATCGGATGAACACCAATGGTTTTTACAAGCGAAGCAATCGCGAGACAATCCGTATCGAGATTACTACATTTGGCGGGATGCAAAACCGGATGGCAGTGTACCGGATGATACAGGGTCAATTTTTGGTGGCAGTGCTTGGCACTGGGATGAGCAAACGCAGCAATATTACTTCCACCTTTTTTCTAAACGTCAGCCAGATCTGAATTGGGAAAACCCTAAAGTGCAGCAAGAAGTGCACAGCATGATGAATTGGTGGATTGAACAGGGTATTGGTGGTTTTCGATTAGATGTTATTGATTTAATTGGCAAAGAAATTGATAAGGGCATTACTGGTAATGGCCCGCGCTTGCATCCGTTATTACAGCAAATGAATGCCGCCACCTTTGGTAATCAAGATCTGCTGACCGTGGGAGAAACTTGGGGAGCCACACCAGACATTGCAAAACTGTACAGTGCGCCGAGTCGTCGTGAGTTATCGATGGTTTTCCAATTTGAACACATCACTTTGACGTGGGAGCATGGTGACAAATGGAATCCTATTCCGTTAGATCTTAAGCAGTTTAAACAGGTATTAACCAAGTGGCAGATTGAGCTTGCCGATCAGGGTTGGAATTCATTATTTTGGAATAATCATGACCTACCACGCGCTGTATCTAAGTATGGTGATGACAAACGCTACCGAGTTGAATCTGCGAAAATGTTGGCAACGAGCTTACACTTTCTGAAAGGCACGCCTTATATTTATCAAGGCGAAGAGATTGGTATGACGAATGTGGCCTTCGATTCGCTCGATCAATACCGAGACATCGAGACGTTAAATTTTTATCGTGTGAAGACAGAATCGGGCGTTTCTCATCAGCATATGCTGGATGCTATTCATCAAAACAGCCGCGATAACGCTCGAACGCCAATGCAATGGTCAGCGGATAAACACGGCGGATTTACTCAAGGTTCTCCGTGGATAGAGGCGAATCCTAACTACCTAAAAGTCAATGTTGAACAAGCGCTTGCTGATAAACAATCGATTTACCATCACTATAAAAAGTTAATTGCACTGCGTAAAAAACACCTGTCCATCGTCTATGGATCGTTCACGCCTTTATTTGAAGAACATGACCAAGTGTTTGGCTATGTGCGCGAGTACCAAGGTGAGCAAATTGTCGTGGTCAGTAATTTTTCATCGGCCACGGTTTGTTTAACAATACCCGAAAAGTTTCAATTGAGAGCGGTGGAGTGTTTGAGCTCTAATTATCAAGAGATTGAAAAATTAGAAGAAAACCTAGTACTCGAGCCTTATCAATCCATCGCGGTTTTGATGAGAGAGTAAAGTGAGTGGCTCATTTTTGATCTGGAATGAACGCAGCGATTTGGCTGCGTTTTTTCATTCATTGACCCAAATCGGAATCTATTCCTCAATTAGTGTGATTGTGCGTAACACTCTTGAAAAGAGTACGGTACTATCTTAGTGCTAAGGCTATGTGGCTTAATTAATCCACGAGCATTAGATATCACGAGCATTAGATATAGAGTGGCCTCTCTGTTTTGGATGAACGAATTTGACTGTTTCGTATGCTTTAAATGGTTCGAGACAGAATGAATGTGGTCAGACTTTTTCAAAGATTGAGAAAAATGGTCGATAATGAAGTTAATCAGCTAAATAAGATTTGAATCAATGAGCACTATTGGGATTGCCATAGGCGCAACCGGGTTATCACTTATCCTCATCTTCGTGTGGATGTTTTCGCTCTCTTTGCGCAAAAAACGCTTAGAGGAAGAGAGAAAAGAGAGAGAAATCGCTTATCGCAAAGCGATAGAAAAATCACGTGAACAAGAAAGACAAGATCGCTTGTTTAAGGCCGAAACAGGCCATGTGCCGACGATTTTGTATTTAGCGAAAGAAGCCGAACGAACCAACCTCAAAGAGGCGATGTACTGGTATGACAAAGCGGCAAATTATGACAATGTTACGGGAATGTATGGTGTTGTTCGGATTTGCCAAAAGTTTCGAGATGATCTGATTTTGCGGGAAAAAGAGAAGTTTTGGCAGACTTGTATTGCAGGAATTGAAGGTAACTTAACCGCAAAGTATGAAACTGGCATGGCCTATATTCATGGCCGTGGCGTGGAAGCGAATACTGCGAAAGGAGTCTCGTTAGTACAAGAGGCTGCGGAAGCGAATTTGCTCGACGCTGTGATTTTCATGGGGGATTGGTGTGTTTCACACGACAATATCGCGCCATCACCAGCGGATTCAACATTTTGGTATTCCAAAGCCGCGAAGCTAAATAGCCCGATAGGACAGATGAAACTAGGCTTGAATTACCTTAAGGGTGTTGGTGTCGCAATGGACCACAGTAAAGCTTGTTATTGGTTAGAGCGAGCTTCTGAAAAAGGTCATGTAGAGGCGATGTATCACGCAGGAGAAGCTTGGATAGATAAAGGTTCAAATGGCAATGCTATTGCTTATATTTGGTTATTTTTATCGGCTCATTTTGGTTTTGAACCGGCAAAGGTGCTAAGAGATCAAGTGGGCTCACGTATCGGTGTCGATTCTGTTGTGGGGTTACAATCGTTGGCCAAACCACTCATGAAGAAAATCGGCGCGGGTACTGTAAGTAAACACTCAATTATTAAGGCGCTGAACAAGCTCTACAAACGTGGGATCCCTATCCCAGAGAAAGGGGAGTTGCCTGATGAAGATGATCTCTCATTGAGCGTAGTGGCGGATGCCTCCGAAGAGCGTTTGTCATCCAGCCCATCTGATGATCATGAGGTTCTAACGCGATTAGATTTCTCCAATACTTCAATGGACAGGTAATGCTGGATCGATAAAGTGGCTAAGCACTGTAAATAAAAAATCTCTCAAATAAAAATCCCCAGCGAATCGACTGGGGATTTTTGTTGGTATCGGTTTTAGTGTATCGAATGATTATGCTGATTTATTGTGCTCAGCTTGGCAAACCGCAGCGGTGAAGACAACATCTGTGGAGCTGTTGAGCGCGGTTTCGGCTGAATCTTGAATCACGCCTATGATAAAGCCAACGGCAACAACCTGCATTGCTACGTCATTTGAAATGCCAAATAGCCCACATGCGAGCGGGATCAGCAGCAGTGAACCACCTGCCACACCGGATGCGCCACATGCAGAAACAGCAGCAACGATGCTCAGTAGCAAGGCTGTCATCAGGTCAATTTCAATACCTACTGTGTTTACTGCCGCTAGGGTGAGAACCGTGATAGTAATGGCGGCACCAGCCATATTAATGGTCGCACCGAGTGGGATCGAGACTGAATAAGTATCTTCATCCAGTTTTAGTTTCTCACACAATGCCATGTTTACTGGGATGTTGGCGGCGCTTGAACGTGTAAAAAATGCGGTGACACCACTTTCACGCAAGCACTGGAACACCAATGGATACGGGTTTTGGCGAGTTTTCGCGTACACAATGATTGGGTTGACAACTAATGCGATGATCAACATAGCACTGAGCAATACGAATAAAAGGTTGGCATAACCAGCCAAAGATTCAAAGCCAGTCGTGGCAAACGTGGATGCAACCAAGCCGAAAATACCAAACGGTGCTAGGCGAATAATAAAACGCACAATTTGTGAAACGCCGTGGCTTAAATCTTCAAATACGGCTTTAGTTGTTGCTGAGGCATGGTGTAAAGCTAAGCCCAACCCAACAGCCCATGCCAGAATGCCAATATAGTTTGCACTCATTAGAGCATTGACTGGGTTATCAACCAGCTTAAACAACAGGGTATTAAGCACTTCAGCGATGCCTTGAGGAGGCGTTGCACCTTCTGCCCCCGCAACCAATGTTAAGGTTGTAGGGAAGATAAAGCTCAATACAACGGCAGTAAGAGCGGCGGTGAAGGTTCCAAAAAGGTAAAGCACCACGATTGGGCGCATATAAGTGTGTTGGTTTTTCTTTTGGTTTGCGATGGACGCGGCGACCAAAATAAACACGAGGATCGGCGCTACGGCTTTAAGTGCGCCAACGAAAAGGTCGCCAAGTAGGCCGACGCTTTTCGCATCATCGGGTGAAAGGGTTGCTAATATCCCACCGAGAACGATACCGGCGAGTATTTGCAGAACCAAATTGCCACGCGCAAAACGGGCGAAAATATTGTTGCTTTGCATAGTTATCCCTGCAATAAATCGAATTACATCCTGCATGACCTAAATACTACGAAGCCATAGCATCGGTTATGGTAGACAAATAGAGTTATAGTGACATCAGTGAACTCCACTGAAGGGGGTAATGATATCTACGCGGGATATTGTGTCTAGAATTAATTGATAATCAGCACAAATAATTAATCAATGTGTGGAAATGCAATCGATTTTGAGTGAAATGTAAATAAAATGTAGCATTTGTGGTGGTGGAATGATAAGCCTCTCGTCGGGATGTTTCGCTCTCGCCATTAAACTGGACAATGAGCGGTTAGTGCGATGATAAAAGAGGGTAAGCCAACATCGCTCACCCTCTTCTTTTTAATGGTGTGCCATACCACTCATCACTTTTTTTACTGGTGCAGTAATGGTTTGCTGCTCACCATTGGCAAAGGTCAGTTGTACGTCAATCTTTTCACCTTCAACCAATGGTTTCTTCAAATCAAAAAGCATGATGTGCAAGCCGCCCGGTTTGAGTTCGACCTGCCCTTTGGCCGGAATTTTAAATTCAGTGACTTGACGCATTTTCATCACGTCTCCTTCGGTGATTACATCATGCAACTCAACTTTCCCTGCCACATCGGTGTTGGCCGATACAATGAAACGGTCCGTTTCACCTTTATTCATGATTTGAGAAAATACTGCGCTGGTGGTGGCGGTTGGTGCGGTAGCACGTGCGTAAGGGTGATGTACCATTATATCTGTGTTCGCAAAAGCTAGTGGGCTAAGGGCAAGGCTTGCTAAAAAAAGAGCATTGAGCTTCATGTTATTTTCCTTGTGATGACGTCATTATTGTTTTGATGGCTTCAACAATGGGAGCCGGTGAAAGCGTGTGTGGAACTTTAGTGATTAATGTTCCATCTGGTTGTAAAAAGTAGAAGTAGGAGCTGTGATCTAATGTGTATTTCAGTTCAGATCCCTTTAATTCGGTTTTGCGGAAAATGACGCCATACTGATGCGCCAGTGGTGTTGTAATGTCTAAAGGAGCAGAAAGCCCCTCGATCATAGGGTGGAAATATTGGGCGTATTGATGAGAAGCATCAGCAGCGTCACGCTCTGGATCGAGAGAGATAAATAAAGGGCGCAGCTTTGCTTTGGTTACATCATCCAGTTGATTGAGTGCACCTGCTAACATAGCCAGAGATGTTGGGCAGACATCTGGGCAGCGTGTAAAGCCGAAGTAAACAACACGTATGCGTTCATCTTTAGTATCAAAAATAGAGATGGGTTGATTTGCTTTGCCAAATAAAATTACTTCAGAAGATGAGCTATTACCGCTCTCTAAATCCATACTTTGCTGCGTATCAAAATAGGTTTTTATGCCAAAGCCTAATACAAACGCAACCACCAATGCTAGAGACCAATTTTTACTCATCTTTCCATCCTTATTGCCGGAAATACTTGGGTACGACCATCAGAGAGTTCGCCAATCCATGTCATTTTTTCAGTCGTGCAAACTGGGAGTACAATCTGTGCTGTGTAGAGCCCGTCTTCCTGCGGCGTCAGTACATATTTAGCGGTGCCCATCTCCATCTCTAGCCCATTGAGTGTGAGTGTGAGTTTACTTGCATTGGCTTGCGGCCATTCAACGGTCAGAGTGTTAGCCACCAAAGGTTGAGATTTATCGTGTGCCAATGTCATGACAACATCTCCTTGTCGACAAGGGGCACTCGACAACTGGCAATATCGATTAATGTCTGGAGAAGAGTTTGCTGAAGAGAGCCAATTGAAAATATCGCTGCTAAAGTAACCCGCTAGCAGGGCTAGAACAAAGACGCCGATTTTGATTGCGTTGTGCATGGGGACAATCCAAGCGGTTATAAAACGCGAATGTTATCACAGCTATTTTTTTTCAGTGGTGACGAATAGATAAAATGTGCAACAAATCAATATAGTAAAGGTGAGTTTCCCCACCTTTACTCATTCATGCTATGCGGTGTGATTTACACATCGTGATGTTTTGCATATTGCTCCAAGCCAAGCACAAGGGCAACAGCGCAAAGCATCAATAAAATGGCTACCAGCAGTTGCGAAGGCTGTGAAGTGATGGACTCAAATTCCAATGGAGAAAGGTTTCGCTGTAGTAAAGGAACGAGCTCGCCGTGAGAATTGGTTCGCCAAGTGAGCGTTTCTTTCCAAGGCCAGATTTTGGGTAAGGTGCCGATCATTAATCCCGTAAGAAAAATTAAGGTCAAATCTCTAAATTGTTTGAGTAACCAAGATAATACGTGAGAAAAACTCAGTAAACCACCGACACATCCGAGTAGAAAGAGTGCCAAAATATCGGCTTGCATCTCTTTCACCGCGCCCAGTACCGGTGCGTACATACCAATCAGCAACAGGATAAAACTGCCAGAAATTCCCGGTAGAATCATGGCACAGATGGCAATAGCACCGGCTAGAACTGTGTTCAGCGCTGTTGGTTCCATCTGCATTGGGTTAAGTACCGTAATACTGTAAGCAAACGCAATTCCCAGCAAAGCGAAGAGCAACCGAGAAAGTTTGAACTGCTCAATTTGTTTCACAATATGGAACACCGAAACCAGAATTAAACCGAAGAAGAATGACCAAATGGGAATAGGATGCGTGGCTAACAGCCAAGAAATGAGTTTAGCCAAAGAGAGGATACTGGTGAATATTCCCCCAAACAGTGCGAGCAAGAAGAAGCCATTAATATGTTGAAATGCGGCGGCTAACCCATCTCGTTTGACTATGCGCAATAAACTCGGATTAATCCTACGAATGCTTTCAAGCAAAGTGTCATAGATACCAGTGATGAATGCAATGGTTCCACCCGAAACACCCGGCACAACATCGGCGGCGCCCATGGCCATCCCTTTTAAAAACGTACTGAAATAGTTCATTGAATCTGCATGATTAAGTGTATGTGCCGGAAGTATATAATGAAATAACTAAGAAATGCTTGTACAAAAGATGAGTGAGTGGTGCTGGCTTAAGGTGAAAAAGCGCAGAAAGTTAGTTTGTTTTATAGCAACTGGGTGAGTATTGTTTTGCATTCGTTTCGCATAATGCAATTTGCGTAATGCAAAAAAGTACTACATTTTGATGAATTAATGCGATGCATAGCTAAAAAGCAGACCTTTTTTAGTTGGCATACTTCATGCATAATACTATTCGACCCTTCTTAAAGCCGAGGGTCACCTAGCCAACTGACGTTGTTAGTGAATGAATTTGTTCACACTATATATAAGCCAATCGCATCATTGCGGTTGGCTCTTTTTTTGTCTGTTAGGTATGATACGCCTCCTCGCTCGTCTAATGAGAGTTTGCAAATGACAATCAAAAGCCGTGAGCGAAGATGTTTTTCGAGCAAAACCAGTTAGGCCATATGTTCGTAAAACCCATCAAATAAACATCGTATATCATTGTAAATAAACAATATCCATAAGGATGATCCGTATCGATCAATCGTATTTTTTTTCGAGTTTATCAAGCTTTTCTTTGATGATCTCCAAACTCATTAAGGAAGATGAGTGAAGCAGTAATAAGAGGTTATATGCACCATTTAATTTCAATTGGGCCCCTTGAGTCTTTCTTAATCGCTATTAGCGTGCTTTTTTTAGGTCACTTTATTAACGCAAAACTGCCTATCTTGGAAAAATTCAACATTCCTGAGCCCATCGTCGGTGGCTTAATTGTCGCTTTCGCGATCACTCTTCTACATTTTTACGGCTTAGATTTAGAGTTCTCATTGCCGTTGCAGAATATTTTTATGCTGATGTTTTTCAGCACCGTAGGCCTTGCGGCTAATTACACTCAACTGGTTAAGGGTGGCGCAAAAGTCTTTCTTTTCCTCGCTGTTGCCTCGTTTTATATCATCATCCAAAATGGCGTCGGTGTATCGTTAGCGACGGCTCTTGGTCTTGACCCACTGATGGGGTTGATCGCCGGTTCTATTACCCTCTCGGGTGGACACGGTACGGGAGCTGCGTGGGCTCAAACATTCAACGACAATTATGGGCTTAGCAATACGCTAGAAATTGCCATGGCCTCAGCGACCTTTGGTTTGATCATTGGGGGGATTATCGGTAGCCCAGTTGCCCAAAAACTCATTAATAAAAACGGGTTTGAATCTGAGTATGGACGAGGAACCAAAACGCACGATAGGTTCCCAGAGCTGGTTACGTACAATGAATATGAAGAAGATAAAGTCACCGCTAAGAAAGTGATCGAGGGTTTGTTCATCCTTCTTATTTGTGTCACTGGTGCTAAATATTTAGAGCAGTGGGTAAGTGCATTTGAAATCAAATGGTTGATGATCCCTGATTTTGTCTATGCGCTTTTCATCGGTGTGTTCATTACCAATATACTGGAATTGACGAAAGTTCATAAAATTGATGCTGAAACCGTTGACATCTTAGGCACCGTTTCTCTATCGCTATTTCTTGCAATGGCACTCATGAGTTTAAAGTTATGGAATATTTTTGACTTGGCTGTCCAATTTCTGGTGATTTTAGCGGTGCAATCGGTCGTGTTGGGTATTTTTGCTTATTTTGTGACATTTAAAGTCATGGGATCAAATTATGACGCTGCTGTGATCGCTGGTGGGCACTGCGGCTTTGGTCTTGGAGCAACCCCAACCGCTGTGATGAATATGGGCTCATTGGTGACACGATATGGGCCATCACCACAAGCGTTTATGGTAGTGCCTATCGTAGGTGCATTCTTTGTGGATATTGTGAATTTGGTTATCTTGCAGGGATATATTTCTTTTCTAGGTTAAAAACAATGCAGTTAAAAGCAATGTAAAAAGTAAAAACGCCCTGACTTAACTTGTTTAACAGGGCGTTTTTATTACTTCAACGTCAATTTGGTGCCATCAAACTTCAGTTGACCTAATAAACTTTTCGCATTTTTGACACCTTCTTCATCAAACTGCACTCCGTAACGAGCATAGTGCAGTGAGCGTTGCAAGTTACAAACTTTACCCATCAAAGGCGCAAAGAATTGGCTGCTGCGAGGATCAGTAAATAATTCGAGACTAATCTTATCACCCACTTGGAAAGTACGCCCAAGAGGGGGTGTGACAAAACGACAGCCACTTTTGGAGAGATCTCTTACCTCACAATCCGACTTATGCGTTCCTACCGTTGCTTTTCCTGCCAGATTCACATCGTAACGAGCTTCTTTGCGCAGTTGGGTCACTTGCATGCTGTTGGGAATGGATAACATGGCGAGCGGTATAGGCTCTTGCAATACATGTAACAACTGGCTACGAAAATGGATTAAAGCCCCTTCGCCACGTGGTGAAATAGCTCTGATATTCATCCAAAAACCTTCTTGGAAGAAAAAAGAGAGATCATCTGCGGAAATTTTAGGAATTTCTACAAGGAGATGGGAATGAGAGTAGGTACCGATAAATGACGTTTTACACTGGAATTTCGTACCAACGGGAGTGGTTATACTTAAGGTTAGTTCACTACTGTGTTCAACCATAGATAACGCATCAGTACTATTAAGTGTCGATAGGGTTTTATTACGTTCGGTTGAACGGTTTGGGTTCTGTTCATCTTTCAGCACTGCCGACTGCGATTCCATCTTAATTTTCTCCGTGATGCAGTAGCTGCATTTTATTCTAATTTTTGTAATAGTTTAAATTCTAGGGGTAGATGTTGGAAGATTCAATTCTGAGAATATCAATTTATTTGATTTATATATCAATTAGGACGTTACCATGATTCATGAAGTGCAACATGATATACAAAATTGTCAATATAAAGTACATCTTGAGGGGAATCTATTCGCAACTGTGACATACCAACAACAGGATGAAGTGTTGTTTATTACTTCGACTCGCGTACCGGATGAACTTCAGGGTAAAGGATACGGAAAAATAATGATGGAGAGTGTATTACCGCAAATTGAAGCGCAAGGTTACACCATTAAACCTGTCTGTAGTTATGTTGTGCATTATTTAAATCGACACAGTGAATGGCAGCATTTATTGCATCGAGAGTCGTAGCATACAAACCCATTAGCTCGGTGTTGTGTTTACTTTTAATGTGACCGCGACCAGTGCATGGTCAGTACTAAAGTTATCGAGCTCATAGCTCGGGTTGACCAGATGTTGATCAAGCACAGTATAGTGGCTGATATAGCTTTTCATTGGCTGGATAAAAGGCGCGAAGTCTGCGGAAAGGAGAATATAGTCGAGTACAGATCCCGTGGCTCCGGCGTAATGAGTGGCTTTGCGAGGCTGCTCAACACTCTCGGTATGCAGATCCCAAGCATCGTAAAGCGCATAGCCAGCCAGCGGTTGTTGTGTTTCTGGTCTGCGGTATAAGGCCTGTGATAGTAGTCCTTGAAACTCCTCGTGATGTAACGGTTTATTAAAATCGCCCATTAGCACACAAGGCCGCCCAGTTTGTTTTTGAGTATTGACGATATATTGGTGAGTCAGGTTTGCTTCAAAGCCTCGCTGAACAGTAGAGAGCCAGCGTCCTAGCGTTTCTTGTTGCCATTCATCGATCAGATGATGAGGTGCCGCAGGCGATTCTGCCGGACGTTGAGATTTAAAATGCACAATATAGACATCGATATCCCCGAGCATTGGCAGGCAAACCGTAGCGTGTAACGGTGTACGATTAAAGCAAAAAGGGGCAGCTTGGTTTGGTAGCGTGCCATGTACGGCGCTCACTTGGCGCAGAGGATAGCGAGAGGCAATCACCACAACCGGATGGCTGTAGATGTATCCATCTTTGACGATAGGTTCATCTACACAGGCCACATACGGGTAGCCTAAATCCATCATCTGGTTGCGCAGTTCATCAAAACTGAAAACTTCTTGAAAGCCAATGATATCGGCATCCAGCTGTTTGATCTTCTGGCTAAACCATTGCTTTTTTTGCTGCCACTCTGCTTGCGTGTAAATATTGTCGAACTGATAATATGCGTTCGGCGGAGCTAAATAATTGAATAAATTAATCGTTGCGAACGTAATCGTCATGTTAAATCCCAATATTTGTGTCTCGGTCGATCTTATACCCGAACGGTGTAATTTAGCAGTGCTAATCCCTAACCTTGTTTTCTGTTGTGATGAGCTCTCGCCTTTTAAGGCGACTTGAGTATATGATGCGCTGAAACATAGATAAGGATCTTTCATGTACCCTAAAGCCTCTCAAGGTTGGCGCACGCCACAAAATTTCCTATTGATTATCTCCATTATTGTGCCGATTGCATTTTCTAGTTGGATGGCACTGTTGAATAATTTCGTGATTGAAAAAGCGAATTTCGATGGTTCAGACATTGGCTTATTACAAAGTGTACGAGAAATCCCCGGATTTTTAGCCTTCACCGCCGTATTCGTTTTACTGTTCATTCGAGAGCAGCGATTTATCCTGATCTCATTGGGTATGTTGACGTTAGGAACCGCGATGACGGGTTTTTTCCCTTCTTTAACCGGGTTACTGCTCACGACATTATTGATGTCGACTGGGTTCCACTACTTTGAAACGCTTAAACAATCCTTGTCTTTGCAGTGGTTAAATAAAGATGAAGCGCCAGAAATGCTTGGCAAACTCATTTCGGTTGGAGCACTTGCATCACTGATCACCTACGGTGCTTTGTGGGTAATGTTAGAAGTGTTTCAGCTCGATTTTAAATGGGTCTATGCCATTTCTGGCGGTGCTGGTTTTGTGCTGGTGTTGCTCATTGCCTTTGCCTTTCCTGAATTTAAAGCGGAAGTGCCACAAAATAAAAAGCTCGTGCTACGCAAACGTTATTGGCTGTATTACGCCTTGACCTTCATGAGTGGTGCGCGTAGGCAAATTTTCACTGTTTTCGCTGGTTTCCTTATGGTGGAGAAATTTGGTTATTCAGCGGCCGATATTACCTTACTGTTTTTGACCAACTATTTGTTCAACTTTTTGTTTGCTAAACGCATTGGTAAGTTCATTGGTGTAGTCGGCGAGCGTAAAGCGCTACTGTTTGAATATACGGGGTTGATTGTTGTTTTTGTTGGGTACGGCCTTGTACAAAACGCACATTGGGCGGCGGCACTTTATGTGGTTGACCACCTCTTTTTTGCCTTGGCCTTGGCGATTAAAACTTATTTTCAGAAAATTGCAGATCCTGCGGACATGGCATCTACAGCGGGAGTTTCTTTTACCATTAACCATATTGCGGCCGTGTTCATCCCCGCCACGTTTGGTTTAATTTGGCTTATCTCTCCGTCGAGCGTCTTTTACATTGGAGCGGTAATGGCACTTGTTTCGCTGCTTTTATCACTCAATATTCCAGTAAAACCCGAAGCGGGTAATGAAGTTAGAATTCTGCGTTGGAGCGACAGGTAACAAAAGGGTCGTTTACGACCCTTCGGAAAGTTACTCAGTGCACACTTGGTTGCGGCCATTCGCTTTCGCGCGATATAAGGCTTTGTCGGCGCGGTAGAATGTGCGTTGTGTATTTTCACCATCTCGATGCAAGGTTATACCGATACTGACGGTTAAGCCGCGCTCACCTAGAATATCGTGCCAACCAAATTGGAATATGCGTTCTCGATAGTTTTCGGCATGCATTTCAGCTTGGTCGAGCGAGCAATCTTCTAAAATCACCAGAAACTCTTCTCCACCAAAACGGACACAGGAGGAGCCTCGGAATTTAAAGTAGTTTTTCAACTCACGTGAAACATTGACTATCGCTTTGTCACCAACCAAGTGACTAAGTTCATCATTAATCGATTTAAAATGGTCAATATCAATGACTAGAAATGCAAATAGCTTCTCATGAAGCAGTAGGTCTTTCAGCTTTACATCTAACCAGCGGCGGTTGTGTAAAGTGGTGAGTGGGTCAGTGAATACATCCTGTTGAAGTTGGGCTACGGCATTCTTTTGATGTTCTGTGGTTTCTTTGAGCTCGCGATTTTCAATCTCAGATAAGATCAATTTCAATTGCAATTCAAAGCGCGATAAGCGACGCAGTTGATTGGCCCCCAGCTCACTAATCGGGATGTTTTTCATCAGATCAGTTTCAATTCGAAAGCCTTTTTTTTCATAAATCAGGGCGGCTTGATAAAGGCCTTGGCGCTCACATACGGCACTGAATGCTCGATACAGCTGCTTGGCCATCGTGGGTGACGTGTATCGCTGCAGACGTTTGTCTGTACTGGCCAGCATCATATTGGCAATATGACTTTTGCCTATTTTAGCCAGGCAGTTGGCCGTTTCAATTCGAATCATATTCGATAGCCAGGTGGAATTCATATTCCCAGCACTGTACTGAACACTAGAGAGCGTAATGAGCGCTTTATCGACTTGATCCTGATGAAGATAAAGTTGAGCTTGATAGAGTGAAATTTGCCCGGTAAGAATTTTATCGCTGACCAAAATACTCAGCTCTTCACACTCTTTAATTAGGTCGGTGGCGGCGGAGATTCGGTGCAGTTGAATGTAACACGATAGCATGTAAAGTTTATAACGCAGGCGTAATGAGCGGCTGGTGATTGCGTGATCAATACTATCAATTTTTTGATAGTAACGAAGGGCTCGGCTGTGCTCGCCATAAGCATCACACAGGTTACCCATGCCAATGACGGCTAGTACATATTCGTCAATGTAACCTGTGTCGACGGCAATATTAGAAGCGGACACATATTCGTTGAGCGCCGCGGCAAATTCACCGCTTTCCATTAGGCGATCGCTTAAACTGTTTTTCACAGACAAAATAATTTCGGCGTCCTTAGGCAATTCAAGTAATGCTAAGGCGTGACGAAGCTCCTCTATACTGGCGGACGACTGATGCAGTTCTGAACGATACTCTGCACTGATGATGTAGCTAAGTGCTTTTTCTTTTGATGTTGAGGCTATATGTTGTCGGACGTGATTCCAGAAAATGATGGCCTCTTCTCCGGAAACGGAGGTGGCATCCAAACCCGTATCTTTAATCTTACTGAGCAGTACTTCCATGCGACCATTCCTGAGGTTGACTGTCTTCCAGTTGTTCTAATGTGAATGGGAAACTCAAAATGTCTTGGAACATCACTTGAGGTAGCGACCCCGTTAATCCTTTTCTTTCCCAGGGGTATATTTCAATCATCTTAGCCAATACATGGAAGACGTGCAGCGCTGCATCGCCTTTATCGGCAAGAAGCAGCGCTAAGCGTTCGCTACTTAAACGAGAAACGAGATCTTTTTGGTTACAGAGCGAGTGGGCAATCTCGGTACATACATCGAGGTACTTTGAGTCGTTATGTTGGATGACAATGACGGCGTGATTAGAATGCTTCAACTCGGTCTTGAACAGCATGAGTTGTTCCCACCAATAAGTCTCTGAAACTACATTGGAGAGATGTTTCTCTGGGTCGTATTCGTGTTGACCACGAATACGGTTAATGAGTTTACGTGCTCGTTGCTCAAGTTGTCGCTTAGAGGCTCTTGCTTTATCAAGGCCAATGCGCGCCGTTTGTTCTCGAAGCATCTCAACCGTAAATTGGCGATATTTCTTAAATGAGGCTAAAGAAGCTTTAAAATCACCACGCTGCTCTGCGACTAGGGATTGTTGGTAGCAAATTTGTGAAAGTAGCTCACCTTTATCAAACGAAGCCGCGGAGGCTTCAGCAAGAAGCAACAGCTCAGTTGCTTTCTTGGAGTCTTTTCTCAGCAGTTCCAAACGAGCTCGACTAATGAATGAGTGAGCCTTCATCCACACAAGGTTATGCTCCACGGCAAGTTCGAGTGCTTTGGTGGTTGCCGCTTCCGCATCTTCGATTCGTTCAAGCCCGAGCAGTGCCAAGCCGCGAAAATCCCAAACCTCGGCTTGCCAAGTTTTATCGGGATGATCCTGTAGCGCTTCTTCTGCACCATCGAGCACCGTGAGCATATCGATGTATTGGTTAAGTAGATAGAGATCCCATGCCCACAGAATACGGGCTTTGCCTTCTAACCAATGGATACGGGCATTATTAGCAACTTTAACGGCTAGCTCGTGTGTTGAACATGAAAGTTGATATTCGTTGGTAATACGCCAAACATTACCCAGACCAATGAGGCACTCTATCTGGATATCAACTTCATCAACCAGAGCTGATTGTTCTAAGGCATTTATCCAATATTGTTGGGCGGTATAATATTTTGCCTGACCCCAAAGTTGCAGCGCGTGAATATGCAGAATTTCGGGAAGGCAATCATCAGTATCGAGGGTATTTTGAGTGGATAAGGCTTCTTTAATGTATTTTAAACCCACGCGGTAGTCCATTAGACACCAAGCGCAGCGAGATAAAATGATCAAACATTGAATCGCCCCTTCTGGGAAAAAGATCTGCTGTGCTCTCAATAAACACTGCTCCGCGACGATCGACACCTTCTCCGGCTCAGTTTCAATACGGGCTCTAAGCTGTTCTATTTCAATTTCAAGAAGGTATTGGCTTTTATCCAAACGGGCTGTTCCTCAAAAGTAAGAAGCCTAAGTCACCGATTCATTATATGAAGCCAACGTTAAAGCGCACTATTTACTTTCCCAAAAGTGGGTGCATTGGTTATTCATTACCACAATAATCTGCGCTACTTCACAATCCACAGTCTAAATATAACCTAAAAATCTAAGAGAGTAGTTCTTTCAATGTCAGTGGATGTTTAGTTAATTCCAAATTTTGGGCGGCGGTGAATCCATGTTTATCTTGGTAGCACAGATTGTGCCAAGCACGAAAAATATCCAGCATTGGTTGTAGGCCGCCAGGGCGAAGTTTGCGCCTCGGTTCGTTGATAAAGCTTTCGAACAACAGTTGGAAGCGTTTTTGATAGAACTCTGTTTGCTTAATCGATGCTTTATCGAGCCAAGCTTCGGGTGTTGGATTGTCTCCTGCCAAATAGCAAACACCTTTGGCAGCCTGTGCCTGATTGGCAATAGCCCAGCGATCTCGCCACCATCCCATGTGAACAATGTCCGTTTTATTCACGGAATGTCCATTTTGCCATTGCGGATCTTCCTCAACGTACATCAAGTCAACATTCTTACGCTTGATTCGCGGCAAACAGACGCTCAATGCGGCAGAACGTAAAACCGGATCTTGAGGCAGATAAATAGAAACTCGCTTATCTTCAAGGCACAAATCCAGCACGTGGAGGAAGTGAGCATAAGAGGTGTAAGGAGGGCGAATCAAGGCGCCTTTAGAAGGGTAATGAAAAGTGGTGAGGTTACCCATGGGGTCTTCAACATTACCGCGGGCTAAAATCGTTTGGTATTTCTGATCAATACGCTCACGTAATAGCGGAGATGCGTCAGGAGTGGGTAGATTCGCTTCGGATGAATGTTCACGAGAAACAAAACGCGCGGGCGAGTGATAGGGGTTGTGATCAAGCTCGCCTGCAGGCTCTTCATTGGCGGAATAGTTTACGTGCTGACAGAGTATATAACCTGTTTTGGCTTCACCTGTTGCAAACCACAATACGCCGTTGTCGCTATGGGGCTGGAGCGGGATGTAATTGCAAGCCAGCTCATATTGGTTTGCATGATTCACCCAACGTGCATCAATCATGGCCAGTTTTCGCCGACAGCGACTGGCAATGTGCTCGACATGATCATAAAACGTTTTTGGGTTGATGGATAATTTACGGCAAATCTCTCGCACCGAATAACTCATGAAGAGTAGGCCGAGTAAGGTTTCTTGAAAAACGAGTTTTTTGTTGGCTCCTGACCACTTATCAACAAAGGTACTCTGACAAGCTTTGCAACGGTATCGCTGGCGATCGCCGCTGTAGCCAAAAGCGTGATAGAGGTGTTTGTGCGTATGAACAGATAAACCGAAATTTTGGCAATCATCACTGCGACAAGCGGGCAACCCGTCGCTGTGAAGCTGTCTCAAACGGTGTAATTCGTTTAACACTTCTCGGTTGTTAAGTAAGGGGGGGAAAGCTCCACATTCACGACAAACCATCGTTGGACGCTTCGGGTTTACGCGCTGCAGAACGTACCGTTCGGCTTCACTCAGTCCAAAGTTGTCACACGCCAATGTTTTACAAAAGTTGAGTTGTAAACCATCTGCGTCCTTGGGTAGTTGGTCGTTGGACACAATCGCCCCCTCGGGGTAATTTAAGGCTGCCAATTTGGGTGAGCAGCTGAGGTTTAAAAATTAGATACTAATCGCTGTTTCAAGCGCGACTTTCATCATGTCGTTAAAAGAGGTTTGGCGATCTTCAGAGCTTAATTTCTCACCGCGAATGATGTGGTCTGACACCGTAAGAATCGTCAATGCTTTTGCGCCTAGATCCGCTGCAACGCCATAAATACCAGCCGCTTCCATATCCACACCTAAGATGCCAAGCTTATTCATTTTTTCGAATAAATCACCTTCAGGTGTGTAGAACAGATCAGCGGAAAACACGTTGCCTACCTTCACGGGCACGTTTTGTGCGCGTGCTTGATTGACAGCTGTTTCAAGCAATCCGTAATCCGCAATCGCGGCAAAATCGTGGTTGTTAAAACGGATGCGGTTAACTTTGGAATCGGTTGAAGCACCCATACCAATAACGATATCCATTAGATTGACATCGTCACGAACTGCGCCACAGCTACCAATACGGATGATATTTTTTACACCGTATTCTGAAATCAACTCGTGAACATAAATCGAGCATGATGGAATGCCCATACCGTGGCCCATAACGGATACTTTTTTACCTTTATAAGTACCGGTATAACCGAACATACTGCGAACATCACAAACCTGTTTAGCATCATCTAAAAAAGTTTCAGCAATGTATTTTGCACGTAATGGATCGCCTGGCATTAGAACGGTTTCAGCGAAATCACCAACTTGCGCATTAATGTGTGGGGTTGCCATCGTTGTTACTCCAAAGTTTTCGAGTCAGCGATTTATCCGCAATAAGTGGATTAAATTACTAATTCTGTTGAATCTGATGTGTTTTGTTGAGGCAATACTAGCTAGACCTGACACTGTTCCTTGAGAGATTTGTCACAGAATGGAGGTTAATACCCTTTTTGTGGCTCATTGATAACTAAAAGTGTTGAAAGTGGTAAGGCAATCGATTTGGGTAAACGTTTACCTTTTATGTGTACATAAATATATTTTGTATAAGGTGGTTGGAGTGTGCTATACATTATACAACAAATATTTTTGTATATGAGGCGGCGATGAGTAATCCAGAAATTCGTATCGGGATCAGTGCATGTGTGCTGGGAGAGCAAGTCCGTTTTGATTCTGGCCACAAAGCGAGTGACTTTGTGACCAAAGAGTTAACGAATTATTTCTCTTTCATACCCGTTTGCCCAGAGGTTGCGATTGGCTTAACCGTGCCAAGGCCTACCATTCGCTTGATCTCTCACGAAGAGCGTTTAGCGCTGGTTGAAACTAAAGATGAAACCAAAGATTACACGCAAGCCATGTTCGATTTCTCAGAACGAAAAGTTGATGAACTCGAATTGATGAAATTGTGTGGTTATATCGTTTGTGCGAAATCCCCAACATGTGGCATGGAAAGAGTCAAAGTCTATAAGCATCAGCGAGCAGACAAAGAGGGCGTTGGTCTTTATACCGCCACTTTGATGCGTAAAATGCCGTGGTTGCCTGTAGAGGAAGATGGCCGTTTACATGATCCTGTGCTTCGCGAAAACTTCATTACGCGTGTCTACTGTTTACATGACTTTTATCAATCGATAGGTGACAACCCGACACCGGGCAAAGTGGTGGCTTTTCATTCACGCTACAAATTGACGTTAATGGCGCATCACCCGCAAGCGTATCGAGAACTTGGCCGTTTGGTGGCTGAAGTCAAGCAGCATCCGCCACAGTATTTTATTGAGCACTATCGCCAAGGGCTAATGGATGCGCTTAAACACAGAGCGAGCCGTAAAAATAACACCAATGTTTTGATGCACATTCAGGGTTATTTCAAACGAGCCTTAAACAAAGAGCAGAAAGTGGAGTTAGCGCAATTGATTGATGACTATCGAACTGGCGAGCTTCCTTTACTTGCGCCTATTACGTTGCTCAAACATTACATAAAAATGTATCCCGATGCTTATCTGCAGCAACAGCACTATTTATCGCCTTATCCACAAACGCTAAGGTTACGTTATGGACTATGAGAACCCACTGACTGAAAACATGATGACTGAAAAATTATACGCTATTCGAGACGTTGCCGAGATGACTGGAGTAAAGCCCGTTACCTTGCGTGCATGGCAGCGCCGCTATCACCTTGTTCAGCCACAGCGTACGGAAAAAGGGCATCGCCTTTATTCACAAGAGGATATTGCGACGATTCGCATCATTCAAGGTTGGCTGGCGAAAGGGGTTTCGATTGGCAAAGTGAGTGCATTGCTCAGTGGCAGTGAAAGCATCATTGATACTTTGGCAAATCATGGTTCAGAGCTTTTAGAGCAAGAACAATTGCTGCAAGCTTTAGTGGATCTCAATAAAGGCAAAGCGGAATCAACCATTGCTACGGTATTGAAAGAGTATCCGTTAGAGATTGTTGAGCAGCAGTTTGTCTTTCCTGTCATCGACACGTTAGAGCGGGTTAAAGGACCGTTGCGCAGTTTGCAAAAAGGGCTTTTTCAGGCACTGATGATAAGCAAGTTGAGCTCGATCATTGAAGCGGAAAACAAAGCGGCGACCAAGGGGAAATGTCTTTGCGTTAATCTTGATCCAACATCGAGCATACTGGCTTGGCTATGGTTCGTGGGAAAGGTGGAAGCTGGTTATAACCTCACTATCTTAGATGGTGTCGAAGATCTTACCGCTCTTGTTGATCATGATGCTTTAGCAAACTACCAACAGGTTGCGCTGTTTGCCAACCGAGCACTAACCGAGCAGCAAGTTCAAGCGTTACGGAAATTGCGTATCTCACTGGGAGATAAGCTTTCGTTGTCAGATGTGGTTGCTCGTCTGCACCATTCGTTAGATTAATCAGTAAGGATGCACAGTGAAATTACTCTGGCTGCGCCGAGATTTACGATCCGTTGATAATACGGCATTACATGCCGCCATTGATGGTGAAGAACCTGTTGTTGCCGTATTCATTGCAACGCCAGCACAGTGGCAAAAACACCATCTTGCTCCGATGCAGGCGGATCTTATTTATCGGCGTTTATTTGAGCTGCAACGTGAACTGCAAGCACTCAATATTGCTCTATTGTATGAGGAAGTCGATGATTACGCTGATGCTGCGCAGCAGATTGCCACTATGGCTAAGCAGCTTAATGCCAGCGCAGTGTTGGTTAATCGCGAGTATGAAATCAATGAGTTGCAGCGTGATGAGATGGCGAGCCAGTTTTGCCTAGAGCGCCAGATCGAGTGGCGAGCATACGACGATAAGTGCATTATTGCCCCCGGTTTGGTCAAAAACAAGCAAGGTGATTATTTCAAAGTCTTTACGCCTTTTAAACGAGCGTGGTTATCACAAGCGGCTATTCCTCAAATTTTACCAACGCCTATTTCTACACATTATAAACGCATAAAGGATCTTGAGCCGTTGCTGTGGAGCGAACACCGCTCGTTCAGCTATCCACGCATCAGCAGTGATCATTGGGTGGTCGAGTTCGATGCAATTCGCGCTAAATTACGCCAGTTTTGCCGTGATAAGGTACAGAATTACCACCAGCAGCGTGATTTTCCCGCGTTGGATTCGACCAGCGCACTGTCACCTTATCTCGCAATAGGGGCGCTTTCTGCGCGTCAATGTATGGCGCGTCTATACGCTGAATCGCAACATATTGGGTTGTCTGAAGGGGCGCAAACTTGGCTGAGCGAAATTATTTGGCGTGAATTCTATCAGCATCTGATCGGGTTTCGTCCTGATCTCTGTAAGGGAAAAGATTTTGCACCTTGGGGGAAACATGTCTCTTGGTGGGAGAACTCAACGGCCTTTGAACGTTGGCAGCAGGGTCAAACCGGGTTCCCTATTGTCGATGCGGCGATGCGCCAACTCAATAAAACGGGGTGGATGCATAACCGATTAAGGATGGTTGTGGCCAGTTTTCTAACCAAAGATCTGCATATCGATTGGCGACTTGGTGAACAATATTTTATGCAAACATTAGTGGATGGCGATTATGCATCCAACAATGGCGGTTGGCAGTGGTGTGCTTCAACAGGGTGTGATGGGCAACCTTATTTTCGAATTTTTAACCCTACCAGCCAAGGGGAACGTTTTGATCCGAAAGGGGATTTTATTCGTCAGTGGGTACCTGAATTGGCTTCGTTGCCAGATAAGTACATCCACACGCCTTGGAAATTCCCTGCCGTCAATTCCTTGTCATATCCCGCGCCAATGGTTGATCATAAAGTAGAAAGAGAGATAACCTTACAGCTCTATAAAGACGCCAAGGATACTTGATCACCATGCTACGCAAGCTACTCTCTTTGTGTTGTTGCTGGGGTGCGCTCAGTGTGAACGCGTTTGCCGCGACTTATGATTTTCCTGCCGAAGGCAGTAGCATGGTTGGCCGAACTCAATATCACGTGATTGAGCAGGGCGAAACCTTAGCGCAAATTGCAAAACAGTACGATGTTGGGTTTTTATCTTTGATGGCGGCTAACAAAGGAATTGACCCATTTTTGCCGCAGCAAGAGTTTGTGCTAACCATTCCGTCACAAATTATTTTACCGCGCGTGGCTTACGAAGGCATCGTCATCAACTTAGCGGAACTGCGGCTCTATTACTTTGAGCCTGAAAAACGCAAAGTGCATATTTTCCCCGTCGGTATTGGCCGTATTGGTCGTGACACGCCCGAAATGGAAACCACTATCAGCCAAAAACGACCGAACCCAACTTGGACACCTCCTCAATCGATCCGCACTGAATATAAAGCGAAAGGTATTGAACTGCCTGCGGTGGTGCCTGCTGGGCCAGATAACCCGCTTGGTGAATACGCGCTTCGTCTCGCTTATGGTGCAGGTGATTATTTGATCCACGGTACCAACAAAGATTTTGGTATTGGTATGAGAGTCAGCTCAGGTTGTATTCGTATGGATCCCAAGGATATTGAATGGCTGTTTAAGCAGGTTCAGCGTGGCGAGAAAGTGAAAGTAATTGATGAGCCGATAAAATTAGCCTTAGAGCCAGACCGAAGCGTATTTCTTGAAGCTCATGAACCTTTAACGCGCAGTAACGGTAGTAAAAAAGAGTTGCAGGTACCGCAAGAACTTCGCTGGTGGTTGGATGAATTTAACAAATCAGATGCGAAAGCGAGAGCGGTGATCTTGGCGCAAAATGGTGTGCCTGTCGAAGTTGTGGCTGCAGATTTTTCAACCTTATTGGAGTAATTAAAGAAGTTGATGAGTTCATTAATGGTGAACCATGTAATAGCAGCAATAAAAAAGGCTTGAATTAACAAGCCTTTAAGAAATTTCAGCTATGGAATATAACGAAATTATTTCGTGTATGACTGAGCAATATTATCGATACGCTCGTTTGCACGAGCCGCTTCTTCTTGCGCAGCGGCAGCGGCATCAGCCGCTTGGCTTACTTTAGACGAAAGTGTCGATTGCTCGCTCTTAAGTGCAGAAATTTGATCACTGAGTTGGCTAACTTGGTTGCTTAGCTGATCCATTTTCGTCATTGCTGCGTCATCAGGGCCTGATGCGCAACCAGCAAGTAGAAGTACAGAAGAGGCTGCAGCTGCAATTAACATCTTATTCATTATTGAACTCCTTGTTTGTAAGATTATTATCAATGACGCCCTATTATACTTTTCCTACTTGAAGCTACAGCGGTGCTGTTTACCTGCAACGTCAAGTTGTTTGGGTATATACTTGTTTGGAAATCATCATATAGTGACGAACTCAATTGTAGACACTATTCTAGCGTTCACCCAGTAGCCGAACGTCAAAATAATCCAAGAATTTCAATTTATGCTCATTTACTCCGCTATGTCTCATCGTTAAGAGACGTATTTTCTATCTTCTTATGCCTTGAAAAAGTGTGCGTGTTGATTATTTTTATGTGATCTCTATCTATCTAAGCGCCTTTCGGGCTATCATATTGCGTTTTCATTTTGACCTCTTGCCCTATTTATTGTGGCAACTTTACAAATTTTTGGAGAATCCTTTGCAGTTTAAAGATTTAGGCTTAGACAATCGCTTATTGAAGACCCTCAAACACTATGACTTCAAACAAGCGACAGAGATCCAACAACAAGCGGTTCCCGTGGCGATTGCAGGTAAAGATTTGTTGGCATCCTCTAAGACTGGTTCGGGTAAAACATTAGCGTTTGTTTTACCAATGCTGCATAAGTCTCTCAAAACTAAAGCGTTATCAGCAAAAGACCCTAGAGCTCTGATTCTCGCTCCGACACGTGAGTTGGCCAAACAAGTGTACGGTGAGCTGCGTACTATGCTCAGTGGGTTGAGCTACGAAGCAACGCTGATTGTGGGCGGTGAAAACTTTAACGACCAAGTAAAAGCACTGCGCCGTTTCCCCCGTTTTATTGTGGCGACTCCCGGTCGTTTAGCGGATCACTTAGAGCATCGCTCGTTGCGTCTTGATGGTTTAGATACGCTGATCCTTGATGAAGCTGACCGCATGCTGGACCTAGGTTTTGCTCCGGAGCTACGCCGTATTCATCATGCAGCGAACCACCGTCGTCGCCAAACACTGATGTTTTCCGCAACGCTTGATCACGGCCAAGTGAATGACTTTGGTACCGAGTTGCTTAAAGATCCAAAACGCATTTCGATTGGTGTTGTCAACGAAGAGCATAAAGACATCACCCAAAAATTCTACCTCTGTGATCATCTTGATCACAAAGAAGCCTTACTCGAACGCGTGCTGCAAGAAGCCGAATATCGACAAGTGATCATTTTTACCGCGACCCGTTCTGATACTGAGCGTTTAACGCTTAAACTCAACGAGCAGAAACTGAAAGCTGTTGCGTTGAGTGGTAACTTAAATCAAAACCAGCGCAACACCATCATGAGCCAGTTTGAGCGCGCTGTATTTAAAATTTTGGTCACGACGGATGTGGCTTCACGTGGCCTTGATATTGCAAACGTGACGCACGTGATTAACTTTGATATGCCCAAACATACGGAAGAGTATGTGCACCGTGTTGGTCGTACAGGCCGTGCGGGTAATAAAGGTGATGCAATCTCGCTGGTTGGCCCAAAAGATTGGGACAGCTTTAAGCGCGTGGAAGCCTTTTTGCAGCAAGATATCGAATTCTCTCAATTTGATGATCTGAAAGGTAAATTTACCGGACTAAAACCACGCGTTCCGGCCTTTAAGAAAAACGCAGCCGCTAAGACTAAAAGTACTAAGCCCAAGGCGCACACCGCCAATAAAAAGCCCGTTAAACGCGATAAAACCTTTTATCAGAATGTGGCAGTGGGTGATGCGGTATTTGTGCCGAAAAAGAGAGTTGCACCTAAAGTTGACGATGAGTAACAGCGAGCGTCTTGTCAGCGTGACCTTTCGGTCAATCGAATCTGCTGACGGACTCAATGCCAGTATTTGCTGAGACAGCCTCACACTAATTATAAAAACACCGCCAAATTGGCGGTGTTTTTATATACACGCAAACGTTCACCCTTGTAAATCCCATAATTTCTCTATTTTATATGAAAATGATAATTGATCTCATTATCGTTTAGTGGCAAGCTGCGCCTCATTATAATAATTGGCTATGTTTTCACTGATCATAATGAAATTACTCAATATCATTGCTTTTGTTGTTGGTTTGTCTTGTTTTCATTCATCTTATGGTGAGTCACTGCAGTGGCTGGAAGATGGCTCGCGTAGCCAGCCTAAGGTTCGAGCACACCTTGAAGATCACAATAAAAAAACACAACAGTGGCTCAATCAAGCCACACCACTTTCTAATGCACTAGTCAAAACATGGTCAGAGAGTAAGAGCGTAAAAGCACCGACACCTTGGCTTATCCAGTACCAAAATTACTATCATGATCAAGTAATTAAGGGTGAACGTTTTGTTGTTAAAAAGACCGCAGAAGACAGCCCAATTGAGCGCTTGGTCAATATCAGTGTAAGACAGCAGCAATCAGATTATTACCAGTTAGCCAATTGGGCGGTGGCAAAAGGGGACCGCTTTATTGCATTAAGCGAAGATTTGACTGGGGAAGAGCACTACACGCTGACGCTGCTGGATCGTGTATCGAAGCAGGAAATCGTGCTTAGCCAATCTGCAACGACTCAAGCTATTTGGTCTGAAAATGGCCAATACCTCTATTTTTTGGCGGCAGAAGAAAGCCGTTCTTCTCGCTTATTACAGCGCTATGATGTGCTGAGCAAGCAGACAAAAACCCTATGGGAGTGGGCTGATCCGCAGTGGATTGTGTCTCTCTATTTGGCGGCGGATCCGCATTTTGCCCTCGTGCAAGTCAACAACGAAAACAGCAGTGAACAACGTATTTTAGAGACCAACAGCTCTCACTTAAGCCTTCCGCTTCGTGCCGCACAGCCGGGTATTGAATACTACGCAGACGTTGCTAATGGTTGGCTCTACATCAATAGTAACCTCAACGGCAAGTTTGCACTCTACCGTCGATTACTGAGCATGAATGAAAACCCTTGGCAGCTTTTTTATGCGCCAGATGATCATTCCACGCTAGATAATTTCTATTTATATCAAGCTGGCGTTGTGGTTAAAACCAACCAAGCACAGCATTCTCAACTGGCCATTATGGATCAGCATGGAAAGTTGAGAGCATCACAGCCTTTGGCAACAGAAAGTGAGGTCGCTTGGGTCTCTCGTAACGGTGATTGGCAAAGCAATAAACTGCGGGTGCGTTCAATGTCGATGGTTTCTGCAGGAGTTTGGCGTGAGTTTGATGTGGCAAGCTTACAATGGAAGCGACTGGGTCAAGACCACTATCCTGCTTATTTACCGGAACAGTATGAGTCACAGCAGATTGTGGTGGATGTGAATGGCGTGGCTATTCCTGTCACTTTGGCGTACCGAAAAGACACCTTGAGCGCACAGTCCAGCGTCTTTCTTTATGGCTACGGCGCGTATGGCGTCGCGATGCGTCCGTACTTTATGCCACAAGTGATCAGTTTATTGGATCAAGGCGTAATTTATGCGATTGCTCATGTGCGCGGTGGTGGCTATCACGGTGAATTATGGCACCGCGCTGGGTCTGGCATTCTGAAAAAAATAGGCATCTCAGATTTCCTGAACGTCGCCTCTTCATTGCAGCATTTTAATAACGGCCAACGCGCTATTTATGCGATTGGCGGCAGCGCTGGTGGAACCTTAGTTGCGGCCGCGGTTAATCAAAACCCAGCACTTTTTGCTGGAGTGGTGCTGCAAGTGCCTTTTGTGGATGTGCTTAGAAGCATGTCCGCAGAAGACTCCTCTTCACTCTCGGTGCAGCAGCGAGAAGAGTGGGGAGATCCTAGCCAGCCATTGCAACGCTCAGCAATTGAAGCTTATGACCCACTACTCAATATTCAAGCCAAACCTTATCCGCCAACCCTCGTCCGTGTCGGGTGGTTTGATAACCGTGTCCCTTATTGGGAAGGCGCGAAATACATAGAAAAAATGTCGATGATGAGTACGGGTAGCGGGCCTTACTTGTTATGGACGGACTTCAATAGCGGGCACAGTAGCGATTCACGTAAGGCACTACAGCAACAGGCCGTGGAATACGCCTTTCTTCTTACCATAGATAAAAACAAAAAAGCGGAGTAGTAAATGAAGCTTTCTCCAATCACCGCAGCGGTGCTTAGCGTGCTTGCGGTAGGGTCAGTGCATGCCGAATTCAGCCTAACCAAGCTTGAAGAAGTGGTGGTGAGTGCCAATAAAGTAGAACAGCCGCTGTCAAAAGTCGCCGGCTCAATATCAGCGATTGACGGTGAAACCGTTGAAAAACAAGGCGCGACAGAACTGTATGATGTATTGAGTCATGAACCCGGAATCAGTGTTACGGGTGGCGCTGGTCGGCCACAAAACATCACGATTCGAGGGATGACGGGCAACCGCATTGCGATCATTCAAGATGGCGTCGCCGCATCGGACGGCTATGGTGCCAATGACATTAACGATAAGGTAGGCCGCAATACTTTCGCCTTAGACAACATAAAAAGCATTGAGGTTGTGAAAGGGGCAGGGTCTACCATTCATGGTTCGGGCGCGATCGGCGGCGTTGTGGTTGTCACCACAAAATCGCCGGCGGATTATTTGCAAGGACGTGATTTCTATATTGATGCCTCTGGCTCCTACACAGGGATCAGCAATCAATATAAGAGCAGTAGCACGCTAGCGGTGCGCAATGGAAATGGTGAAAGCTTGGTGACCATTTCATATTGGCAAGGTGAAGAGACACGCAACTTTAACCAAGATCTCTATAACCGAGATATTGAAGGATTCAGTGCATCGTTAGCTCACGATCACATGGTCAATGATTCGCTGTTACTCAGTGCAAAATTTAACGCCTATAAAGATGAAAACATCCGCAAAGAAGGCATTGCTTCCATTCAACGCGATGACAAATGGGAAAGCAAAGAATTTTTTGAACAGGAACAGCACCAAACCTTATCGGCATCATTGGGGGTGCAATTAGATACCCTTTCTTTCTGGGCAGACCATGTGGACGCCAAGCTTTACTGGCGTGATAGTCAAAGTGATACTCAAACCAATCGCTTATTGACCAAAGAACATGCCTTTTTCGACACCCTTGAATTTCGTCGTGAGAGACGCGATGAAAGTTTTTCTGATCAGTTGATAGGGCTATCGGTTGATTTAGAAAAAGCAGCACGAGTCCACAACATCGAACACCAATTTATTTACGGTGCAGTGCTTAATACCAATCGTTATGAACGCCCTCGTCACGTGGATACCAAGGATTCCAATGGGGAAACCTACGAAAATATTATTCCGTTTGCACCGGCGAAGGCCTATGGTTTGGGCGTCTATTTGCAAGATAGATTCAGCCTTAACCAGTGGACATTTAGCGCTGGTTTACGTTTTGATTTGAATAACCTTACTCCTCAGTCAGAGCAACCTATTGCTGGTTTTGCTGTTAGTGAAATTCAAACCAGTGAATGGTCACCGAGCGCATCCGTAGCTTACCAGTGGACGCCATCATTCAACAGTTACCTCAGTTACAACCACGGCTACCGCGCTCCGACCTATGACAAAGCCTACGGTGCGGCAGACCACAGCTTTGTTCCACTGACGCCGTTTTTTATCGCGCCGAACATGAATTTACAGGCTGAAACCAGTGATAGTTTTGAGTTGGGTTCAAAATACGATAATGGCCAATCTCAAGCTTATGTCGCGGTTTTTTACTCTCTCTTTGACAATTTCATGGACACTAAAGACGTGGGATTTGATAGCGATAGAGGCGCTTGGATCAAGCAGTACCAAAATATTAATGGCGTCGAAACGTATGGCGTGGAGTTCACCTTCGCTCATCAACTGAATCAACAATGGTCAACCACGTTCAAAGCGGGTTATGTGGATGGCAAAGATGATCAAGATGAATACGTTCGTACCATCACGCCGTGGGAAGGAAATGGACAACTAAATTACCAGCAGCAAGATTGGGATGCCTACGCACGTTGGAACTGGGCGAGTTCGATGGACCGAGCACCAGCATGCTCTGATGATATAGGCCGTAAAGCGCAATGCGCGCAAACGTCGGCATGGTCTACGGTCGATCTTGGCGTGAGTTATCAAGTGATGCGTGACCTTGATGTGAGTCTCAACATCATGAACCTATTCGACCGTGAATACGTTCGTTATCAAGACGTCGCGGGTGTAAGTCAAAGTCAAACTCTCTATTCCACTGAGCCCGGGCGTTACTTTACCGCTACGGCTAAATACGTGTTTTAGGAGCTAGAGATGAAAAAAATTATCGTTCTGAGCACCTTGCTATGCTTGAGCCATTCCGCCTTTGCGGGGGAGTGGGACTATCCACTGGCGAAAACGACCATTGCAACGAAAGAGTCGGCTGAGCTGTATTTGAGCTCGCTTTATCCTGATGTTGGGACACTGAAGTTTCGTTATCAAACCGAGAGTTTACTGGGAAATCATTACAACTTTGATGTATGGCAGAACGGCCAATACCAACCGCAAAAAGCGTTAGTGCTCTCGACCGATCAGTCCGGCGTAGTGACGCGCGTGTTCAAAAGTTTGCACAATACGGTCGAGCGAGATGGCGTTGCATTGGTAGCGGCAGAGCTCGAATCGCCCCGCCGATTGATGACGAATGAACCGCCTGCGCTCTCATCGGGAGATGTGCAGAGCATCAATGTGCAACTTTTTGATCCCGATTTAAGAACCATGGATCAACTGCCTGCGCCAGATTCGGCGTGGAATGACCTTGCTGATTACCCAAACCAGCCGCACTACCAAAGTGCGAATGTCGAGATGTTGCAAAGTGCAGGTAAATATTACTTAGCCAATGAACGAGTACGACAAGTTGATGCCACCGCCATACAGCAACAAGATGATGCCAAGCAGTGGGTTGATAGCGGTGTTGGCTTACTTAGCGCTGAAGACGTGGCGCAATGGAACTCAGATGCTGAAATTCTCTCCATGGAGATGCTTGATGATCGCTTTGTACAGCTGATGGCTTTTTACCATCTTGATCAATCGATTGATTATACCAAACAGCTCGGTTTTTCCCTGTTTAGTGAACCCGTGAGGTTTGATGCGAGAGGTTTATCTAGCAACAACTCTTCTTATTATGTTGGCCCGAAAGCGGTGTTGTTTGGTGTTGGGGGCTCGCCCGATGCATTAGATGCCGACGTGGTTACCCATGAGCTTGGGCATGGAATTCATTATCAAATCGTTCCCGATTGGGCTTATGGACATTCGGGCGCGATTGGTGAAGGCTTTGGTGACTATTGGGCGGGTTCGCACAGTTTTCGCCGCCAATATGCACAAGGAAAAGCGTTCGAAATTGACACCGTGTTTAATTGGGATGGCTATTTTGGTACTCGTATTTCGACACGCAGTTTGTGGAATCAGCGGGCAAAATATTTTGCATCCGCAGAGTATCGAGCGCATGAAAGTGTAGCAGGTGAGTTGGGTGATGAATTGTGGTCTACCCCTTTATTTCAAGCGCTGAAACAGGCCGTGAATGAGTACGGTCAAGAAGCGTTTGCTGAATTTGACCGTATTGTTCTTGAATCAATGTACGGCTTAGGTCGTGGTCTAAAAATGCATGATTTGAGTGAAAGCATGCTGTATACCGCCAAACAGCTGTACCCGCATCGCGCTTATGATGCGATGCTATTACAGCAATTTAAGCAACATAACTTAGTCCAAGAACCCTTCAAATTCCTGTTGGAACGTCGATTTGTGGTGCCAACGGATCCGCTGAACGTGCACATTCAGGCCACGGATCGCCAAGCAAGTTTACAAACGGTAGCCACTTTGCAAGGTGAAACCGTTACTTTCGCTAGCGAAAAATTCCAGCAGCAGCAATGGAGCATCGCGCTGCCAACCACGTACACCTGCGGCGTCAAACAGACTCTACTATTTGAATCGAGTTATCAATATCAACCGTACCTTGCGATGCAATCTGACAAGCAAACTTTATCGTTTATCGTGGGTAAGCCACAGCTTGCAACGCCGCCAGTAGCGATACGTTCAGTATTGAAAGACGCCAGTATTGACAGTACAGACACGGTTACGTCCGGATTTAAGAGCTATGGATTGACGCTCGATGTTGGCAATGTATTGATTGATGAAGATTTTGTGGTTCGCCTGCAGTTATCCCACCCAGAACTACAAGAGCTGCGCGTTACCTTAATTT
Source organism: Vibrio sp. V09_P4A23P171 (assembly GCF_963875615.1). Classification (NCBI taxonomy): domain Bacteria; kingdom Pseudomonadati; phylum Pseudomonadota; class Gammaproteobacteria; order Vibrionales; family Vibrionaceae; genus Vibrio; species Vibrio sp. V09_P4A23P171. Next base: position 81,151 of record NZ_CAWNMR010000044.1, read on the forward strand.
CACCCGCAGGGACACGCGTCGAATTACTCAACCAAGCACCATCGGCCATCAATGGTTTTGATGACTATTGGGTGTTGGCACATGATGCCATATTGGGCTCTTTACAAGGCGAAGCCCTAAGCGGCTACTGGCGTTTGGAAGTGGTTGACTACAACCCGGGAAATTCCGGCACCTTGATTGAATGGGGGGTAGGCCGCCTAGCGGGCTATCAATGCCCTCAACCTGTGACCAACGCACTTTCACCTGAAACAGGTGGCGGTTCGACTTCACTGCTCTTATTACTTCCTCTCGCGGCATTCGCTATAAGACGACGTAATTTGTTGGATATTTTTTCACTTAAACTGAAGAACACATAACTATGCACTTAAGACTTTCAACACTTTCGCTGGCACTTTTACTGGCTGGTTGTGGTGGCGGTGGAAGTGGAGATGTAGCCAATACATCTTTACCCAGCCATAAAATTAGCGGGCAAATTCAAGCGCAAAACGTCGCACTTGATGCCACTGTCTGCATTGATTCTAACCAAAACTTTGCCTGTGATGTGGGCGAAATCAGCACGCAAGCCGATAGCCAAGGGCGCTACACCCTCACGAGTGACAGCACTCAAATCTACCGTTTTCCTATTGTGGCTGACGTTTCTACTGGCATTAGTGTCATGACGAGAAGTCGCCAAACCAGCCAATCATCGATCCTGATTGCGCCGGCGCTGGGCAAAAGCAGTGGCAACATCCTCAACGGTGTGAGTTCTATTTTTGCCGGCATTATGCTGGATGGAAATACGGAGAAAGAAGCGAATCGCTTGCTGGCCGAGCAGCTTTTGCAATTAGGCGTTGAAGTGAATGGCGATATTTCACAAAACTTTAGCCACACAGCATTGGCAATATTGGATGCCAATGCTGTCGTGTTGCTCCAAAAAGCGAAAGCAAGTGAACGAATTGATTTGCTGGCAACGCTTGGGCAAACCATGGCAAAAAATACACCACTGATTGCCTCTGAGATCGTTTCTGGCGAAAAGATGACCGAATATGCTAATACATTGATGGCGCAAGTATCGGAAGAGCGACCTCTGCAAGACACGGGCATTATTCAGTTCTATTCCGATCAAGGCGCACAAGCGCAGGCTGATGCTGATTATCCCGGTCAAGATGCTGAATATGGCCTAGATATTACCGCCAAAAATGGCGTGACGGGTAAGAGCTTTGCGTTCATCAAATTAGATGCGGCTGGCAATGAACTTGAGGCTGAAGCGAGCGATTGGTCATGCGTTAAAGATGTTTACAGTGGACTTATTTGGGAAGTGAAGTCAGAAGATGCGGCGTCTTTGAACTATAAAGAACGGTTGTTTGCATTAGAAATTGCCGATAAGTTTATCCCTTTTGCAAAAGATGTGACGGCTGCTTCCTGTCAGGCGGCAGGTGATGCTATTTGCACTACGCAAGATTACATCAATCGTATCAATCAAGATAAATTGTGTGGGTTACAAACGTGGCGTTTACCGACCAACAGCGAGCAATACATGATGCTCGATTTAGGCGAATTGGGTGACGATGCAGTTGGTTTCAACCAGCACTATTTCCCGCATCAGCCGCAGAACACCGAATTTTTTGATGGGCATACGTGGACTTCTGGCATTGCTTATCTCAATACCTCTCAATTTCAAAGCGATGGTTCGATGCAATATCTTTACACGGCGCTGTCTGGTGCAACCAAAGGGGAACGTAGCCCAATTGAACTCTACTCCAGCAGCACGGCGGCGGACAATGACCCGTCTTATGTCTCGCCGATTCGAGTTGTTGCAACCAAGGAGAACAACCAATGAAATCTCATTTAATCGCGGCTTCTTGCTTGATCTTTTCTGCTGTCGGCGTCGCCCAAGAGTGTTCTCCTGATATGACGAAAAGCGCACCCAACACGCGCTATGTCTACAGCGAGCAGGGGACGATCAAAGATAAGCTCACTGGCTTAACGTGGATGCGTTGCCAAGTTGGTAAAACATGGAACGCCGCTACGGAGCAGTGTGATGGCGAAGCGACCGGGTTTCGTTGGCAAAGTGCTTTGCAAGAAGTGGCGGCAATCAACCATCCTCAAAGCCGACATGCATTGCACCAATTTGCCAGCCAAGCCGAATGGCGATTGCCGAATATTAAAGAGTTAGTGTCATTGACTGAAATGGCGTGTTTTGGCCCAGCGATGAATAGCAGAGCATTTGCCCAAGGCTTTAAGTATGAGACAGGCAATATCTTGTCGTATTTATGGAGCCAATCACCCCATCTAGCGAGTGGTCAGGTGTGGTCTTTTGATTCCGTCAATGGCGAAATTTACCACTACGCACCGAATTTTGAATTTGGTGTTTTGCTGGTGGCTGAAGAATAAGTGTTATGAAATGACGCTACTTACGCTGTCAGGGAAACGATCAGTCATGTCATGTTGACATGACTGATTCTCTAACCAGAGTGTTCAAAAAATTAGCTGGTTTTATCATGGGTGATCAATCTGTCGACATGGATAGATGTCATGAGTGATCAAAACCCAAGAAGTACCATTGTCATCATTGATGACATTTCTGCTGGTCATTGAGCAACGAAGTGATTGGTGTTCCATGATCGGGTAGTTGCGCGCCGAAGAAAGCACAGACCGTCGCACCGACATCAGACAGTGTTGTGCGCAGCCCAATAGATATAGCTTGTTTACCCTTTTGATAACACAGTAGTGGTACTTGTTCACGGGTATGTTTAGTGTGACCGATGAATGGGTCGTTACCGTGATCGGCCATGACGATTAATACGTCCTTTTCATTCATGTTCGTAATAACGTCTTTTAAGCCTTCGTCGGCTTTCTCCAAAACGGTCCAGTATTGTTTAGGATCTTGTTGGTGACCTGCAAGATCGGTTTCTTGAATGTTGGCGCAGAAAAACCCCTCCTTTTCGATACACAAATCACGAATAAGAAAACGAAATATTTGGTTTGTATCAACGAGCGAGGTGTACGAACAACCATGCGGATTTTGTACGATATCGGCCACTTTACCATAAAGCCAAGTTTGGATATTACGCTGATGTAAGTACCAAGGAACTTGGGTTTTTGCATCCACGCCATAGCCTAAGTGCGCCACCTGAAATCCCTCACTGTATACCCCGCTACTGGGTGCATTAATGCCGATATACTTTTGCCCATTAGTCGGGTTTTGTTTCACTTCAACAGCACTTAAGATTTGATCCATAGTAATACCGCACCCAGAGCCGCCAAATGCAATATTGCGACTCACGGAGTTGGCTCTACGCACCACGGCGGCTATTGCCAGCAAGGATTCAAATGTCACTCGGTTAAAGTTACAAGTTAAGTTATAAACTTGCCCCAAATCCGCTTCAAGATTGTCACCAATCACCACCCCTTCATTGACGATCAACAGTGATACTTGTTGTATTGTGTGGCGATTGACACGATAGCCTTGTGCGAGCAAAGCCGATTCAATATCGGGCAATGCTACTTGAAATGGTTGGATAAGAGGGGCAGTTGGACGAGTGCCCATAATTTCTTGGTGCCCCATAAAGGTGTCGCCCCCCTCGTGGGCTAAGTTTGCACGCCCGGTATTTGCCTGCGGGTTTATCTCCATGACGGATTGTGGGCTGGCAATAATATTTTGCAATCCCAATCTTTCTAAGGTAGGCAAGCGTTTCAACGCAAAATGAGCAAGTAACTTACCCGCGGTATTCGCACCACAGTCTTGTGGCCTAACCAGCGGTACATCCGCCATTTCACCGACACCAAAGCCATCAAGTACAACAACGATAAATTTTGCCATATTAAACCTCATTACCTAAAGCATCATATAGGCCGATTAACTTGGGATTAGGCGTGGAAACGCCCTGCACTAATGCCACATCACTACGGGTTACAAAAACTTGTGTTCGATACGCCATCACAACCGGAGAACCGATAGGATGAAGACCGGGGATGCGTAAGTGGTAGTCGATGCTGTCCGTATCATCATTGAATACAGAGACCCGTTCACAGCTGTCACCGCTATAAACTCGAGCGTTTTCCAACTGCCCGCGCCGATAGTACCCTCCGCCGAAGCAATAACTGTCGTTAGCGAACTGGTGGGAGATCTCGCTTAAATAAAGTAATGCGATTGATTCTGCTTGGGGCTGCGTAGCATTAGCGGGTGTGGTGCCAGTGAATGCATGACCGGGTTCTCCATGGGTGCAGCCATATTGAGCCAGCAATGGTAGGGTCTCTATACTGGTGGAAGAGGGCGCATTGACTTGCTCACATTCGATGCCTAAATTGGCTAAAGCTTGCTTAGCATCAATAAGCGTTGTGAGGTTCGGTGTTGGCTCTGTTTTCCCTAATGTTTCATCGTATAAAAAACAAGGAAAATGTGTCACACCTGCGATGTAAACTCCGGGCATGTTTTGAATCGCGCGCACGACGTCGGCAGCTTGCTCCAACGGAAATCCCGCTTCTTGATTGACGTACAGCTTGTCGCGACTGTGGAAAAACTTTAATAACAAACCTTGTTGCCGCTTGGAGGCTATGGCCGCATCCGATATTTGTTGCGCTTTTTCAAGGCTATAAATGGTCATTACTTGTGGTTTGATCTGAGCAACCAAAGACCGAATCATATTGCTAGGTGGTTGAACTAAGTGCCCAACGTTAGCAATGGGTAAACCGTGTGCCGCCATCATTCTGGCCTCTTTATAATCGACACACACAATCCCTTCATAGCCACATTGCTCTATTAACAAGCGGGCGATTAATGGGTTGCGGCCAAACTGTTTAGTCATGGCGTAAAGGCATATGCCCAACCTGTCAGCGACCTCCTTCATGCGTTGAGCATTATTGAGCAATTGGTCGACATCGATAACGGTGGTGTCTGGTTGTAACTTACCTTGCTTAAAGAGTGTCAGTGCCGCCGTGATTAAATCTGGATTTTGTTTTTCTAAAGCGTCTAAAAACATATTCTCCCCTTTTTAGGCATGAGCTGATCCTGCACATTATTTGGTAATGCGCATGCTTAATAACAAAATAAACGTAAAGAGTAAGTGTGCTATATAACGCTGAAGAACAGCCCGCCTAAATACAGTATCAAAATAAATTAAGGTTAGTTAAGCGTCTCATTACAAAGCAAATAACCCAATAACGTAAAGAATATTTAAAATAACCCCAGTGAGAATAGCGGCAACCGCTGGCGCTGCAATTTTAAGGACTGGCCGTCCCATGACTTCGTTTAAGAAAAATAACATCGCGAAAATAGTAAAACCTGTAGTTGAGCCCATTTTCATCACCGCCAATACGCCACCAATTAATAATGCAAACTCCATTAATGTATTCATTGAATTACGTATATTGTCTGATGCATTTCGAATCGATGGGAATTGTTCCAAGAAACGACCAATGCCACGAAGTAAGAAAATTTCGATACAAATGGTTATGGCTCCAAGGACGGCCGCGACGGGCATATTAGGAGCTAAATAACCGACGACGAATACAAATGTCATCCCAACCACGCCGTAAACGCCAGTCGCCAGTGCCGTAGTGGCAATCAGCGGAATAAAGCCGAGGCCACGCATGAATTCCGATAATGCCACTTGTTTCATTGCGGTATCGTGAGCCGCTGGGTCGGTGATTTTATAAGCTTCAGCGAGTGAATAAATAGAAACTTCAGATCCCGCGAAAATACCACCATTTGAAACCGCAGCAATTAATGCCCCTGTGACTGCAAGAAATGGCAGGTTTTTTACGATACGTTTAGTCCGCTCTTCAAATAGGCCATGTAAACCAGACATATCTGGTGCTTCAATGCCTTTTTTACGATCGGATATATCTTTTTGAATTGCGAAAAATACCAGCATTAACATGCCGATAAAAATCTGGATTGATTCTGGATAAATCCCCGTAAACTTCATCACCATTAATCGAGAAAATAGGATGACGACTGCCGTAATTGCCCCGGCTTTCCAGCCGAATTGATAAAATATAGCAAGCAATGGGAACAGGGCAAAAGCCGACATGACGGGAGTACCCAGCTCACCGAGTGCGCCCAATGCATCGACGGGAAGGCCTGTTAAGACGGCATTAACACCAGCAAGCGAAGTGACAACCAACACACCCCATAAACCACCCGCCGCGGCAGCCAGCCAACGGCTACCAATCATTACGCCTAAAATGTCTGTTGGTAAGAAAAGCAGCCAAGGGTTGAGTAGGCCCGTTGATAAAGTGAATGAAATCCCCACTGATGCCACAAAGCCAATCGATAGGCCAAAAGCGACGGATCCCGCTTCTCGGCGAGTCATATTGCCTTCAACCAATTGGGGCAGAATAGGCCGGATCCCATCATGAAAAACCGCCGCGCTCATGTTGGCGATTAAAGCTGTCATTGCACATAAGGTTGCAACGAGTCCAATATGCATAATATCCATAGGTTGCCTTTACTTTTTAGCGAGTAAGTTTGCGAGCATGGGTATAGCATGCTCAATGTGTTCAATGGAGAGTCCAAATGCAACGCATCCACGTTCAATAAACTGGGTCACTTCAGTTTCCTTGGCCTTAATCGCAGGTTTAGCGATAGTGCAGCTTTGACCAAAACCGATAATAGCAATGGCCATGGCTAATGCGCCTCCGGCGCCGGTATTACAGCAACCAATGAAATAGTCCATTTCCCCCGCTTTCACTTTCAGTGCGGCTTCCATGTCGCTCAGAATATGGCATTCAAATATGCCCGGTTCAGAGAGTTCAATCTGTGCTCGGATTTGCTCTCGTTGCAAACCCGCGATGGCGATTTTTTTCATGTTTTGTCCTTTTTATTTTAATGAGCACAAGTGCTCTTTATCCAAATAAGCGTGCAGGGTTAGTTTGTAACATTGTGCTTATTTGCAGATCACTGATCCCATGCTGCTTGAGCAAAGGAACAAATTCATCGATTAGATAGCTAAACCCAAGGCCACCATTTGCCTTTAGATGGGAGCGACGTGTAATGTCCATCGACAACATGATTTGGCCAACATAACCCCGTTCACATAAGGTTTTTAGTGATTGAGCACGACGCGTATCGGGGTAATAGCTGTTTTTACCAATGGTATCGAATTGGATATAGCAACCTTGATCGAGCATCCACTGGATATCGTCCAAGTTATCGCGTAGATCGCAGTGGCCGACAGTGAGGTTTTCCATTTCAACACCGCAACTTTTCAGCAGATCAATCTGTACTTTGCCCATCGTACTCATCGACTGATGAGTTGAAATCGGTCGACCTGTTTCTAAATGAGCAATCGCCGCCGCTCTAAAGACTTTCTGTTCGGTATCACTAAAGCCATTTTCACTGCTACCGATCTCGCCAATCACACTCGCCTTGAGGGATGAATCCTCGATACCCACTTCAATTTCCTTAATCATCTGTTTTGCCATTTTCTGGGTATCCATGGTGTAGAGAAAATCGGGGAAGAAACCTTCGATATAAAATCCAGTGGCCAGCAACACATTCATTCCAGTGTCGTCGATTAAATTTTCAATAAAATGAGGATTTCTACCCATAAAAGCATTAGTGACTTCGATGATATTTCTCACCCCACGAATTCGCAGCTCTTTCATCTCATCACACAACAACTCATATTGATCCAGACGGCAATCAAGGTTGCCTTTTTGTGGGGATAAATCGATATGTAAATGTTCATGGCAGTAGGTGTAACCAGTGCTGTCAATCATCGTTCACTCCTGAGTTTCATCGTGTTGCGCCGCGAGATAAAGAGCATAAATATTTGCGATGAGAAAACTTTCCTCGGTGGCAGGGACGGTACTTAAACTCATCGCATTGAGTGTTTTTTGATGAATATCGATGACCGATTGAATCCCCGGATCGTCATAGATTTCATCGAGTAGTTCGCTATCAAGCCCTTCAGCTACGGCTTCACCTTGCCAAATTCGATCCGCAGCACGCGATAAATGGGTGAGGGCCATTTGGTATTGCTCATTGTCATGAGGCAAACCCAGTTGACGGTCCATCATGGCGAGAACTTGTAAACATCCATCATAAGCACGCTGGCTAATCACATTAGCATGCAGTAAAAGTGCAAGGCGCTGTTCCATATCTGTCCTTTTGCGATTATTTGTAATAAGCATTATGTGTGGTTAAACAGGGTCAATAGCTGGGAGTAATTTCCCCATTGACGACGGCTCGTTGATGCTTAATTAGTTGATCCATCCGGATCAGTTTTCTGAGCAAGGTCGTTATGTGAGTAGAAGCTCCATTCGCCAAGATCACCGCTTCGGATGCATCCCGACAAGCAGGAAGATCACTGAGTGATTTCTCATCTAAACCATATTTCTCCATCTCAATCGCTTCAGGTAACCAAACCACGGCATCAATATCGCCATTCGTTAAGTGGATGAGACTTTCGCCATAATGGATTTCTACAATTTCAATGTTTTTATCCTTAAACGATTGGTGAGTAAGAATTTTTTGGTCAGGAGAGTCTGGGTCAACACCAACTCGGCGTATCTGGTCATAGCCTCCTTTTTTAAAAATGAGACGGTGTTCATGCGAGTAAGAGTGGACCCCTAAAGTCATGGCCGTTACTAGCCCATTGGCTAGCTCTTTTGCTGCCAATTTCGACATAATGGCAATATCATAAGTACCATTTCTGAGGCATTCTGCGCGTACGCTTGCCCCGCGCATATGTGCAAAGTAGAGCGGCAAATCTCCAATTTGAGCTTTCAACCCACTTGCTAACCCTTCGTAATGACGGGTATAAGGCAGCGGCATCGCACATACGACATTGTTTATCCCAGCACAAGCCACTAGTTCACGGTAATTCAATTGAGTAATAAAGGTGCCGTTGCGCCCTTGTTTTGAAAGTATCACTGCATTGCGATGCTCTATGGTTGTTAAGGCTTTCTGAATAAATCCTACTGATACGCAAAATTCCTCAGAGAGTGAATCAATCGTTCTAAGACGGTCACCTTCTGTCGTTGTCATCAAGTATTGGGCGATGTTCATGATCGCCGTACCTTCTTTATTGATGTATTGAGTTGGCATAATTTTTATCTTCAATATTTTGAAGATAAACTATCAGCCGAGGAGTAAAACAAAAAGGAGTGGGTGGGAGAAATGTGAATTACCTCGAATAACTTTTTCTTATTTATGTCAGTTTATAGACGGTTTTGATCTTTTTATCTGGGATATTTCCAGATTTCAGGCTGATCTTGGCTGTTTTTACACATCCATTCCATTCGAAATAAATTACCACTGTGGATAGGTGAATAATTTGATGCAGTCAGTAGATGGAGAATTCAAACAGCTTCCAAATAAGGAAGCTGTTTGAATAAGTAAACAGGCTGTTTACTCGGTTAGTTCAAGAAAATAGCCAGTTGTGATAGTGCTCCAGCGCGAAGCACACCATCTGCCGTATCTTGTGGTGCGAGAAAGGTTGTGTGTGTACCACTGTCCATTTTTACGAAGACTTTAGACGTATTAGTGATTACATCAGAGGGTACTGCGTTGGCTAATCCCAATAGTGTTGCTAGGGGTTCGGTGCCTGCACGTGTATTTGTGACATTGTTAGGCACACTCTCGTCTCCCGCCACTTGCAGCAAATAAGTAGGGATTGTCGCGGTTCCACCACTGATTAGGTAACTTGCGTTTGTGTATGGATCCATAGTATCGAGCAAGGTTTGAGTCGCGTAGGTAAATTGATCCAACTGACTTTGCAGTGCCGCTTTGTCTGAGGCAGAGGCTGTGTTTTCAAACGTGGTGTAGCAAACTTTCTCTGTTAACCCTGGACAGTATTGGTCGGCGAATGCTTTGTATTTGGGGCTCGCACTTAAGGCGAGATTATGCTTAATGAGTGGGCCATAGTTTGCTGAACCCATTAACAAGTTACCGATTTGACCACCTGAGTTTGCAATGGCCATTCCAGAGAATTTATACAGCGCATCACCACTAGCATCACCGATAGTGCGGTTCGCGTTCGCGACAGCGCTTAAGCCGACGATTCCTCCCAATGAGTGGCCAAGGAATTTTGGTGGCATCGCCGCGGTATTGGCTGCGTTTGCTAATTGAGAACCAACAAACAACCCTGCACTTTGTGAGTAAGTAATGGCCGCACGCAGCCCCATGATATCTAAGATACTCTGACGCGTGTTGTCACGAGCGACGGCCAAGTTGTTCAAATTGAGGTACGCTAGAATATCAGCATTAGCTGAGCGCTGTGCATCTAAACTGCGAGCACCATGCAGTGGCTGATCAATGGCAATCACGGCGATACCAGCATTGGCTAACTGTGCTGCTGTGAAGTACGCATCTTCTTTAACAGAAGTTATACCGTGTTGGTAAATCACGATCGGCCAGTTTGTTCCCGCGTTAGGAGTAAACAGTAAGAAATCAACGTCTTCTAACGATTTCACCTTAGGTACAGGGCTATAGCGTGTAATGATGCGCTGAGGATCGAGTGGGCTGCCATCAGACTTTGTGAGGGTCAAACCCACCAGTTTAAGCTGTTCACTTGGGCTGGTTGCTAGTTGAGTCACGTCGATATTGTTAGCAATGAGCTGATTGGCGATGGTGGCTTTTTCATTGTCATCTGCCAAAGCATTTTTAATCAAGGCCAAACTTGGCATTGCTGATTCAAACGGCTGTGAGTTCCAGTTGCTTCCTTTCTCTAAATAATAAGGGAGCTTAACCGTTCCAGTCGTGACATTAACGTGATAACTGCTGGTGTATTCATTTTTAATAAACGCTTTAGCGGTTGTTTTTTCTGCGCCAATGTAAGTTTGAAAATTTGCATCGTTATCAAGTGCGGTTACAAAATCGGTTGTAGCACCAAAGCTCATGGTGTAAGCGGCGCTCAAATTAAGGTTGTTTGGGTTCGCACCTTGCTTCCAAATATTGCCAATGTCTGTCGTTGCAAGGCCTGCGGCGGTGGCGCCTTTCACACTGTAAAGTGTCTGACCAACAGATTGAGTACTAAACCAAGTTGAATAAATAATCTTGGTTTGATCCACCCCTGTCAAAGCGAAAATGCTTTCCACGCCTTGGGTCACTTTTTGTAATGCCCCTAGCTTATCATCGGTATAGATTTTCACTTTGGACTTCAACGCGGCGTAGCTGCTGGATGTGCCTGCAATATTGCCATTTACATCGGTAATCTCATCTGTCACGGCTAAAATATATTCACTGGCAGGGTTGAGCGCTTTGTTTGGTACGATTGCAATTTTATCGCTGCTGGCACTGGCGATGGCAGTAAAGTTGGTGTTCAATGTCAGCACATTTTTAACCGTTGGGCTGCCAATCATACTGTCGGTCAGCTCAATTAAATAAATACCGTTAGAGATAAGACCGTCAGCCAATCCTACGCCTTCAAAGTCTAAAAACAGTGGCATTGATGTTGACCAACCATCCATAGTACCCATAGCGGCGACTGGATTGGTTAAGGCGTCATCACCCTTGGTTGGAATTTCTAACGTGCCGTCTTTGGCATTCATGAGTGCAAAAGAGGGCAGTGGTACGTTTGCGTTTGCGCCACTGAGCGTGAACTTTATGCTGGTGTCGCGTGTTAACGCGTCTTGAATGTAGGCTTCGTAAGTGGGTGTTGTGCTTGCTCCCGAACTGCTCGTTTCATCACCACAACCGACTAACCATAACGCAGAGCAGAGCAGCGATATTTTGAATGTTGTTTTAAGCATGACTTATCCCTGAGTTTAGTTGAATGTGTAGTTAAGTTGAATAGCGCTAAGGTAAGCAGTCCCTTGCGATTCAAACGTCAATGTTTCATTGAGTTTGTTGGTTTCGGTAAACGTGCCGTTTTTACTTTTCACCAGTGCAAAACCCGCATCAATGGATAGCGAGTCGCTGATCACGTAGCTCACGCCCGCTGAATACCAATAACGGTCGCTATCTGGAATACTCAATGTGGCTTCGCCAGCTTGTTCATCAAAAGCAAAACCGGCGCGTAATGTCCAAGTCGAGTTTAATTGATAAGTTGAACCCAATGACCAACGGCCACTGTCTTCATACTTTTCAGACTTATAAAAACACTCTCCGTTGGTACATTGTGATGATGTTGCCTTTAACTCTTTGAATGAACTCCAGTCGGTACGTTGGTACCCGTAATGCAACGCCACGCTATCCGTGAGTTGGTGAAATGCGGAAACTTCCCACATCGCAGGTAGCGTGATTTTTAAACGTCCTTCAACAACAGCGTTTGTTGCAACACCTGAGCTATAGCTTGAAAACTCACCATCATCAAAATCCAGATCAACAGCAGAGCGGTAAGCAAAACCGACACGGTGGTTTTGGTTGAACTCATATAAGCTACCTATGTTCCAGCCCAAAGCTATGGTTTCGCCAGTCATTCCGACTAGGTTGTCAGAGGCAGAGCCGCCAGTAAATACGGCTAAAGCACCTTTATGTCGTGTCAGTTTTGCTTCGGCATAGACGAGGTTAATACCCGCAGCGAGACTAAGCTGTTCGTTAACACGGTAGGCAATATTCGGGTTTAAATTGACAGAAAGAAGAGAAGTATCGCCTGCAAGATCGCCTGCATAAATATCATTCGGGTAGTCTGTAGCTACGCCGTAAGTAGTGAATATTCCCATCCCCCAAGCCCATTTTTCATTGATTGGACTGACGTAGTAAGCCGCGGGAACGACTTGCAGTGGCGCAACATCGTTCATTTTCTGTTGGTTTTTCACATCATATACATCAACCTCTGGGTCAACGATGGACAGTGCACCAGAAAACTGCGTCGTATCAAACCGTGTCATGGCTGCGGGGTTGTGAGCAATCACACTCGCGTTATCGGCCACCGCTCCTTCACCAGAGAAAGCACGTCCTAGCCCTGAGGCTGAATGCTCTGCCACTTGGAAGCCTGCAGAGTGAACATTAAACGCTGTCAATATTGATAGCGCGAGTAGCGTGCGGGGTTTGATGATCATTCTCGACCTCCTAAGGCCTTGTTATGGTAATGGCATTGCAATGCGAGATGTTAATTTTGTGTTGTTGATATGTCAAAGAAAATGATGTCTTTATTTCAATTAGCGGCGAATGATAGTGTGTAAGTATTTGTAAATCAAATGAAAAGTTGACAGTTTTGGTATGACCAGTAGAGTTGTGCTTATTTGGCAGGGTAATTGGTTTAGCTTGTGCTAAAGTTAATTTTTATGCTTCAACACGTTCATAATATTGATGTTTTGGTGGGTGAGTTTAAATTATTTGACCAAAAAAATGGTGAAGAAACAGAGGCAGTCACTATGGTGTGTGCAACTACCTCTGTGGTGGGTTTAACGGCCAACAAAAGCAATAACGACACGGTCATTATTTAACGTTCTAGAGAACAGATAGGCATTTTGCTGTTCAATCTCATGATGAATACCTGCGCCAATGGCAGGGTGCGATTGACGAAATTGGCCTAGCGTTTGCCAATGCTTCAGTAGCGCTTGTCGCTCTTCATCCAGTGACCACACCATGTCAGAACGCGTGCCTTGGTGAAAATCATCGGCGTAAGGACCAACTTGACGTGCGACTTCATCACCGTAGTAAATTTGCACCGCACCCGGTGCGAGAAGCAATGCATTGGCGGCATTACGCTGCATTTCAAAGGAATTAAAACGGCTAAAAAACAGCTCGGTATCGTGAGAAGAGAGGTAGCTCACGGGGGTAAAATCTGGGTATTTCGCTAGCGTTTGCGCGTAGTCGCGGTACACCATCGCCATTTGGCTTAAGCAGGCTGCGCCTTTATCGACTCTTTTTTGCATATCAAAGTTGATCAGTGCATCAAAGCCATCATCAAAATAGGGGCTGCGGTAAGCTGAATGGCCCCATACTTCGCCCATCATCCAAAAGGGTTGCCCTTGCTGCCCGTTTAGCTCACGCCAAGCATCTAAACTGCGTGATGCCTCGCTTTTTAAGCGTCGCCATACCTCGCCTTCCACATGTTTTACGGTGTCGACGCGGTAACCATCAATACCAAAGCGTTTTACCCAATCGGTTTGCCACTCAATTAAGTAATCGGCAACGCTATACTGTTCGCGCGCTACCACGCGAGTGCCGGGGTTATTAAGTAGCCACTGCGGCGGCGTCACCGCTTGTGTTGATTCAGTGCGGAAATCCGGTAAGCCGGCCAGCGTCATCGTGATATCGCTAGATCCGGGTTTCTGGTAGCCGGGCAACCCAGCGCGAACCCAATCCTTGCCCCACCACTGCGACCAGTTGGCGCTTTGATAATCAATGGATTGATTGTAGCTGTGCCAGTTTTCTTCAGCTTTCGGCATCCAATCAACCCATTTTTGCGGTAAATTTTGGGGATTAACCACCTCAATCTGATCAAATTGCAGGTCAGCCAAGGTGGCGTAGCCGGAATGGTTGAGCACCGCATCGAGCAAGATTTTTATGCCTCGTTTATGCGCTTCAGTGACCAGTTTTTTGAGATCCTCCTCATCACCAAAATTTTGATCGATCTTGGTAAAATCACGCGTCCAGTAACCGTGATAGGCATAAAAAGGGAACGAGCCACTGTCACCACCGCCGACAAAACCGTGCACCTGTTCCACAATCGGCGAAAGCCAAATCGCGTCGGTGCCTAAGCTTTTGATGTAATCGAGTTTGGCAATCACACCTTTTAGGTCGCCACCGTGGAAAGTGCCCACTTCTTCTTTGCCATCTTTTTTACGGCCATAGCTATTGTCGTTACTTGGGTCACCATTGTTGAATCTGTCCACCATCACAAAGTAAATCGTGGCATTGCGGTAGGTAAAGGGTTCGCTGGCGGCATCCGTTGCGGGGGCAAGCAGCACCAATCCACCACTGGTTGGTGACGGCATTAAGGTGACTTGGCTATTTTTCACGCTGAGGATTTGGCCGGTAAATGTCTCTTTTAGTCGTGTGCCATCGGGGAACGTATTGCCCAGTTGTAAGGTCACTTCGCCGCCTTGGTACTGCTCGCACGAAACACTCGGTATCGGCCGTTTAAATTTGCTAGTAGTGGATTTTTTGGCTTGGCGGACAAAGGTTAAGGTCTGCTGCTCGTCATCATAAGCGAAGGCGTAATCGCCAGTGAAACGTATCGTCAGCGGCAGTTCGGTTTCTTGCCCACAATTGAGAGCAATGGGCGCGTTGAATTTGATGCTCTGCTGAGCTGGCGCGCTGCACTGGCCCTCAATCCCTGACACTTTTATTGTGTAGCTTTCTTTGGTCAAGGGAATGACTAAAGGCGTTTTCGCATCCAGCGGAAAGTCGCGGCTAGTCGTGGTGGTCGAAATGGTCAGATTGGGCGCGGCAAACACAACAGGCGCGGCAGCGCAAAGTGCGAGTGTTAACGTGGAGAATTTCATGCTCTATCCTTGGCCTTCATGGGTTAGGGTGATTCGTTTTTGCATTATCGTCAGTCGCTGTAGGGCGAGGTGCTTCATCGCTAACAATAAAAGCAGAGAGAGAAGTTGACATCATTCTTGTGCCTAAGCCTTAAGAATTTGGCGTTGATCACAAAACATGGCTTGGGGGCGTAGAAGCGATGAATTTTCCAGCGATATAAATTGTCAACGTGTAGTGAATCTCACAACTTCGGCGCGTAATCTTAACTTATTCGGTAGATTCATTGAGCCGTCATCGAAACCTGCTTAGGATGACGGCAATTAAGTCAAAGGAGACAACCAATGGTTGCTAAAGTAACAATCGCGCCGCAAGGGCCAGATTTTTCAGAGCTAGTACAAGGTTACTGGCGTTTGGCAGATTGGGGCATGACGCCACAACAGCGTTTAACGTTTTTAAAACAGCACATTGAATTGGGCATTAGCACGGTTGACCATGCGGATATTTACGGTAACTACCAGTGCGAGAAACTGTTTGGTGAAGCCTTAGCACTGGAGCCCGCGCTGCGCGAGCAGATCCAAATCGTCACTAAGTGCGACATCAATTTGTGTGGCGAAAAAACGCCGCAGCGTAAGATAAACCACTACGATACCAGTTCTGCGCATATCTATCAGTCGGTCAATAATTCGCTGGAACGACTTGGTGTGAGCGAAATCGATCTGCTGTTGATCCACCGCCCAGATGCCTTGATGGATGCCGATGAAGTCGCCGAAGCGTTTTCTGAACTGCGCAAAGTGGGCAAAGTGAAGCACTTTGGTGTGTCGAACTTCAGCCCGCGCCAGTTTGAACTGCTGCAATCTCGCCTAGGTAAACCGTTAGTGACCAACCAAGTGGAGATGAACCCGCTCAATTTCGATGTGGTGCACGATGGCACTTTGGATCATTTGCAAACGCAGCGCATTCGCCCAATGGCTTGGTCTTGTTTAGCTGGCGGCGAGATTTTTAACGGTCAGACTGAACAAGCCCAACGTGTGCGCAGTGAGCTAGAAGCGATCGCCCAAGAGATCGGCGCAGACAGTATTGATCAGGTTATTTACGCTTGGGTACTGCGTCTGCCTTCTAAGCCGCTGCCGATTATTGGCTCTGGTAAGATTGACCGCGTCAAAGCGGCAATTGCTGCGCTTGATTTAGAGCTGACCCGCGAGCAGTGGTATCGGGTTTGGGTCGCCGCCAAAGGGCATGGCGTGCCATAGAGCGGATGTTTTTTGGAACAGGTGCTTTTTAGAACAGATGCTTTTGAAAACAGATGTTTTTGCCCCGCGATACGCTTTTCGTATTGCTATTATTTCAGTATTACGATTAGGTTTTAATCTCTCTCCCAACCAGCCCTCAGTGGCTGGTTTTTTTGTCTACTTCCCATTCACGTCATCCAGCCAGCCATTAACGCTGCATAATCCCCCTTTATCGCAAAGTGGCGCATCTGGCCTATTTGCTGCGTAATCTGTCGTCATCAAGCAAATTTCATCACCAACGAATGAAAGGGACCATCATGATGACGACATTTTCTTATTCACGCTCACTTCGCAACCTGCTACTCAGTGTCGGGTTGCTGCTAAGCATCACGGCTGTTCAAGCTAATCCAAGCGACGCTTTAATTATGCAGTACAACCAAGCGGCCGAAGGCGACAGTGACAAAGTGGATCTTGTGCTTCACCAACTAGAGCAGTTGATTAAACAGCAAGGGGCCAAACCGCTCAGCTTAGCTTATCTGGGCAGTGCACAAACCCTGCAAGGGCGTGATGCATTCATGCCTTGGAATAAGATGAGATACGTCGAAGAGGGCTTGGCCACCATAGACAAAGGCCTGACTTTACTCAGCAATCACCCGCAGCCGCTTGCTGAACAAGAGCGCGTCATGGGGCTGCCGGATAGCTATTTAACGCGCGCGGTTTCGGCCGCGACTTACACCTCACTGCCCGATATGTTCAACCATTTTGAGCGTGGTTATGATTTGTATCTCGACCTTCTTGTTGAACCCGAATTAACTGCACAACCTTTTGCCGCCACTGCTTGGGTTTATCGATACGCCATTCAAGCCGCCCTTCGTGCCAACGACATTCCTCAAGCAGAGCAATGGCTTGCCCAGATGCAAACTCATCAGAAGCAAGGTAAGCAAGTTGACAACCAGCCAGCGGAGCATCCGCAAATCATCCAAGCCAAGGCTTTGATTACAAATGCGTTGATTGAAAACGGATTGACTGAAAAAACGCATGAATTGAAAAGCGAATGAGGGAGGGCAACAAAATGCTACGATTTGAACAGATCAGTAAAACCTATCAATTAGGCATGCAGCCGCTACTGGCGTTGAGCGCGGTGAATGGCGAAGTCAAACAAGGTGAAATGCTAGCGCTGTGCGGCCCGTCAGGTTCGGGAAAAAGCACTTTGCTCAATATCTTAGGGCTGCTTGATCAAGATTACCAAGGTGACATTGAACTGGCGGGTTACCCTTACCCAACCGATCCAAGAGAGGCGGCGGCGCTGCGCCGCAAAAAATTAGGCTTCGTTTTCCAAAAATTCAACTTAGTTCCGGTGATGACAGCGGCGGAAAATATTGCTTACCCATTGATGCTAAACGGCTACAGCCTGCGCGATCAGCGTACTTTAACGCGCACTATGCTGGCCAAAGTGGGGTTAGAAACGCTGGCTCACCACCGGCCGGATCACCTTTCAGGCGGCCAGCAACAGCGCGTAGCCATTGCGCGCGCGCTGATCCATAACCCTGAAATGGTGATTGCCGACGAACCGACCGCCAGTTTAGACAGCCATACCGCCAATGTGGTGATCGACATCATGAAAAGCCTTGGACACGAAATGGGCACCACTTTTATTGTGGCTACGCACGACGCGCGCATGGCCAACCGCTGCGACCGAACCTTGCAGCTTGTAGATGGTAAAGTGATTCAGGAGGCGATGAAATGGGCAAGCTGATTTCTATGGAATGGCGTATGGCGGCGCTGAACTTATTGCGCAATCGCCGCCGCAGCCTGCTTTCGGTATTGATCATTGCCATTGCGGTTTTCGCATTGACCAGCGCCGGAGGATTTGGCCTTTACACTTACCAAGCACTACGCGAATCCACTGCGCGCGACACCGGGCATTTAACGCTCAGCCAACCGGGCTTTTTTGAGCAAGATGAAGAGTCGCCACTGGCTAATGGGATTGCCGACAGTGCGTTGATTGTTGAGCGATTAATCGACGATAAGCGGATACGAGGCATTCAGCCACGCATTGAGTTTAGCGGGTTGGTCTCTAACGGTAGCAAATCGACCATTTTTGTCGGTTCCGGCGTTAACCATAAAGAGTTTGATATGAAAGGGCCATTTTTGGACGTTCGCCAAGGCAAAACCTTGTCCAATATTGACTCCCCTCGATTTGATGCGAGTGAGCCGGAAGTGATGCTGGCGGTGGATCTCGCCAAAAACTTAAACGTGTCGATTGGAGACTGGGTTACTTTACTGACCAGTACCGCTGATGGCGCGCTCAACGCGGTTGATTTCAAAGTGCACGGCATCTATTCCACGGGTGTGCCTGAATTGGATAAACGCCAATTATATCTGCACATTCAATCGGCCTCTGAGCTGTTAGCTTCGAATAAAGTGAGCACCTTATCGCTGTTTTTGTTCAGCACCGAACAGACAGAAACCATGCGGCATTGGGTTGAAAACAAACTGTCATTAATGAGCCTTCGCCAAGCGATTCAAGTGACGCCTTGGCAGCAGCGCGCGTTTTTTTATCAAAAAGTAAAAGATCTTTACGATCGCATCTTCGGCATCATGGGGTTGGTGATGGGGTTGGTGGTCTTCGTCGCACTATTTAACACCTTAACCATGTCGGTCACGGAGAGAACCCGTGAAATCGGAACGCTGTCGGCGCTTGGCACTTACCCGAATGAAATCGTCGCCAGCTTCATACGCGAAGCCGTACTGCTAGCCATTTTAGGCACGCTGGTGGGTGCGGCGTTCAATGCCCTAACAAGCGTGTTATTGATGGTAGTCGATGTGCAAATGCCACCGCCACCGGGACGCACGGAAGGGTATCCTTTGCATATTTATTTTTCATGGGAATTGGTTCTGCTGAGTGCGTTTGGCGTACTGAGCATTTGTATTGCAGCGGCTTGGTTGTCGGCACGCAAAGGAGTCAACAAGCCAATCACGGAGGCATTGGCTTATGTATAAATGGATGATGTTATTACTGATCACGCTTAGCGGTGGCTACTCGGCCGCTGGCTGGGCGGCGCTGGATGCTGGGCAAATGACCAAAAACGCCGACCAATATCGCCTTGGTTACAGCGCGGCCAAAGTCGTCTCCTTGGTGTCGCTTTATGAACGTGGTGAGCTCGATAAAACGCGTCAATATCACGTGTATACCAAAGCCAATCGCGACTCGTTAGTGGTGTTCAAATCCTCCGTTGAAGCGGGGCAAAAAATGCTGATGCTCGATGAAAACTACTGGTTGTTGATGCCCAAAAGCCGCCGCCCTATTCGTATTACGCCAATGCAAAAACTGCTTGGTGAGGCTTCGGTGGGCGATATTTCAACACTGACGTGGAGCGAGGATTACCAAAGTCAATTGATGGGTGAAGAGCAGATAGAAACACCCAGTGGTCAACCTTACCTGACGCATAAGTTGTCATTACTGGCTGTCACAGAAGGGGCGAACTACCAGCAAATTATCTTATGGTTGGATAAAGAGAACGATTTCCCAATCAAAGCTTCTTTGTATTTACGCTCTGGAAAACTGGCCAAGCAGGCTTGGTTTCGCGCTGGTGAAAAAGAGGGACGAATGCGCGTAACCAGTATGACGCTGCTTGATCAAATTCAACCGACCAAAAAAACGGTGGTTGAGTATCAACACATCGAGCCCATGGAGCTAGATGAAAAATATTACAACCCCGCCTATCTGACTCGTAACAGTTTATCGGAGTTATGAGATGAAGCGTGTTGCGTTCGCTTTTTTAACTAGCGTATTGAGCTTAGCTGCGCGGGCAGAAGCCCCCAGTTTTGATTGGGATTGGGTAATGAGCGCATCCACCACGGCGCATCGCGACAGCCTTTTTTTTCCTAGTAATCAAGCGCGCGATACGCAGCAGATTGAGGCGTTATTGGATGTAGAAATGAGGTGGCATGGCTGGTTGGGTCTAGTAGCTATCAAACAAAACGCCTTGTGGAGTAGCGATGCACAGCAGCACGCCGACAGCGAGTTCATTCTACAAGAACTGTTTTGGCAAGGCAGCCTAGTGTTGGCTGATGTGCCGTTTGAGCTGACACTAGGAAAAGTGCGCTTGGATTGGGGAGTGGGCTACGGTTATCGTCCGCTTGATCTCTTTCAACCTTATCGCCGCAATCCGGTCGGTATTCAGGTAGAAGAGGGGGCCGGAACGCTCTCTGCTTCTTATTATGATCAGCAAGGTGAATGGACGCTTTTTTATACAGATTCCTCTTGGACAGAGCAGCAAGGCAGCGAGTTACAACAAATGACCGAACAACAAGGGGCGGGCGTAAGGCGTTATCAGTTGATGGGCAATGCCGAATGGCAGGCGATTGCTTGTTATGATGACGTTCGACGCGGCGTGCTGGGTAGCTCGTTTGTTACTGTGCTCACTGACGCATGGGAAGTGCATGCATCAGCGCTCTATCAGCGTCACTATTTGGCGTACCAACAGCCCAGCGCGTTGGCTCAAGCAGTTTACTCTCAACAACAAGAGATTGAATCGCTCATGGCTCTTGAATCACGAACGCAAGGCTATCAGGCACTGGTAGGGTTCAACTGGTCGGGAAGTGATGGGCAAAGCGTCATTGCAGAATATTGGTTCGACAGTCGCAGTTGGGGAAAAGAGCAGTGGCAACAAGCGCAGACCAACGCGGATTCGGTTCGTTATCAGCATAATCAAGCGTTAGGTTGGTCTTACGCACAAGGCTATAACCAAGTGAATCTCGTGCAGCATAATGTGATGTTGCATGCTTCGTTAGATAGCCAAGCTTGGCGTCATTGGCCGTGGAGCCAGAGTATTGAATGGTTGCAAGGCTTAGTGCCGACACTTGATGTGCTGATTGCACCGCAAGATGGCGGCGTGATCGCTACCCAATGGCTCAATTACTCAGTGTACGATTCGGGTACAGCCTCTATCGAAATCGAACTGGCCGCACGTTTTATGACTGGGCCTGCTGACTCTACATATGCAAACTTACCAGATAAGCATATGATTCTATTAAATATGAAAGGGAAATTCTAATGTGCGAGAAAGTTGAGATTCGAAATCTTGCCAAAAGCTTGTTATTTACTTCGCTGTTTTGTGTGGTGATCGCCTTTACCACTCAGGCCATTTGGCCCAGTGACATCACGTTGCACTTAGCAATAAGCTTTGGCTACGGTTACAGCGCTGTGGCTATTGCTCACTTATTGAGTCGCTTCGCACCGCAGTTGTCCGCACGCTTAGTGAACGTTTTTTCGCTCACGGGGTCGATGATTTTCGGTACGTTACACGCTTATTTATGGCTTAGTAAATACGCGCACTTTAGTCATTTTTCAGCAATGAAACCGGTGATTTTTCTCGGTTTCGTTTTTACTGGCGTTTGCTTTTTCTACTTCTACGCGCATGAACAAAAGCTGATTGCTGAAAAAGCGCTAGAAGCCTCCAAACGGCGTCAATCTGAACAAGAGAAAGCCTTGATTTTGAGCCAGTTGCAGCAGTTACAAAGTCAAATTGAACCCCATTTCTTATTTAATACGCTTGCCAATATCAGCGTGTTGATTGGCTCTGAGCCTTATAAAGCGCAAATGATGCTCGAAAAACTAACCGACTTATTGCGTGGGTCGCTGCGTAGTAACCGCAATCGCACCACAACGCTACGTGAAGAGTTACATTTAGTCGATGCGTATTTGGGTATTCAAAAAATTCGTTTAGGTGATCGGCTGGATTATGAGATTGCAATGCCTGGCGCAGCGGATGACATTCCTTTGCCGCCGATGCTGTTACAACCTTTGGTTGAGAATGCTGTTAGCCATGGTATTGAGCCTAAAGCCGCGGGGGGAAAAGTGACCATCAAAAGTGAAATTTATGACGAGTGGTTTGAAGTCAGTGTCTGTGACAGTGGCATTGGATTACAGCCGAGTGCTCTTTCAGCAGGACATGGTATTGCGTTGGATAATATTCGCCAGCGCTTAAGCGGCCTATTCGCTGATGATGCGTGTCTCACTATTGCCCAAAATCATGATGCTGGCGTGACGGCAACGATTAGAATAAAGCGGCTATTGTTGGACCAACTACAAGGAAGTGCCACATGAGTACTGTCTCTGCGACCGCTATTATTGCTGATGATGAACCGTTATTGCGGCATCATTTAAACCGTGCATTAGGAGAAGTGTGGCCAGAGCTCGATATTGTCGCGCAAGCCGAAAATGGACGTGTGGCATTGTCCATGATTGAGCAGCATCAGCCTGAGGTGGCTTTTATTGATATTCGAATGCCAGAAATGGATGGTATGTCGCTCGCTAGGCAATTGGCTGGTTTGGCAAAGCCACCACTGATTGTATTTATCACCGCCTATGATGAGTATGCCATTCAAGCTTTTGAAGCCAATGCGGCGGATTATTTATTGAAACCGCTTTCTGAAGCGCGTTTAGTGCAGTGCTGTACTAAGTTGCAGCTAAGATTAGCCGAGCATTCTTCTGAGCGACAATTACCTGATTTGCAAACCCTTTTACAGCAGATACAGCATATAAGCCAACAGGCATCGCCGTCGTTTTTAAGCTGGTTAAAAGTTCAAAAAGGTGAAGATATTCACCTGATTTCGGTGGCGGATATGTTGTACGCTAAAGCCGAAGACAAATATTTATCCATATACGTAAAGAGTGATTCTGGAGTGCAGGAGTTCTTACTGCGCAGTTCATTGAAAGAGTTGCTGCAGCAGCTTGACCCGAATCAGTTTTGGCAAATCCACCGTTCAACGGCAGTGAATGTTGCCAAGATAGATAAAGTGAAAAAAGAGTTCACGGGTAAAATGTACGTCTTGATTGGTCATGATAAGTTACCCGTCAGCCGTGCACTGCAAGCTCAATTTAAGTCGTAACTGAATTTAAACCGTCGTTCGATTGATCGCGTGATTAGCGGTGTGCGATCTGCTTGGCGGACAGGGTGAATCGGAAGAACGCCTCTACAGACATAGGTTCAGAATAATAAAAACCTTGGATGTAACGTACACCCAACAGCTCTAATTCTCTCACCTGATCTTGGTTCTCAACGCCCTCAGCAATCAGCCGCATGTTCAATTGCTTTGCTAGTTTAATCATCGACACTAACACCGAAGTAATGGCTGAATTTTGATGCAAGCTTTTAATAAAAACTTGATCAATTTTGAGAGTGTGGAAGTCGTGTTGGTGGATAAAATTTAAACCCGAGTAGCCAGTGCCAAAATCGTCAATCGCGATTTTAAAGCCTAGTTGTTTCAGTCGCTGTAAGTTTTCCATGGCTAACTTCAACTCGTCCACGTTGAAATGGTTGTCCTCGGTGATCTCTAGCAGAAGTCGTGGAACAATCGCTGGGTGTTTTGTCGCGTAGCGTTTCATGTAATCCATAAAGTAATTATCAATGATCAATAACCGGCTGATGTTGATGCTGATGTATTGATCGTGCAACGCATGTTTGTGCTGCTCCACACATTCTGTCACCAATTTCAACACACGGTAGGTGATTTGGTGAATCACGCCAATACGCTCTGACAACGGGATAAAAATGGTGGGTGAAATATAGCCTTGAGAGGGTTCATTCCAGCGCAGTAGTGCTTCGCTACCAACAATTCTATTTTCGGTAATATCGACGATCGGTTGTAAATAGAGTTCCAACTGATGGTTTGATATTGCCTCTCTCAAAGAGACTTCTAAGGTGTTTCGGCTGAGGTAATAGTTGTGATAAGCAAGATAAATCAAAGAGATAATACTTGCTGTAAGCAAGACAAGCCATAAGTTATCGAGAAAATGGTAAGCATAAGATCCGTTATTTAAGTAGATCTGAATTGAGAGTGGGTAATGCTCGGATTTAAAGAGAAAGCTAGTATGAGCAGAATCGATCTCTTCCTGATCACTGCGAATACTTTGGCTTAACACATTGACCTGATAGCCGTAGTGCCATTTGGCAAGTTTAGGAGCGACTAGGTTCATAAACTGTTCTGGAGGCATCAGTGCATTGAGGCCGCTCATATCTGGCTGTGAAGCATAGACAAAAAATGTTTGCTCTTTACTGCGAGATTTTGTTAATGAAATGGTCGTATTCGTTGGAGATTGTTTAAGCCTGTCAAGAATATGTTTGTACAAATGAATGGTGGTATGGCCTTCATTGCTGGTGCAAAAAATAGTCCCGTGAGCGTTGTACATGCCCACTTCTTTGACCATTTTCGAGCGAAATACATAGCTCCTCAGAGCAATGATGTCTTCTCTTTGGCAGTGCTTTGAAATGTTTTTACTTAACTGGTTCAGTTCATCTGACGTTTGATTGATGTGATGTTCCAGTTGTGTAATGGCTTGTTCACCGAAGCGGGTTGCCTGCCGGTTAGTGTCATAAAAGTTTTTAACTATCGCGAAAGTAAACACAAATAAGAAAATACCCAGAATAGGAATAAATGCGTTTATCTTTGCCGAAAGTATCTCTTTTGCAACGCTAAATTTGCTCGGTGAACTGTCATTGTTTTGCATTACAGACAGTGCTCATAGGTTATTACCAGTAAAAATCAGTATTGCTTTTATGTTGATTACTATAAGTAATTAATTTCTAAACGTAACCTAGAGTCTTGTCTCAAAAGTGAGATGAAAGAGCAGTTATCTGTTTTTCAAAGGCTTTGTTGCTCATTTCCAATTTCATAATTTTCTTAATATACAAGTCGATAGTGTTTTTTTATGGGGTTAGTGCCTAGCGCGACTCCATTTTGACGCTGGTGAGCCTTTAACGCACAATTAGATTAAAATGTAATCTACAGAAATATAAAATTGCATAATCAATTGCGACTAAACTAACAATTAGTTTACTGCTCGTTTTTTCATCTATCTCATCGTCGAGAAGTATTTGGGGGCCTTATGGATTTACAAGTGGTTGTTCAGCCTGCGTCAGTAAGTGAAGTGGTGGGGGATGTTATTGCTGTCGATGCCAAAGGTAACGCGCGTCAAGTGACGGTGGGTGACTCCTTGATGAAAGGTGAAATCTTAATCACGGTTAATCATTCATCGGTCACTTTGTTAATCAATGGGCAAGTGGCGGTGATCGAACAAAACTGCGTCGCGTGCTTTGGTGACACTGTGTTAGAACACGATACATCAATAGATCTGATCCAGTTTCCTGTCGCGGGCGACATTAACGCTGATCTCACCCAACTTAATGAGGCCAATTTTGATGCGGATAATATAGCCGCTATTCAACAAGCCATTTTAGATGGCCAAGACCCGACCCAAATACTTGAAGCAACCGCCGCCGGAGCCGGTGGTGAAGGCTCTGCAAATGCTGGCTTCATCACCATTGATTACAATTTTGCAGAAGTATTGGCGAGTACGTTTTTCGAAACTGCAGGGCGTGATGCTCAGCAATCATTGACTGAAACGAATTTGAGTCCGTTGCGTTTTACCGCTGGGGGTGAATCATTATCAGCGGCATTAGTTGAAGGTTCGCTCTCACTAAATTCGTATCCACAATCAGTGACGGCAAATGTTTTAATCGCGGCGGGAGATCTGCCACTGGATGCCGCCTCTTTTGTCCCTGAATCCCTTTCATTAGCTGCGCTATTGTCAGAGCTGAATAGCGATATTACTTCGGCTGGGCGATCAGTAAGCTTTCGTTATGATGCTACGGCTAACCATATTGTCGGTGAACTTGACGGCAGTGAAGTGCTACGGATTGATTTAGTGGCGACGTCTGTCGGTAAAGACATCAACTTAGAGATAGTGACGACCATTAGTCAACCGATTGACCATGTTCCCTCCGTGGGAGGTGGCTTAGTTTCTTTTGCTAATGATCAAATTGCGATTCAATTCGATGTGAGCGGTTCTGATGCGGGTGGAAATCCTATTCGCTCGCCGATTTCTATCGCAATCAGTATTGGTGATGGTAATAACCCTGTTATGTCCGATGAACCGTCGACGTCCGTTTATGAGGATAATTTGGCAAATATCGGTTCGGATGCCAGTGCTTCACAGACGATTACCGTTTCAGGACAGTTTGATACCCAATTGGGTTCTGATCAAATTGAAAGCTATCAGTTGGATTTAAGTGCTAACCCATTGGCTGGGTTAACCTCGGCTGGTGTCGCGGTGCAATTGGCCTCTTCCTCGTCATTGAACGGGGTTTATACCTATCAGGCGAGCGCCAATGGCCAGCCTATTTTTGAGTTGATATTAAACCCAGACGGTCGTTACCAGTTTACGTTACAAGGCGCGCTGGATCATCCAGTCAATAGTGATGAGTTATTACTCAACCTTTCGGTATTGGCAACCGATTATGATGGTGATAGCTCTGAAAGTGTGCGTTTACCAATCAACATTATTGACGATAAACCTGAAATCATTGGCGTGGATGCGCTCAGCGTTGACGAAGACGATTTAGCGTCAGGCTCAGACAGTAGCAAAGAGCCGTTGTTCGCCGAAGGCTATTTCACCACCACCCAAGGGGCCGATACGGTAGTGAGTTATCAGCTTGATACCAGCATCAACCCCATCGCTGAGTTAACCTCTGAAGGTGAAAGTGTGGTATTGGGCGCGGCGACAGTTGACGCCAACGGTAACTACCTCTATCAAGCAAGTACTACCCCAAGCGGTCAGACGGTATTTAGCTTAGTGCTTAACGCAGATGGCAGTTATCGTTTTACCCTACAAGGGCCAATTGACCATACGCAGGGGAGCGATGAGCTACTGGTGAATTTCAAGGTGGTTGCAACTGACTATGATGGCGACAGCGCCAACATTCTGCTGCCTGTCACCATTCATGATGATCAGCCAATCATCGCGGGCGTGCAAGCGCTCAGCGTTGACGAAGATGATTTAGCGTCAGGCTCAGACAGCAGCAAAGAGCCGTTGTTTGCAGAGGGAGTTTTTACTACTCAAAGCGCGGATAAGGTGGTGAGCTATCAGTTGGATACCAGCAGTAACCCGCTTGCAGGCCTAACTTCGCAAGGTGAAGCGGTGAGTTTGGGCGCGGCGACAATCGATGCCGACGGCAACTACTACTATCAAGCTAGCGCTGCACCGAGCGGCAATGCGGTGTTTAGTTTGGTGCTCAATGCGGATGGTAGCTATCGTTTTACCCTGCAAGGTCCTGTTGACCATGCGCAGGGGAGCGATGAGCTGCTGGTAAATTTCAAGGTAGTGGCAACCGATTATGATGGCGACAGCGCCAACATTCTGCTGCCCGTCACCATCCATGATGATCAGCCAATCATCACCGGCGTGCAAGCGCTCAGCGTTGACGAAGACGATTTAGCGCTGGGCTCAGGCAGTAGCAAAGAGCCGCTGTTCGCTGAGGGAATGTTTACCACTCAAAGCGCTGATAAGGTGGTGAGCTATCAGTTGGATACCAGCAGCAACCCGCTTGCGGGCTTAACCTCGCAAGGCGAAGCGGTGATCTTGGGCGCGGCGACAATCGATGCCAATGGTAACTACCACTACCAAGCCAGCACCACACCCAGTGGCAATGCGGTGTTTAGCTTAGTGCTTAACGCAGATGGCAGTTACCGTTTTACTTTGCAAGGTCCGATTGATCACGCCGCAGGCAGCGATGAGCGACTGGTGAATTTCAAAGTGGTGGCGACGGACTATGATGGCGACGCCTCTGACATTCTACTGCCTGTCACTATTGTGGATGACAAGCCAACGATTGTCGGCATTCGCACCGGTAGCGAACAGAGCGTGGATGAAGATGACTTAGCCACGATCGGTTCTGATCGTTCAGACAGCACCGTTATTGCTGGGCACTTTGATGTGATTGACGGGGCCGATGGTATTGTCAGTTATCAATTATCGGATCTTGTAACGCCTGTCGAGAATTTAGCGTCCGGTGGTCAAGAGATAGAGATCATCCAAATTTCAAGCAGTAATGGTGTCACTGTTTATGAGGCAGTGATTAAGAATACGACGGATGTGGTTTTTCGTCTCACGTTAAATGGCTCGGCCGATAGTTACCAATTTGAACTGCTTAAAGCCATCGACCACCCGACGGGTAATGGTGAAAATAGTTATATTTTAGATCTTCCGATTACCGCAACTGATAGAGATGGCGATGTTTCAGCGTCAGCGAGTTTGCCAATATCGATTGTTGATGATATTCCGACTTTGCATGACAAAACCATTGATCGTTATGAGAGTGCTGGTAATAAGACAGTCAATTTATTTAGCCAAGACAACAATACCTCACCGGATACTCAAGGTGCAGATCATGGTGCGATCACTAAATTTGTGGCCGTTGATGAAGCGGGTCGGGATATTCAATTTAGAGAGGCTAACAGCGTAAGCTTAGCTAATGAAATTGAACTTAACGGCATCACAAAAACGGTCACGGTTGTCGAAATAAAAAATGGTGTTGAGCGTGATTTAGGCACACTGACGATTACGCCTAACGGTAACGCGACATTTAAACCAGTTGCTAGCCTTGAACATGGTGATGATCCGACCATTTCATTTACTGTCGATGTCACTGCGCAAGACTTTGATGGCGATGTCTCAACCGAACAGTTGAACATCAATATTCTTGATAGAAATGCCACTATCACAGTTGCTAATGTTATTGGCGCTGAAGACGCTGGACGCGATGGTGTCACTATTTTGTTTAACGACCCCAATCAAATCACTAATAGCCAAGATAACCAATCCGGCTTAAATACTTCACCGCTTAAAGTGGATTTGCAGATCAATCTTTATGATTTGGATCGCAATGAATCGATTGGTGATGTAAAAATCACGGCCAGCAACGCGCATGGCGATTTTTACTATCTCAATAGTTCGGATGTTTATGTCAAATTAGAGCTAGTCAGTGGACGATTTGTTTTGCCCGCAGATGCGGTGGAGCAAAGCTTAACAGGCAGTGTTGCTAAGATTGAAAACTTGTATTTTGTGCCTGACCGTCACTATGCCAGCGCTAACGGTGGCTTCCAACTCAATATTACTGTGCAGGTTTTGAATAATGGCCTGCATGATCATAATGTGAACGGGAAATTGCGCATTGAGGTGGAAAGTGTTGCCGATATTGCGACTTGGAACTCAAGCAGCCAATTTCATTATGATGCAGTAGAAGATAGTGACAATATTACTCTCGATGTTTTAGCGCAGACACAAGATAACAGCACCCCCGAAACAATCCTGTATGAGATCCGCTTTACTCAAGGTGAAGGTGAGGCGCAGCTAGTTTATGCCGATGGTACGCCGGTTGTAATGAGCTCGGATGCTTCAGGTCACTATTATCTTGTTAGTGCGAGTAACATTAACCAAGTACAAGTTGACCCCAATGATAACTTCAGTGGTCAGATCAAACTTGATATTACAGCGATCACGACCGAGCAAAATAACGCTCACGTTGGTAAAGAGAGCGCCCGATCAGAAACGAAAGAAATCGTGATAGATGTTAGCCCTGTTGCCGACATGGGCAGCTTCTCTGTCAATCGAGTCAATGTTTTTGAAGATAATGCCGCAACGCAAAATACCGTTGACCCCACCACAGATCACGATCCCTTGTTATTAAGTGAAGTCATTACGATGGCCGGATCCGTTGATTCTGATGGTTCAGAAACACTCTATGTGCGTCTCTCTGATTTTTCAGAAACAGGTGTCACACTGATTTGGTTGGGAGCAGGAGCCAGCGAAATATCACAAATAACCGATGCCAATGGTCATACTTATTATGAAGTTCCTGAACAATATCTTGACCAAGTTGAAGTGCTACCCCCATTGCATAGCAACGCTGATTTTACCTTCTCTGTTGAAGGCATCATTAAAGATAGCGTTACTCTTTCTACGGGTGCGGTGACAGATGAAATCTCGCTAGGTGTTAAGACGGTTAATGTTTCAGTTAAGGGCGTAGCAGATATTCTAACCATTGATTTTCACTCAAACAGTACTAACACTTGGAATGAATTTAGTGAAAATGGTCTGCAAGTGATTGAAACGACGATTGATGAAAATCAATCCGTTGGCTTTGGCTTTAGTGTGTTATCCGGTGAGCTTGCGGATAATCCAGCGGACAGCTCTGAGTCGATCACCGTTTTGCTATCGAACATTCCAGATGGTGTCAAACTGTATGACAGTGTTGGTAGCGTGATTAACTTGGTATTTGTTGGTTACGATACTGCGCAGCAACCTATTTATCAGGCGAATCTAACTTCAGCGCAGGTTGATTCAGGTATTCGAGTTGAGCCATCTCATTCATCGACCGAAAACATCAACATCAAAATGACCACCATCGTTACTGAAAATGATGGACATACGCGTCAAATTGAGTCGGAAATTCGCATTAAAGTGGCACCGGTGATTGATGTTGTTGACAACTATCAATCACACTCGCTTGGTAACGAGGACAGCCGCATTAATATTCATTGGCAGCCAGAAGAGGAACAACATCTTGATGCTGATGAATATGTTGCCTCTGTTACACTTTCTGGCTTCCCAGCAGGTAGTACTATTTACGTCGATGGTGTTGTCACGACCTTAGATAGTGATGGCAAGCTCATTTTGACCCCCGCACTGGGACAGAGCGATCAAGATTTCTCAGCGCAAGTGCTGACAACTGGTTACGTTCAAGTTCAGCCACCAGAGCACTCCAGTACTGATTTTACCTTGAGCACTGAGATTGTGGTTAAAGAGCAAGACAACGAATACGTCGATGCAATCAATTCTGGAGAAGGTATTGCTTCGAAAGTCATTCACGGCTCTGTTGATATCACGGTAAGGCCGATAGTTGAAGCTGATGGACAACTGCGTGTTGAAGACAACGGCGTAGTCACAAACAAAGCTGTCGCAGATGCCTCTGGTGCTATCTACTTTACTATTAATGATGCGGCCGGCGGCGAGCCTAATGCGAACGTTATACGCTTTGATAATGCAGACACTCAATCGACAGAAGGTTACCAATCATTAGAAGTGGTCGACCAACTGGTGGTGCGTTTTAGCAATATTACGCCACAGGTACTTGATCAACTACTGATTACTGGTGCAATTAATAATGGGGATGGCTCATGGACCATTGTTGATGAGCAGAATTTCAGTGTAAAAGCACCGAATGGCCTGACATTGAGTAGTGGTAACGATCCTGATGGTGATGGTTATAACGACATCACTGTGACCATTTTTGCCCAAGTGTATGACCAAGGGGAAGATAGCTCTGAAGCCAAAGTAGTTCGACAAGTGCAATCAGAGCTCACCTTACAATTTCCGCTCACTGCTACGGGCAACAACACGGTAGCAGCTGACATTACTTTAGTTGGCAATGCGGATGATATTGTATTAGGCATCGAAGATAACGCTATTAATTTAGGTCAGCAAATCCAAGATAAATTGATGGTGAGCGCTTCAGGTTTTGATGGTGTAGAAGATGAGCTCAGTATTGTCATCGCGCAAAGTGTGCTACCAGCGGGCGCAAGTTTATCTGGTGGTCATTTTGATTTCGTTGATGGCTTGTATGTATACAAAGGTACCGTGAATACCGATGGCTCGATTTCAGGGTTAGAAAATCTGCAACTGCATCTGCCTGAAGATTACGCGGGCGACTTTAATTTGCCGATCACTTTTGTAACGACAGACACTGCTTCTGGTGATGAAAAAACCTTCAGTACGCAAATCCCAGTGGCAGTTTCTCCGGTGGCCGATGTTCCCGGAACGCATCAACCGCAAGATGATGACATTACCCCTAAAGCGACATTGACTGTAGAAGGTTCGCTTGGGTTAGATGCAAATCATCAGCCGACTTCAAGCTCGTCCGACGTTCCGACCAATGACGGCATAGGTTATGAAGATGGTATTATTCATCTTTCGCTCGATATTGATCTTGCTGATATTCGCAATAGCGCTACGGAAGGACGAGAGGTGCTGAGCGAAGTCACCTTAACCCTACAAGGAACCAATATCGGAACCTTTATTGATGCGCAAGGCAATGATCTCGGTACCAGTATCACTTTTAGTCAGCCTCAGCTACCTGCGGCATTAGACAATGTTTATTTCAAACCCGCACCCAATTATCCGACTGGCGATGATGATAACACCGTCAACATTACCGTGGCGGGGAAAGTGACTGATATCACGCAATTTGATGATACCAATGCCAATGCGTTGGGTGTGGCTAATACTGATGCTGATAAGCCATTTACCACACAAGTAAGTTTTGATGTGACGCCAGTGGTAGACGACGTCATTATTTCCAGTGGTGGTAGCAGCAATATTGAAGTGAGCGGTCTGGAAGATGAGTGGATTGTCCTTTCTAAACCGGGTTCTGAATTTACCGTTGATCTGACCGATACAGATGGCTCTGAGGTATTTGTGTCGATCAAGCTTACTGGGGTGCCGACGGATTTTGTCGTGAGTTCTCTCTCTTCTGACTATACCGTGAAAAATAATGGTGGTGGTGAGTGGAGCATTCAGATTAACAACCCAGCACAAACCTCGATCAATTTATCCGATATTGCGATGAAACCTGCGAAGAACTTTAGTGGCGAAGTGGAAATCGGCATCAAGGTCTTTACCCAAGAATCCTTGCTTGGTGTGCCTGTAGAGCATAACGGCAGCTTTAGATTGGATATTGCGCCCGTTGGGGATGTGGTGGATGTTGAACCAGTGACTAACGGCGCTGGCGATGAAGGCGTTGACATTGAAATTGATATCAACGCGCAAATTATCGATAAAGCCGATTCCATTGCAGCCGGTGCGAACCATAGTGAAAACTCGCCAGAAACGTTGCGAATTGAAGTTTCCGGGGTGCCAGATGGAGCAAGTATTGCATTGCTTGATGGCACGCTGGGGACTTACATCGGTGGTGGCGTATGGCTGTTGAATGCCGATGCGCAAAGCTTAGATAAACTGATTTTTAATTCTGGTGATTGGCATAAGGACACTTGGGCGGGAGATCTGACGATTAAAGTACAGTCGGTTGATACAGGGCTGGACGGTACGGAACATTTGGGGCCTGCGCGTGAGTTTACTGTTTTAGTTGATGTTCAGGCGGTCAATGATGCGCCCACCATTGATAGTGCTACGGTCACCACAACGATTGATGAAGAGGCGGGGCAAAAGGTCACCGGTTTGAGTGTGAGTGATATCGATTATACAGGCTCACATGCCAACGACCCCATGACGGTGATTTTGAGCGTGAGCGAAGGTTTGCTCAGTGCCGTGATCCCCGCGTTAAGTTCTGTCACGCAGAGCACCAATTTGGCTGGAGAACTTGTCCTACAAGGCACGTTATCGGATATCAACGCACTACTTAATAGCAGCGATCCCGCCAGCGGCATTTTTGTTGATGCCACCGCGATTGGTAGTGACCATATTGATCTAACAATTAAGGCCAATGATGGTGGTGTTTATGCCGACAATGTTTCTGGTATGGCGCTAGAAGAGACAGAAACCGTCAGTATTGCGGTGACGCCCAAAGCCAATACGCCGATATTAACCCTTGATCCGAGCTTTAATTATATGAAGCAGACGTATGTTAGCCAAAGTATCAGCGCTCAAGGTATGGCATTGCTGGGGTTAATCGCGGCATTAACGGATAGCCATGAAGTGTTGTCATTGGAGATCGACAGTCTGCCAAGTGGCGCAACGCTTTCCAGTAGCTCGGGCAGCGTGACTGAGCAAAACGGAGTGTGGATTGTTTCCGCTGATGCTATCGACGGATTACAGGTTAGCGGGCTCGATTTAGGGCAACACACTCTGTCGGTAGCGGCTATCTCAACAGAAACGGATGGTAGCCGTGCAGCCTCTGCATCAATTGATATTGCGATTGAAGTATTGCCTGACGGTAGCACGATTGATCAATCAACGAACGGGGATGATGCGCAATTGCTCGCCGGTAATGTTGGAGCGCAGTTGCTAGGAGGCAGTGGTCATGATCACCTTGAAGGTGGCGATGGTGATGACTCCTTAGTGGGTGGTGGCGGAAATGATACCTTGATTGGCGGGCTTGGTGCCGACATCTTAACCGGGGGAAGTGGCGCTGACATATTTAAATGGACGCCCGATACTGTTGATGAGCAAACCGACACTATCACTGATTTCAACGCTGGTGAAGGTGATGTGATCGATCTCACTGATGTTGTGGCCGATTTACATTTGCCCATGGATCAACTGCTCGTTTCGCTACACACTTCTCATCAGATAGAAGCGAAAGTGATGACCAACACGACGGATGTGGAATTGGAAATTCTGACGGACAATAACGTACATCAAACCATTGTGGTGCAAGATCTTGCCAGCCAATTCAATTTTGATGGCATGGCGTCGATTGACATTGTTGGCTTCTTATTGGACAACAACATTATCAAGCATGACGTTTAAATAAAGAAAAGAGCAGTTAAATAAAGAAAAAGTGCACCCAACGGCTTCAGGCTCAGTTGGGTGCACTTTTTTATTTAGCAGTAAACACACCCCAGCGCTGTATCAGTCTGGGGCATTTACAGTGGGTTAACCAATGATGATTTGGCTCAGCACATAACCTAAACAGCACGCACTCACGACGCCAATTAAACCGACGGACATGAACGAGTGGTTGAAGTAGTACTTACCGATTTTGGTGGTTCCTGTGGTATCAAAGTTGACCGTTGCAATATCTGACGGATAGTTTGGAATGAAGAAGTATCCGTACAGTGCGGGCATTAATCCCACCAGTAGCGCAGGTTCTAAACCTAGCCCGAGTCCTACAGGTAGCATCATTACCGCTACTGCGGCTTGTGAGTTCACCACAACAGAAACAATGAATAGTGCAAGCGCGAAGGTCCAGTGATGGTCGGTAACCATCTCAACAATGCCTGATTTAAACTGCGGCATCGCGTATTGGAAATAGGTATCCGACATCCAAGCGATACCGAAGATGGCAATTGCCGCCACCATACCTGATTTGAATACCACACCGTTTGGTACATCTCGTGGGTCGGTTTTGGTTGCCAGTAAAATGATACCGCCAAAGCAGAGCATCATCATCTGGATAACCACCGCCATACTGATCGGTTTACTGCCTTCAACAATAGTGCGTGTTTCTGGCACCATCGCTAGCACGACTATGGTTAATATCGCACCAATGAAAATCAACACAGAATTGCGCGCTGCCGCGGGTAACGTTTCATTCAGCGTTGTCGCGGTTGTGTTTAGGATTTTCTCTTTCCACACTGGATCTTGCAGACGTTCTTGATACTCAGGATCATCATCTAGTTCTTTCCCGCGGCGCAAGCTGTACAAAGACATCAACAGCGTACCGAATAAGGTCGCAGGTACAGTGACCAGCAAAATAGAGAGCAAGGTGATCTCGTGTTGAATATTCGACAATTGAGCAAGGTAGTAGACAACGGCCGCTGAGATTGGGGAAGCGGTAATCGCGATTTGCGAAGCAACAGAAGACGCAGCCATTGGACGTTCAGGACGGATCCCATTTTTCAATGCCACATCACCAATGATCGGCATGATGGAATACACCGCATGGCCAGTACCCAGCATAAACGTCATTGCGTAAGTGACGAACGGTGCAATCAAAGTGACATTTTTCGGGTTCTTACGCAGTAAACGTTCTGCCACTTGCAGCATGTATTTCAATCCGCCAGCCGCTTCGAGTATTGAAGCACAGGTGACAACGGCAAGAATGATCAACATGACGGTGATCGGTGGTGATGTGGGTGGCATTTTGAAGACAAAAACTTCAATGACCAAGCCAATACCAGAAACCACACCAAGGCCAATACCACCGTAGCGTGAGCCTATATAGAGCATTAATAGCAGGAATAAAAATTCCAAATACAACATATCTGTTTCCTATCCAAAGGTGTTAATGAAAATATTGTCTAACGTAACGTTAAAAAAAGATGAAACCTTGTTCACACAACCATTTACCCTATAAATGAAACGACATTAATCAGAGATTGCTCACGCATTTTATTCAATAAGTAATGAATATGAATAAACAAATGTAACCATTTTGTTGTGCTACAGGTGGGCTGGCGTTAATGATGAAGCTTATTTTCTCGCCGCGTGGGCTGTTTGCCGATCGCTAACCTTAATTTAAGATAGCACAAAGGGTACTGAGCTATTGGCCTTTGGGCGTTGGAATGAAATGCATATGAGAAAACTCATCGTCCATTTGGTAGTGCGTAAACCCAAATCGCTGATACAAAGCACCGACGGGGCTACCTTGCAAATAACAGAGCTTACATGGGTATTGAGTCAGATTGGCTTGGTTGACGACCAGTTGTAACACTTGGCTACCCACCCCTCTATTTTGAAAATCTGGCAGAATAAAAAAGCGTGAGAAGTAGAGCGTTTCATGCTTGCTCTGCAGTAAATAAGTGCCAATCGGTTGGCCATCAGCGCAGATGATCGTTGGTAGACCAGAATGCCATTCTTGGCGATGCAGCACTTGCTGCAACTCTTCATCCCAGCCAAATATCGCCGTAATACCATCCATTTCTGCGACTTTTTTTAGATCAAAAGCAAATTGATAATCGCTGTCACTTGCGGGGCGAAAGGTTACCTTCATACGTTTATCTTTTTGTTTAATAATACGTTGCTTACCAAGATATCAATCGTCGGCGTATTCATGGGCAATCGAAATAAAGCGCTCTTCTATTGCCAAGAAGGCATCAATGACTTCAGGGTCAAAATGGCTTCCTCTTCCGTCCAAAATAATCCCTTTCGCATCGGCGTGAGGCATCGGCTCCTTATAGATGCGTCGGCAAATCAGAGCGTCATAAACATCAGCGACAGCCATTAACCGTGCGCTGAGCGGTATAGCATCACCTTGTAAACCGTTAGGATAGCCAGAGCCATCCCATTTTTCATGGTGCCCATGGGCGATCTCTTTCGCCATATCGATAAGGTCATTTTTCGCGCCTGACATCTTTTCCGCTTTTTCTAGCGCACGTAGCCCTAAGCTGGCATGGCCTTTCATGATCTCAAATTCATCACTGTCCAGTTTTCCTGGTTTTAATAGTATGTTGTCGGCGATGCCCACTTTACCAATATCGTGTAAAGGGGCGGCTTTAAAGTAGGTATTAATAACATTCGGCGTTAGCTTTTGTTGATATTTTGGCAGCTTAGCCAGTTGTTCGGCTAACGCTTTGACGTAATGTTGTGTTCGCAGGATATGGTTACCCGTATCCGGGTCTCTGGTTTCAGCGAGGCTGGCGAGAGCATACACGACCGCGTCTTGCATTTTATCCAATTCATTTGAACGTTTGATCACCTCTTTTTCCAAGTAGCCATTTTGGTTCTTCAGTATGTCTTTTGAAATTTTGTTTTGCAGGTGAGTATCTACTCTGGCTCTTAGCAACGGTACGCTTACGGGTTTGTATACATAGTCAACCGCACCTAACTCAAACCCCAGTTTTTGATCTTCAGGGTTATCTTTTGCGGTCAGAAAAATCACAGGGATGTCTTGGGTGTTAGGGTTTGCCATGATCTTTTGTATGACTTCAAAACCTGACATTTCCGGCATAACAATATCGAGCAACACTAGGTCAATAGAAAACTTGTCTAAGATACTGAGCGCCATCGGGCCTGATTTAGCGGCCTTGACATGATATCGGTTAGCCAACCCCTGTGACATAAATGCAAGGTTATCTGGCGAATCATCGACGATTAACACGGTACAATTGTCCAAGTTTTCGATGGGCATGAGTCTTTCCTAATAAAAAATAGCAATTGAGCGGCGAAGGTTGGGTTTAAGTCTAAACTTATCAATAACTATAGCTAATCTCAGCGTTAGTAGAGTGAGAAAATTATTAAGAAGGCGCTTCACATGCGATCCATCCGAACTTTATTCACCGTCTTATTTATTGCTATGGGATTATGTTCCATTGCGATGTTTAGTATCACAGACAAAGTAGCCGCTCTGAGAACTGAGAGCCGACAACTGAACGACGAACTTTACCGTTTCTATCGTCTGTCACAAGAGTTGAAGCAGAGCTCAGATCACTTAACCAAATTTGCCCGAGCCTACGCTTCGACTGGCGATGAAAAGTGGCTCAACCTTTTTAATTATGTGCTGAGCGTCAGAAATGGTTCTGTGCCTTTACCGAAAGGGAATGAGTACGAATTTTGGGATGTCGTTGCACAAAACAAACTACTTGCCCGCTCACTGGGTGGCGCACCAGACAACCCTTCGTTACTCGATAGAATGCGTCTTTCGGGCATTGAATCGGTGGAGTTTTTAGAGCTCAAAAATGCGCTTACTTTGTCTGATTCACTGGTGTCACTCGAAAGAGAAGCCTTCATGGCCATCAAAGGATGGAAAAAGAATAGCCAAGGCGAATTTGTCGACACAGGTGAGCCGGATCTGGAATTGGCTCGGGCTATTCTCTATGGTGACCAATACTTCGCGGAAAAGGCGAAAATTATGCAGGCGATTGGTTCTGCGCATCAATCGATCATGCAACGCATGGAGCAAAACATCCAACGTGCCGATAGCGAAGCGCTGCGTTATGAATGGATAAACTTGGCGTTAGTATTAACCTTACTCAGCGTGATCATCGCCTCCTTTGTTCTGCTGTGGCGTCTTTACATCAATCCGTTAAGTCAGCTACTCAAAACGGTTGTGACTCAAGTCAAACGGGAAGATTACGCTTTTACCATCACTCAAACCGCCTATGCAGAGCTGCAACATTTTATCGACAGTTTGAATGTGGTGTTTCATCATATCGCTGAGCAGCTTAGCCAAAATACTTTACTTAAAGATTTCAATATCATCCTGCGCAAAAACGATTCTACGGACCGTTTGTGTAATGAAGTTACGCAATTCTTACTGCATCAATTTCCTTTGGAAATGGTTGGCATGTACATCTATCAAGAGGGCGTATTAAAACGAGTGGCTGGGGTGGGTTATGGTGAGCATTCGGCCAGAGAATACACCGATCCATCATCGACGCAGCTTAGCGTGTTGCTCAGCGGTCAGCCCTATGCGATGAAAGCACTCGATGGCAACTGTCACATTGAATTTAACGGTGGCAAGTTAGTTATTAACGAAGTGTATTATTTGCCGCTGCACGTCAATCAGCATCCTGTCGCTTTACTAGAGCTTGGCACTATCGGGTCGTTGTCGAGTTTGCAATTTCAGTGGTTATCGCAAATGTTGGATGACTTATCGGTCAGTATTCAATTGAGCCAAAACATTGAAATTCAGCGACGAGCCGAGCAGAAAGTACTCGAACAATCTCAACTGAATCAAGAGATCCTCGATGCGACGCCGAACCCCATGTATTGCTTGTCGGCCTCGGGTACATATCTCACCATTAACGCTAAGTTTATGGATTTAGTTGGCCTGTCGGCCGAGCAAATTATCGGTAAATCGCCGCAAGATATCTTTCAAAATGAAACGGCGACCATTTTTGCCCAAGTACATAAAAGGCTTGGAGAGGAGCAGTCTTCGCAAGATTACGAATTGTCTCTCTATGACGCTTCGCACCACAAAAGAGAGATGTTGGTATACGAAGCTTCTTTCCAAAATAATCGTGGTGAAGTCTCTGGAATTGTCGGAATTTTGCTTGATTTAACGGATCGCAAGCAGATGGAAGAGCAGTTAAGAGAAGCTAAAGAGACCGCGGATGCCATGAGCCAAGCCAAAGGCGATTTCCTCGCGAACATGAGCCACGAGATCCGTACACCAATGAATGCCATTTTGGGCATGGCCCATCTAGCACTCAATACCGAGCTCAATCCTACGCAACAAAAATACATTTCACGGATTAATGAATCGGCGAAAAACTTGCTTGGCATCATTAACGACATTTTGGATTTTTCCAAAATAGAGGCGGGCAAGCTGAATGTTGAGCACATTGATTTTAGCCTTGATGAGGTATTGGATAACCTCACCACCTTAATTTCGCTAAAAGCCCAAGAGAAAAACATCGAGTTTTTATTAGATATCGACCCACATATTCCAGTGGGCTTGGTGGGCGACCCGCTGCGTTTGGGGCAAGTTCTCGTTAACTTATGTGGCAATGCGGTGAAATTTACCGAACAAGGGGAGATCATCGTTTCGGCGCGAGTCGTGGGGCAAAACGACGCCAACGTGACCTTGAAGTTTACCGTTTCTGATACAGGTATTGGCATTGCTGAATCTAACGTAGCCACTCTATTCTCTGCATTTTCTCAAGCTGATAATAGCATTACTCGCCAATATGGAGGCACGGGCTTGGGGCTTAGCATCAGTAAACAGCTAGTCGGATTGATGGGTGGCGACATTCAAGTTCGCAGTGAAGAAGGGTCAGGATCCACCTTTGAATTCACGGTTGAGTGTGGCCTGCAAGAAGCCAAAATGCGCGATATCGCTAAGCCACTCAGCGCTCTAGCAGGCAAACGTGCGTTGGTAGTCGATGATAATGACTCGGCACGCAATATTTTAATGACCTTGCTCAATGCGATGCATTTTGAAGCGAAGTCAGTCAGTAACGGTTTTGAGGCGCTCGATGAAATCCGCAATACGCATTTTGATATGCTGTTTATTGATTGGAATATGCCGGGTATGAATGGCATAGAGTTGCTGCAGAGAATGAAACCATTGGGTGTTTTTGATAACACCAAACGATTCCTCGTCACGGCTTACGGCCGAGAAATCTCCTTGGTGGGAGAAAACAGTAAATTAGTCGATGCCTTGATTGTGAAACCTGTGAACCCATCAAATCTCCTTGATGCCATTATGGACAGCTACGGCATCGAGCAATTAAAGCAGAGCCATGAGTATCTTGATCATGATACAAGGCCAACATTTATTGGGCAAAAAGTGCTTTTGGTAGAAGATAACGAAGTGAACCAAGAGGTGGCTTTCGGCCTGTTAGAAAGTACTCAATTGAGCATTGTTCTTGCTAATAATGGACAAGAAGCTTTGACGAAATTGCAGAAAGAAGCTTTTGATTTAGTGCTGATGGATATGCAGATGCCCATTATGGATGGTATCAGTGCGACGAAAGAGATCCGCCAACATGAGGAGTGGAAAACGCTACCGATTGTTGCAATGACCGCCAATGCGATGTCTTCAGATGTCGAGCACTGTTTAAATGCAGGTATGAATGATCATGTGGCGAAACCAATTGATGTACAGCGCTTGTATCAGGTACTGCGCAAATATTTAAAGGCTAATGAAACCACGCCAGTACCTTCTACGGTATTACCGGATCAAGTGAAACTGAGCACTGGCTACCCAGAATTGACGGGTATTGATGTGGAGCAAGCGATTTTCCGAATTGGTGGCAATGCGCAGCGATACTTTGAAATATTGGATCACTTCCTTGCCAGCCAGCAGCAAGAAATAGCGCAATTCCCTAAATTGATTGATAAGGGGCAGTGGGAAGAGGCAGAGCGAGTGATGCACACCCTAAAAGGTTCAGCGGCTAATCTAGGGATTGAGCCTATTGCGCAGCTAGCCAACGAGATGGAAGGGGTAGTGCAGCGACATACGAAACCCGCCATTCAAGATCTCAACACGGTCTCAAAGTTCATGTCTACTTTGTTGGATGAGTTAAGGGATTGGGAGCAGACACAATTATATCCGCAGCAAGAGCACCGTGATATTGCGTTGCTCTACCAACAATTAGTGCAATGTGTTGAAAACTACGATGCTGATGCGATTCATATGATCCACCAAATTAAACAATGCAATTTATGGTCTGACGAGCAAAAGAAAAGTTTGATGCATGCGATTGAAGATTTTGATTTTGAAGCGGCTAAAGAGGTATTGGCTCAGTTGCCAGTACCGACTGAAAAAATAAGTTGAAGTATGATGGTGCTTAAAATTGATGCAATAATTGTGGCGTAAAATTCGACATTTTGGCCATTCTCATCCTATGCTAAGAGCAATAATAACAATGAATAAACAGAAATAATTTCGTTGATAAATGAAGAAGGATACTTTTATGAATATC
Organism: Vibrio sp. V09_P4A23P171; assembly: GCF_963875615.1. Classification (NCBI taxonomy): domain Bacteria; kingdom Pseudomonadati; phylum Pseudomonadota; class Gammaproteobacteria; order Vibrionales; family Vibrionaceae; genus Vibrio; species Vibrio sp. V09_P4A23P171. The sequence continues at coordinate 123,574 of NZ_CAWNMR010000044.1, forward strand.
AACAACACCATGAAGCTCGTGTTTGCTGTCATCGGTATTGGTATTGTCATTAGTGTTGTGACGGTATTGCAGCTCAATGGGCTGATGCAACAAGTCGATAATATGGCTCAAGTTCGTTATCAATCTTACCAAGCGGCCGATGAGCTTCGTCAAAGCTCTGATGACTTAACTCGGTTAGGCCGGACTTATGTGGTCAGTGGCGATGAAAAATACGAAAAAATGTACATGGATATTCTTGATATTCGTAATGGTAAGAAACCTCGCCCGCAGAACTACCACACGATATATTGGGACCTTGTGCTGCAATATGGACAAAAACCTAAAGCAGACGGTAAGAATATCTCTCTCAACCAAATGATGACGGATCTTGGTTTTACTCAGCAAGAGTTTAGTTTGCTCAAAGAAGCTCAAGCTAATTCAGATGGCTTAGTGAACATGGAAGTCAAAGCGATGAATGCTGTTAAGGGGCTTTATCCTGATAGCAATGGCAACTACACCGTTAGAAAAGAGCCAGACCGTAATATGGCGATTTCTCTCTTACACAGTAATGAATACCATCAAGAGAAAGCCAAAATCATGGCTCCGATCGATAAATTCTTTATTGAATTAGAAAATCGAACCAATAAACAATTCATGGATGCGGCGCAGAAAGTAAAAAGTACGGTATTGATTGGTAATATCTCCTTAATTAGCGTTTTTGTTATTGCTATTATTGGGTATGCCATTGTTAACCGAAAAGTAGTGAAGCCGATTGATACCATGGCTAAATTGCTACAACAAGTAGACAAAAATTCTGATTTGACTTTGCGAGTTGACGATAACAGTCACAACGAACTGGGTATAATCGGCGGCACCATTAATAAGGTGCTTGGTAGTTATGCCACCACCATTAGCAAAATAAACCAGGTAAACCACACCATTTCGGCCATCTCTGAAACGATAAGCGATGTCACCAAACAAAACGTCAAAGTGGCGAATCAGCAAAATCAAGAACTTGAAATGGCGGCGACGGCGATGGAAGAGATGACATCGGCGCTCTCTAGCGTGGCGGAAAGCACCACCATGGCAGAAGAGTATGCGGGCAGCGCGGAAAAAGAAGCCAGTACCAGTAAACAGGTCTTTGATAAAACGACCCATGAATTCGGTGAATTAGAGGGTGAATTTACCAAAACATCCGAGATCATCCAGCAACTTGCGAATGAGTCTAATAACGTTGGTAATGTGCTTGATGTGATTAAAGCGATTGCTGAACAAACCAACCTACTGGCATTGAACGCGGCGATAGAGGCTGCTCGTGCGGGTGAGCAAGGTCGCGGTTTTGCGGTGGTAGCGGATGAAGTACGCTCACTTGCCCAACGAACTCAACAATCGACGGGTGAGATCGAAAGCATGATTTCGATGCTGCAAGAGAAAGCAGAACAATCGACCAAAACGATCCGGGTGAGTGCTGATAAAATGCAGTCAACGCGCTCTAATATGTCGGTGGCGAACGAAGCGCTTGGTACCATCCAAGGATCGGCGATTGAGATCCATAAATTGAATACGTCGATATCGGCTGCGACAGAAGAGCAATTGGCTGTGAGCGACGAAATTTCCAGCAATCTCAGTAACATTAAAGCCCTTTCGGGTGATATGAACGTTGCCATCAATCAACTCGGGCCTGTCGTTGTTGATTTGCAACGTAATGTCGATGAGTTAAACAGCGCGATTAAGCACATCCGCACTTAAATTTAATATCCTCCTTGCTATTTTTTAGGCTCTCTATATTGAGAGCCTTTTATTTCGGCAAAATTTTTTATTTGCAGAATGATGCCCACTTAAGTGGTCACGGCAATACCGCAAGGTAAGCGATAAGTTAAAGCTCTTGCTTCGGCTGACTTTTTCTTGCCAAACGTTGCCAAGGTAAAGAGAGCAAAATGAAGATAGTCAGAGCATACAGCATTGACCAGCCTAAGCAGATAAATACCGCAGTGCAGAGGATCAACGAAATTGCCGCCAACAGTTTGTTGATGCCACTGAGCAATTTATAAGCGGCGAACATCGCTAACAAATAAACTAAGACAAAGATTCCATTCGCAAGTTTTAGGAAAAATTCCAGATTAAGACCAGACCATTCACCAAGCAGGCAAGAAGCCATTAATACAACTCCAACAGCAATGGTTGCATTGGCTGGGACGCCGCGGATTGAAATTCTGGCGATTGCGCTTTCTGGTCGATATTGCCTTGCTTGTGCCCACACCATGCGAGATAAGCTTTGTGTGTATAAATTGATGCTCGCAAAGCATGCAAAAAAGCCGATAAGGCTTATCACCGTTGCCAAACTGCTACCAAAAATTTGTTCGCTCAGCCAAGGAATGGAGGTGCTATCAAATTCTGCGCTGCCATACGCACCAAATTTAAGGATGACCACCGAGCATGCCCAATAGGTGATTCCAGCCACAAAGCAGCCGACAATGATCGCGATCGGAAAATCGCGCTGTGGGTTTTTAAACTCTTCTCCCATATGAGCGAACGCTTCAATCCCGACGAAACACCAGAACATCACTCCGAGTGCGGCGCCAATCGGCCAAATACTGTCCGTGCTGAGTGCGGGCATGGTTAAATCTGCAGCACCAACATCGCCTATCCAGAAAAAAGCACCAACTAATACGAAAATGCTCAGCGCAATAACGGTTTGTAACTGCCCGGAAGATTTGGTGCCCGCCAAATTGACCGCAATCAGCAACAGTACGGTTAATACTTGCGCCATCATCGCCGAGTTCAGTGGCGCAGGGAGGAGTTGTTGAGCAAAGCCTGCCGCCAATGCGACAGCGGCCGGAACGCCGACAGGGATCACGCTGACAAAAAGCCAAGCAACCGAGCGTTCCAACTTAGCGTTAAAAGCTTGGCGGACAAAGTAGGCGGTTCCGCCGGCGTTAGGGTAACGCTTACCCAGAGCGGCAAACGTCAGTGCAATCGGGCAAATCGCCACAAATAGCAGTAGCCATGCCCACAGTGAGAGCTCACCTGCAATACCAGCGGCAATCGCTGGGATCATAAATAACCCTGTTCCCATTAAAGTGGTGGAAAGTTGTCCAATACCAGACAGCAAGGTGATCTCTTGTTTTAACTTATTCACGGCTTCCGTTCCCAAATATCGTTCTGGCGGTTAGCATACGCTGAAGCGAAATAATATGCATCTATCTCAGTTTGCCTATGCCCATTGAGTGCAACGGCTCACCTGCAACATCAGGCCGTTTGGGCAGCGCCACATTCAGGTAGCGTTATGCGAGTCATTTCGTTATCGTCATTACCTTAAATCACCGAAACAACAGCGAGAAATCCATGACATTCACCGTTTGGTTATCACTATTTACCATTTGTATTTTAGGCGCGATGTCGCCAGGGCCAAGCCTAGCGATGGTGGCCAAACATAGCCTCGCTGGTGGGCGTAAAAATGGGTTTGCAACGGCGTGGGCGCACGCATTTGGTATTGGTGTCTATGCCTTCATTACCTTAATTGGCTTAGCGGTTGTACTGCATCAATCCCCCTTACTGTTTAAGACAGTAGGCTATGCAGGCGCGTTGTATTTGGCCTATTTGGGTATCAATGCATTACGTTCAAAAGGGGGCGTGGCGGCTAAATTAGAATCGGGTGAGACGGTCAGTGTGTGGCAGTCGGCTAAAGAGGGATTATTGATTTCTCTGCTTAGTCCAAAAATCGCGCTATTTTTCATCGCGTTATTCAGTCAATTTGTCGCCATCGGCAACGAACTGAGCAGCAAAGCTATTATTGTGTTAACACCATTTTTAGTGGACGGGCTTTGGTATACGTTCATCACCTTAATTCTTTCTAGCCCAATATTACTCGATAAACTGCGCGCGCGTGCCGTATTGATTGACCGTTTGTCGGGCGTAGTACTGATTGCGCTTGCCATCCGTGTCGTCATGACTCTTTAGCTAATACCAAAAAAACGGGAGGAAATGCCTCCCGCTTCTAATGAGTTTCGCCGTGCCAATGAAAGAGGGCGAATAGGGTTTTCATCGATAGTGTGCTTGAGTTTTTTCTTCATATTCACCTTCAATAATGTAGCCGCTTTTTGACGTAAAGGTGTGGCGCTTGAGCTGCTTTTCTATACGTTTGCCAGTGATGATCGCTGCAATAGCGAGAGGAATGGCGAGCAGCAAACTCAGCATCAACGCGAAAAACCCTACAACCAGCGCAAATGTAGTCACAATAAATCTATTCATAACCTGTACCTCTTTCTGAATTGAAGCTAGGTTAACGCAGCCAAGATGAATCCAACATGAATGTTGTGTCTCTAATTTTTGGAGTTGTATGGACGACGTTCATTCCCCCAATAATATTGGGACTCTGACAGGTAGTTCAAATTTTGAGTCATTTTGGTGTCTTTGTTTGTGGTGTTAATGAACTCCCACTGACATTAGTTCTTTCTTGGTTTGAACAAAAGGCGATCGTTATCGATCTGACGCTACTCGCATTGGGTGTGAAAGAAATTTATATCGGACCAACTGCACCAGCATTACTCATCGAAACTTGATAAATATTTTGCAACCTTAGGCTTTGAATAACCAGAAGGCGCTGCGTGAACAAAGCTATGCCTTAGCGTGTTCGAGCAGATTAGTTTCGGACGTTGAAATCTCATTGAACTGATCACTTCATAAAAAAGCCGCCTTATATCAAAAGGCGGCAAGCAGGGGGAGGTGAGATAAACACTCACTATTATTATGTTGTGGAGATAAAAACAATATTAAGCCGTTTACTGGGCTATAGCTGGGAAAGTTCGGTAACGAACGCCCATCATCTGCTCCATACAATGTACAACTTGGCCGCTGTAGCCAAATTCATTGTCATACCAAATGTAGAGCACGCAGCGGTTGTCTTGAGCGATCGTCGCTGCGCCATCAACTACACCAGCATGGCGAGAGCCAACCAAATCACTGGAGACAATTTCTGTTGAGTCGGTGTAATCAATTTGCGCTGAAAGTGGCGAGTTAAGCGCCATTTCACGTAGATATGCGTTGAGATCTTGCTTATTCACTGCATTGGCTAAGTTGAGGTTAGCCACGGCCATCGACACGTTTGGCGTGGGGACACGAATCGCATTACCGGTTAACTTACCAGCGAGTTCAGGTAACGCTTTGGCAACCGCTTTGGCGGCACCCGTTGAGGTTAACACCATGTTGAGCGATGCGCTGCGGCCACGTCGTTCACCTGAATGGAAATTGTCGATAAGGTTTTGATCATTAGTAAAAGAGTGCACCGTTTCGATATGGCCAGAAAGTACGCCATATTGATCATGAATTGCTTTCAATACCGGTGTGATAGCGTTGGTGGTGCAACTGGCGGCTGAGATAATGGTGTCTTCGGGCTGAATATCAGCGTGGTTTACGCCGAACACGATATTTTTAATCTCACCTTTGCCGGGTGCTGTCAGCAGCACCTTGCTTGCCCCTTGACAGTTCAAGTGTTGACTAAGCCCTTCGCTATCACGCCAAACACCAGTATTGTCGACCACTAACGCGTTATGAATACCATAGTGTGAATAATCAACCTCTTGTGGCTTATTGGCGTAGATGATTTGGATATAATTGCCGTTGGCAATAATGGCCTTGCGAGCCTCATCGATGATGATGCTGCCGTTAAACTGGCCATGAACTGAGTCACGGCGTAGCAAGCTTGCCCGTTTTTCTAAATCTCCTGCTTTACCCCCACGAACGACAATCGCTCGCAAGCGCAGTGGATAGCCCGGGCCACTTTTTTCTATCAAAAGACGAGTCAGCAAGCGACCAATACGACCAAAACCGTACAGCACCACATCCTTAGGCTCACTGAGTGTTTCACCATTCAACGCACCATTAAGCGCCGTTAGCAGGTAATCCTCAAGGCCATGTTCATCATCATGTTGTTGCCAAAATTGATGAGCAAGTTGGCCAATGTCGATACGACATGGCGACAGAGCAAGCGTGGTCAACTTTTGTAAAATCGGCATCGTTTGCTGGGTTGAAAGCGCCTCGCCCGTGTAGCGACGGACAACGCGATGTGCTTTGATGATATCAATGGTGGTGGCGTTGATGAGTGTTTTTCCAAATAAAACCACTTCAACACCTTGTTGGCGATAAAGCTGACCGATGAGGGGAGACATAGATTCAGCAATCGTTTGGCTGGCTTGCCAGTCTGAGAGATGTTTCTCTGGGCTCATATTGACTTGGGACCTTTCACGTTATGTTAAGCAGTAATGTTCACAGTGTAGGGCTGGTGAACGCGTATCTTGCACGGTCATCTGTGCTGAGATACAAGTCGATGTTTATTGTTGTTTTTATGTGGCCGGATTGTAAATGTGGAATGGTTATTCTGCTAGCAAAAATAATGACGACATTTTTTACTGAAAACTAGGTAAAAATCAGCGTATTGAGTGGTTTTTGGCGGTGGTTAGAGATATTGACAAATTCTAAAGTCGCGACTTATTTTGTGATGATAATGGTCTGCTTCAAATATTTGATGCCTGAGGTTTTTTCTTTTTCATAAAAATGAGATTAGATTCAAATTGTTATCTTAAAATATGGTGAGTTTTCGGTTAATTCACCATTACGCTTATTGGATGAATCGTGACGCGCAACGCTTTAGTTACCGCGCTGGTTTTATCTTAATAAGAGCGCAGACGCATAAAATAACGTCTACTATTTAACCATTGGCTAGGATGTATTACTTCCAAGGATGATAACAATGGTAATACTTACCCACTTCTCAATTAAGGCACGCTTGTTCTTACTCTGCCTCATTCCAACACTGGTTATTCTGGCTGTGGCATGGCGTCTATTCCTCCCATTTGAAAGCCGTTTAGACACATACCATGTGTTGAACCAAAAGATTGGAGCAATTAATCAGGTCACCACCAGTTCAGCCCTTTTTTATACCTTGCTCAGTGCGCAGCTGCGCAGCGAAAATAGCGAGGACTCTCGGCCGCAGCTCAAGCAGGAGCTAGCAGAATCGCTGGATAAAATTGTGCTGGATACAGGTTCTACAAATAGTCATTTTGGGAGTAAAAGCAACCGTACATTGATAGAAAACCGTGTGCTTGACCTTCACCATTTGTTGGATGAGTTGCCGTCGGCCTCACAAAGCGAGACCCTAGAATTAGGCCGCCAAGTATTTAATCTTTTGTATGAAGTGATGGCCGAGCTGCAAAAAACCAACAGTTTTCTTGCGCCTGTTGATATTCATACCTTGGATCTGGTGTATAGCGACCTGCATTGGTTGGCATTTTGGGTGCAAAAAGAGGCGTGGTTAATCAAAGAATTAACCATGGATCAAGAGGTGTTTCAATCTCGACAAACAGAATACTTTCAAGCTGTTGAGCGCCAGCAACAATACTTCGAACGTATCATTGATAACGGCGCTCAACTCGAACAACTGGTGCAGTTGTTTACGCAACCTGAATTTCGCCAAGCCGCCTTGATTCGCGAAAAAATCGTTAGTAATGAAGCCGATCCTCAAGCATTAGCTTCTTATGTCAAAAATGTGGAAGAGCGTTACTTGGCGATAGATAAACTGGTGCAAAGTGTCAACCAACACTTATCGGCTCAACTGAATGTGCGTCTCCAGCAAGAAAAAATGGGTATGTTAAGTATATCGGCATCGCTGTTAGCCGTGTTGGCGCTGCTGTTTGTGCTAGGAGCAAGTACCTCATCTCGCATCTCGTCAAAGCTCAAGCGGATCATCAATACCATGAGTCGATTGCGTGAAAAGCAGAACGGCATTGAACAGATCCCGATTGATGGCAAAGATGAGTTTTCCCGTTTTACAATCAATCTCAACCATATTATTGAGAAACAGCAACAGTACGAGAGTGCTTTGGTGGAAACAAAGGAAGCGGCAATTGCCGCTAATCGAGCCAAAAGCGCGTTCTTAGCCAATATGTCGCATGAGATCCGAACGCCTCTTAATGGCATTATCGGTATGACTGAAATATTGTCACGCAGCGAGTTTACGGGGAATGAGCGTGAAATCCTGGCCGATATTGATACCTCTTCGCAAGCGTTGCTGATCTTGATTAACGATATTCTCGATTTATCTAAAATTGAATCAGGCAACTTGGAGCTTGCTCCGCATCGCTTTGAACTCGCTGAATTGGTATACGACACGGTGAACTTGGTGAACGCGAAAGCGTTGAGCCAGCATATTGAGCTTAATATTTATCTCGACCCTGCATTACCTCGTTTTATCATCGCGGATGAATATCGTCTGAAGCAGGTCTTGATGAACTTGTTGTCCAATGCGGTGAAATTTACCAAAGATGGTTATGTCAACACGGGTTTAACCTTAGAAACGGGCGATATAATCTCGATACGTTTTGCTGTATCCGATACGGGAAGTGGCATCGATAAAGAGATGTTGAACACGATTTTTGATCCATTTATTCAAGAAGATAGCAGTATTACCCGTCGTTTTGGTGGGACTGGGTTAGGGTTGGCTATCTGCCGTCAATTAGTTGATCTGATGCAGGGTGACATTCATGTACAGTCCACTAAAGGCTTAGGTAGCTGCTTTGAATTTGTCGTCCCGATTGAGGTTGCCGAAGATCAGCCGCAAGTTGAGCCTCTTGCCACGCAGGCGTTGTTAATTACCAATATGTCTAACTACTCATCCGCTATTCGGCGTGAATGCGTTCAATGGGGGATTCAACTCAATGAAGCACGTGATGTTGAACAAGCAGTCAAGAGTGGGCTTAGTGCCGTCTGTATTTTATATTGCCAAAGCTTAAGCCACAGCGTGCAATCGGATCTCATTGCGCTGCGTGAGCATTTTTCAAGTGCAAAAATAGTGGTTCTGCAGCATCACTTGTTCGTCAACAAAGACGCAATTCATCTTGCGCAGGCAAGTATCACGTTGCCTTTTTTAGGGGCGCGTTTTGAACGTGCCCTCAAAGCATTAGTGGCCGATACAGAGACGGCTTTAACGTCAGTCGAGGAGAGTCAGTTAGACTACTTAAAGTGCAATCATAAGCGTATTTTGATTGTTGAAGACAATTTGATGAACCAAAAAATCGCCAGCTTTTTCCTTGAAAAGGCAGGGATTGGTTATGTGGTGGCCAACAACGGGCAAGAAGCGGTAGATGCCATCACCCAAGGTGGTCATTTTGCTGCGGTGTTAATGGACTGCATGATGCCAGTGATGGATGGCTTAACCGCGACTAAGAAAATCCGCGAATGGGAAAAAGAGCAAGGCGTTGAAAAATTACCCATTATCGCCTTAACCGCCAGCGTTTTGGAGGAGGATATTAAAAGCTGCTTTGACGCGGGCATGGATGCGTATTTGCCCAAACCTTATAAATCCAAGCAACTTTTTGATATTTTTAGCGATCTGCAAGTGGCGAACTCTTGAGAAGATAGCCTAATCGCTATTTTTATCGATTTTCGAAATTTAAATTAATTGACCTTACCCCTAGGGCAAGCTTTAGTCTGTGAGAGTTTTCAGTCAGATAGTGATATTGGATATGCAACTTTCGCTGCATACAATTTGGGTTTCCATGTTGGTGATGATGACGCTGCTTGCTTCAAGCTTAGTGTCTAGTGCACCTTTAATGGCGATCACAATGTCACCGACTTCGGCTGTATCCCATTCAGTGACTGACGATGCAAACCCGCCGCAACACTGCTCAAATATGAACGCTGCGCACCATGATTCCGATGCAAGTGACATGACTTCATCAGCGATGAGTAACGATTGTATCGATCACAGCGACCAAGGTGTTGATTCCTGTTGTAGCGTCATGTGCATGACCACGTTAGCTTTCTTTATCACTGAACACCAACCCTTCACACCTCACGCGGTTTTATTGTTGATCAATGCAGAAGCAACGCGTGGCATTGTGATGGTAGCTCGCTCACTTTACCGTCCCCCTATCGTTTAATTTCCCTTTCATTACGCCTATGGCGTGTTTGTGCGACCTTTAACTAGGTTCGTGACTCTCTGTTGCATCTCAACCTTTTGCGATGCATGAAAGATGGAATTTTATTGTGAACCTTAAACTCTCTGTGATCGCTTGGTCGATCAGTATAGTGGGCGTTTTGTCATTCCCCTTGATGGTGAATGCAGCCCCACAAGCCGCGATGGCTCAGCCAGATTCGCATGCAAAACAATTAGCTCAGCTGATTGACGCTGCATTATCGAATGATGCCGTCCGCAAGCAATATTTTGCTCAGTCTCAAGCAATACAAGAAACTGGAATGGCCAGCTCAACCCTGATGGATCCTAAGATCAAAGTTGGCTTTGGTGGTTTGCCCATTGATAGTTTTAAGTTTGATGAAGATTCTATGACTAACATTTCTGTGGGCTTAATGCAGCAGTTTGAACGGGGTTCAAGCTTGGCATTACAAGCGAAAAAAGCAAAGCAACAAGCCACTGGTGTTGCGCTTCAGGTTAATTTACGTGAGTTGGAAGTGGCAAACAGCATGACTCAATTATGGTTAGAGTTAGGCTACCAACAACGCGCTGAACGTATCGTGCGGGCAAACCAAACCTTAATGCGTGAGCTGGCTGGTTTTATTGAAACGAACTATTCATTAGGTAAAAGCGAAGCGCAAGATCTGCTGCAAGCGCAGTTACAAGTTTCCAAATTGGACGAAAAATTACAAGCCAATCAACAAATGCAGCAACGCATTGTGTCGCAATTATCCGAATGGTTAGGTAGCGCTTGGTTGGTTGAACAGCCTATGTTAGCCGCTGAAGAGTCAGTGAACTGGTCCCGTTTGGAAGTGCAATTGGCTGCCATTAATGGCAGCACCACTCACTATGCTTTATTGGTCACTCACCCGATGGTCGGCATAGCAGAAGCGGCAATTCACACCAACCAAACGCGGCAATTCACACCAACCAAACGCAAGTCGAAATAGCACAAACGGCCTATCAACCTCAGTTTGGTGTGGAAGTGATGTACGCCTATCGTCAAGCAAACAGCATGCAAGGCGGACCCGCAGCCGATATGGTCAGTGCTTATCTCACCATGGATATCCCGCTGTTTACGGGGAGCCGCCAAGATAGAAACCACGCTGCGGCGCAATATCAAGTGGGCGCGGCTAAATCACAGCGCGATGTTCTATTGGCGCAGATGAACGCCAAAGTGAATGCCTTATTGGTTGATAAAATGAACCTCGAACAGCGTTTATCGCGCTATCAAACCACCTTATTAACGCAAGCGAAAGCCCGCACTCAAGCGGTTGAGAGAGGCTATGAAAACAATACCTCCCAGTTTAATGATGTCGTCAGTGCCGCCAGCGATGAACTAGCGCTGCAATTAGAGCAAGTACGCCTAATGACCGATTTAAACCTAACCAAAAGTAACCTCGCTTATCTATTAAATGGGTTCGATTTTCAAGCTATTGCCCCTTCACTTACCTCTTTAGAAACACTTACGCCTGTAGAAAAGTAGGAGAACTCAATGAAACCATTAAACATAGCCGTACTTTCCTTAGCGATAGGTGGATTACTGGGGTTTAGTATCAATCAATACCTGTCTGGTCATGATATGGAGGCAATGAACTCAACCAATGCGATGTCTGAACCGCTGTACTGGGTTGCGCCGATGGACCCAAACTATAAACGCGATAAACCGGGTAAGTCACCGATGGGGATGGACCTCATCCCTGTGTACACCGAATCGCCGACGCAAGCACAAGAGAAGAGTGGCACGGTGACCATCAGTGCTGCGGTCGAAAATAACTTGGGTGTGAAAACGGAACCCGTGGTGTTTGCGCAGTTATCTCCACGCATTGAGACAGTGGGCTACATTGCATTTGATGACAGTTTATTGTGGCAAACGAACGTTCGCGTTGCTGGTTGGGTTGAAAAACTGAACATTAATGCGGTTGGAGAGCAGGTTCGTAAAGGCGATGTCTTATTTACGCTCTACTCACCGGAGCTGGTTAAAGCGCAGGAGGAGCTGTTAAATGCTCATCGAGCCAGCCGTGAAAGTTTACTGAAAGGCGCAACCGAGCGTTTGGTTTCACTGGGGGTTGATCGTGCACAGATCAGACAGATTATCGCTCGAGGCAAAGCCACTCAATCGATAGAGGTCAAAGCCATTGCTGATGGGGTGATTGCGAGTTTGAATATTCGCGAAGGGGGTTACTTATCGCCAGCGCAAGCGGTGATAAGCGCAGGTCCTTTAAACGAAGTGTGGGTTGATGCTGAGGTATTCGAGCGCCAAGCACATTGGATTACGTCGGGTAGTTTAGCGTCAATGACACTGGATGCTATTCCCGGCAAGGAGTGGCAAGGGAAGATAGATTACGTCTATCCCATTTTGGATCCGAAAACCCGAACGCTGCGTATGCGTTTGAAATTTCTCAATCCGAAGGGGGAGTTGAAGCCTAACATGTTCGCCAACATCGCTTTGCAGCCCGTATCGCAACAAGCGGTGCTCACCATTCCTAAATCAGCAGTCATTCATTCGGGCGGCATGACGCGAGTCGTACTTGCTGAAGGAAATGGCAAATACCGTTCAGCAAGGGTTGAAGTTGGCCGCGAAGCAGGCGAGCGCCTTGAAGTTTTACAAGGGTTAACGGAGCAAGACACGGTCGTCACGTCGGCACATTTTCTGTTGGATTCAGAGTCGAGTCAAAGTGCTGATTTATCACGTATTAATGGAGTGGAAGCTGCCAATGAAGCTTGGTTAACGGGAGACATCAGTACGCTTATGGCTGATTTCGGGATGCTCACACTTAACTATAAACCGGTAAGTAAATGGGGCTGGCAAGCGGGGCAGATGAACTTCACGGTTGAGGAGGAGTTTGATCTCAGCTTATTTGCTGAAGGGCAAAGGGTTCGATTTCTAGTGGCAAAGCAGGGTGACGAATATGTACTAAAAGCACTGGAAGCGAGTGAGCAGGAAAGTAGTGAGACGAACATTACCGCCGCAGAAACGTTAGGAGGTCAACAATGATTGGTGCGATTATTCGTTGGTCGATCAATAACCGTTTTTTGGTGTTGGTGGCGGCTCTGTTTCTCACTTTGGGCGGACTTTACAGTGTAAAGAACACGCCTGTTGATGCTTTACCGGATCTCTCAGATGTGCAAGTGATCATCAAAACCAGCTATCCCGGCCAAGCGCCGCAGGTAGTGGAAGATCAGGTCACTTACCCGCTCACAACGGCGATGCTTGCCGTTCCGGGGGCAGAAACGGTCCGTGGCTATTCATTCTTCGGTGATTCCTACGTCTACATCATCTTTGATGATAAAACCGATATGTATTGGGCTCGCTCGCGGGTATTGGAATATCTAAGCCAAGTGACGCCAAAACTGCCACCCAATGCCAAACCAACCTTGGGGCCGGATGCTACGGGGGTTGGCTGGATCTACAGTTATGTACTGCAAGATAAAACCGGCCAACACGATCTTGCGCAGCTACGCAGTTTGCAAGATTGGTTTTTGAAGTACGAGCTGCAAACGGTGAATGGTGTCTCCGAAGTGGCTACCGTTGGCGGCATGGTTAAGCAGTATCAAGTGCAAATTGATCCGGCAAAGCTACGCGCTTATAACCTGACTTTACAACAAATCAATGCGGCGATCCAAAATGGTAACCAAGAGTCGGGAGCGTCAGTGATTGAGGTTGCGGAAGCCGAACACATGGTACGCACCAGCGGCTATCTGACTAGCATTGATGACATTAAAGCACTACCACTGAAAGTGACCGATAAAGGAACGCCATTATTGTTAGGTGATGTGGCGGATATTAACCTTGGCCCACAAATGCGTCGTGGTATTTCTGAGTTTAACGGTGAAGGAGAAGCGGTTGGAGGTGTGATCGTGATGCGTTTTGGTGAAAATGCTAGCCAAGTGATTGATGACGTCAAAGCGAAATTGACTGATCTCCAACGCAGCTTACCGGAAGGTGTCGAAATTGTTGCCACTTATGATCGTTCAACCTTGATCAATCAAGCCGTTGAAAATCTTTGGCATAAGCTAGCAGAAGAGTTCATTGTCGTTGCGGTCGTGTGTGCGCTGTTTTTATTCCATATCCGCTCATCATTAGTGATTGCTTTGAGTTTGCCTGTGGGCATTTTGTCGGCGTTTATTGTGATGCACTGGCAAGGCATCAACGCCAACATCATGTCACTTGGGGGGATCGCCATTGCTATCGGTGCTATGGTCGATGGGGCGATTGTGATGATCGAAAATGTGCATAAACATATTGAACGCACCCCACTGACCGACAAAAATCGCTGGCAGGTGATTGGCAAAGCCGCTGAAGAAGTCGGTGCGCCACTATTTTTCTCACTACTTATCATTACGTTAAGTTTTGTGCCCGTCTTCGCACTCGAAGGCCAAGAAGGCAAGATGTTCTCGCCATTGGCGTTTACTAAAACGTATGCCATGGCCGCCGCCGCAGGTTTAGCGATCACGCTCGTCCCTGTTCTTATGGGCTATTTTGTTCGTGGCAATATTATTTCCGAGCACAAAAATCCTATCAATAAAGGGCTTGTGGCACTTTATCGTCCACTACTCAACCTGAGTTTGCGTTATCCCAAAAGCATGATTGTATTGGCTTTGGCATTAATGGCTTCCGCTTATTACCCAATGAGCAAATTAGGCAGTGAGTTTATTCCGCCATTAGATGAAGGCGATCTCATGTACATGCCGACAACCTATCCGGGGATCTCTATTGGTAAGGCGCGTGAGCTATTGCAGCAAACCAATAAACTCATCAAAACCGTACCAGAGGTCAAAACCGTGTGGGGCAAAATGGGGCGTGCAGAAACCGCAACCGATCCCGCGCCCTTAACCATGATTGAAACGGTGATCCAACTTAAACCTCGCGATCAATGGCGTGAAGGCGTAACTACAGAATCGCTACGCAAGGAGTTTGACAGTTTAGTGCAATTTCCGGGGTTAACCAACGCGTGGGTGATGCCAATCAAAACACGCATTGATATGTTAGCCACAGGGATCAAAACGCCGATTGGTATCAAGATCGCGGGTCCCGATCTCAAACAGATTGAAACCATCGGTGCGCAACTTGAACCTATCCTTAACCGCGTTCAAGGCACAGCATCGGTTTATGCTGAACGTGTGGTTGGTGGACGTTATGTAACGATAGACATCAATCGGTTACAAGCGGCGCGCTATGGGCTAAGCATTAAAGATGTGCAACAAGTGGTTTCAACCGCAGTGGGGGGCATGAATGTAGGGGAAACCATTGAGGGGTTAGAGCGTTACCCGATCAATGTACGTTACCCGCAAGATTACCGTGATTCGGTAGTGAAGCTGCAAAACTTACCTTTGGTGACTCAAAACGGTGCACGTTTGGCCTTGGCCGATGTGGCTGATATTCGCTACGAAGACGGCCCGCCAATGATCAAAACCGAAAACGCACGGCCAAACGGCTGGGTCTTTGTCGATATTGATGGACGCGATCTCGGTTCATATGTGGCAGAGGCGCAACAAGCGGTAGCGGAGCAATTACAGCTGCCAGCGGGATATTCTCTCGTATGGTCTGGTCAATATGAATACATGGAGCGAGCAAAAGCACGCTTGAGTGTCGTCGCACCGATCACGATCGCAATCATCATGTTGCTACTCTATTTCAGTTTCCGTCGAATCGGAGAAGTGTTGATCATTATGGCGACATTGCCGCTGGCGATGGTGGGTGGCGTGTGGTTGATGCACTACCTTGGCTACAACTTTTCAATCGCCGTGGGGGTGGGCTTTATTGCACTTTCAGGCGTTGCGGTAGAAATTGGTGTGATCATGCTGGTTTATTTAAACCAAGCTTGGCACTACAAAAAAATTGATGCGCAAGAAAATGGTGCGGTCATTGACAGCCAAGATCTCATCAATGCTATTGGCGAAGGAGCAGGACAGCGCGTACGCCCAGTCATGATGACGGTACTGACAGTTATTATTGGCCTGATCCCGATTATGTATGGCACGGGAACTGGTTCGGAGGTAATGCAGCGCATTGCCGCCCCCATGATTGGAGGCATGGCTTCAGCACTATTGCTCACATTATTGGTTCTACCTGCGGTATTCAAGTTATGGAAAAACCGTGAAATCGCAACACTCAAATAGCGTGCAGCTGGCAAAGTAAAAGCTAAGCACTAATCGGAAAATAAATAGTCACTGGATGAATTTAAGGAAAATCAAAATGAAAAAAACACTAATCACACTTTCACTAGCGTTATTCACCTCTTCTGTCATGGCTGAAATGGATCATAGCAAAATGGATCATGGCAGCATGGTGATGAAGCAAACAGACACGATGAACATGGCGATGGATGACATGTCAGAAGTCGGCATGCCTGCTAAAGGAGCAAAACCCGATAAAGTGGTGCATGTTTTACTCTCGGATGACATGAAAATCACCTTCAAAAAAGAGGTCAACATCGAACCGAATGACGTGGTGCAATTTGTTGTCATGAACACGGGCAAAATTGACCACGAATTTTCGATTGGTTCAGCCGCCGAGCAGCTAAAACACCGAGAAATGATGCGCCAAATGGGCAATCATAAACACGATGGCGGCAGTGCCGTCACCGTGGCACCGGGTAAAGCGAAACAACTGTTATGGCACTTCCATGGTGATAATAATGTTGAGTTCGCCTGCAATATACCCGGCCATGCTGAAGCTGGGATGATTAAGAAAATTCAGCTTCAGTAAAAGTTGTCACGCTAACTCGTTAAAAGAAAAAACCGCCCTTCCAATTTGGCAGGGCGGTTTTTTTGACCATTGATTAATTATTTCAAATCACTGAGCGGTAGCCAGTTTACTTTAACACCCGCTTGTAAAAACATATCTTGGCTGACTTTGATCTTATCACCCCAACGGGATAAGAAGTCTTCTGTTTGCTCTGGGCAGTGTACTGCGGAAATCCCAGTTTGAATGATTTTTGCTGCACAGTTTGGGCAAGGAAAATGTGTCACATAAATTTCGCAACCATCCAAATCACGCTTGGCAAATAGGATGGCATTTTCCTCAGCATGCAGTGTTTTGAGGTATTTCATATCACGATCATCGGTGCCTGCACTGTCTGAAATACCATGCGGGTAACCGTTAAATCCAACCGAAACGATGCGATTTTGCTTAGTGATCACTGCGCCGACTTGCGTGGAGGGATCTTTACTCCAAGAGCCAACAAGTTCTGCCATTTGGTAAAAGCGCTGTGCCCATTTCGAAATCATGTGTTGTTCCTCTGACGATTTTCTTGCATTTCCTCAGTAGCGAGGGAGATATGTGATTAAGATCGACATTAATATCCTAGTTTTCTCACACTTAGTCTAGAGCAATTCTCATTTCTAAACAGAATTCAGCCGTGCCAATCAGTATTAGAGTGAGAGCTCTATCTCATTTCGTGCGGGTATCTTAGCTGCGGCGATAGGCAATTATAGGATTAAGTTTGTGAGAGATCTCTTACACGTATCGTGAGACTTTAACGTTTCGCTATGCAATAAAAAGAGATTGAGTTTCTGTAATTATTTGAATTTAAATGATAATTTTCATTCGGTGTCTTTCTGGTAGAGAAAAAACAACAGGTGGGGGATTGCTGAAAAAAGTGAAATCCGTAATCTGAAGTTGTCAGCAGGAAGCGGACACGGAACAGGAAAGACCCAGGGATAGGTCATCTTCAGGACGAAGATTCGATAATTCAGGAAGAATGATCGGCAAGGATAGCGAAGGACATTAGCTGGATGCTGAATAACTAGGATGGTTATCAAGGAAAGTTAATGGACGGTGCAAAGGAAAAGTGCACAAATCTGTCGGGACGACGGAGTTAAGGACACCGCTAGGAAGGCGATGAAAGGGAATGTGCTGAGGGAATCAGCAGACTATCAAGGAATTGATGCAGGGAGCACTTATCAGTAGCTGGATTGCTGCGAGTAAGAACTGGAACCCCACTAAGCGAGAGCTTAGTGGGGTTTTCTTTATTTTGGTTACCTGAAAATAATGGCCACCTGAAAATAATAAGTGGTGAGGTTAACATTGCTTCCTGCGGAGTAACTCCAGATAATAGGTGAAAATAATGAAAGGATATGATGATGATTCGCTTAGCTGTTATTGGAACCAACTGGATTACTGACCAATTTATCGAAGGGGCATTAAAAACGGGGGAATTTCAGCTAGTAGCGGTTTATTCCCGTTCGCTGGACAGGGCGAAACAATTTGCCGAAAAATACGATGCTCCTGCTTTGTTTACTGACCTTAAGAGCCTAGGTGAGAGTGACAATGTGGATGCCGTGTACATCGCCAGCCCGAATGTACTGCATGGTCCACAGTCGATTCAAATGATGCAAGCGGGCAAACATGTTATCTGTGAGAAGCCGCTGGCTTCTGATTTCTCATTAGCACAGCAGATGTATCAAGTTGCCAAACAGCATGGCGTAGTATTATTCGAGGCCTTTATAACCCCACATTTGCCCAATTTTTCCGTTCTCAAACAAGAGCTATCGCAGATTGGCGCTATCCGTAAAGCGGTGCTCAGCTACTGCCAGTATTCCTCTCGTTACCCTAAATATCTCAAGGGTGAGATGCCCAATACCTTTTTGCCCGAGTTCTCCAATGGTTCGATCATGGATATTGGTTATTACTGTTTGGGCTCAGCCATTGAACTGTTTGGTGAGCCTAAATCGGTACAAGCCCAAGCGCATTTACTGGAGACGGGGGTTGATGGTAACGGCAGTGTGATCTTAGGATATGACGGTTTTGATGTGCTATTAATGCATTCAAAAACCAGTGACTCCTATTTGCCGAGCGAAATTCAAGGTGAAGAGGCCGCACTGCACGTTGAGATGATCTCTACCTGCAACCGCATCACGAGAATTAACCGTGGTGGTCAAACCCAAGATCTGAGTATTGAGCAACACGCCAACCGCATGTTCTACGAAGCACACAAATTTGCAGATCAGATACAGAACAAGACAATAGATGAGCAATGCAAATTACGCTCACTCACCGTTTCCAAATTATTGACAGAAATACGCCGCCAAACGGGCGTGATTTTTCCAACCGATAACCTGTAGTTTCATCGCACAGAGAAGAGAGCAAAAATAATGCAAGCTGAAGTAAAGTGGGTCGAAAATTTCAAGTTCTTGGGCCAATCCCAATCTGGTCATTCGGTGGTGATGGATGGCAGTGGTGGTGCAACCGCGCCTAGCCCGATGGAGATGGTTCTTATGGCCGCGGGAGGTTGTAGCTCTGTGGATGTGGTTGATGGCTTAAAATCGGCCAATCAACAGGTCACTGCATGTAACGCCAAATTGACGGCTGAGCGCCGTGAAACCGCACCGCGGATTTTTACGCTAGTCAATATCCATTTCGACGTATCAGGTGTTGATCTTGACCCTAATGTCGTTGAAAAAGTGACGGCCGATTCATTAGAAAAGTACTGTTCTGTCTGCTTAATGTTAGGCAAAGGTGTCACAATGACTCACAGTTGGGCGATTGTTTAAGCCATTCAATCAATAAAACTAGGAAAAAGCGATATGCTCTGATCTTGCCTTTTCCTATGCGTTACAGGTTGGTTGAAATTAAAGAGGAAAGTGAAACAGTGAGCTTTTCTCTTTTTTCTTTTGTTTATCCAAGTAGTCTAAATACACTAGATGCATAAGGAGGAACGGCTCATGACCGAAATGGAAAAAATGATGAATGGTATGGTGTTTGACGGTGCAGACCCAGAAATGGAAGCCATTCGTAGCAAAGCAGGACATTTACTGTTGCAGATCAACCAATGCGCCGATGCCACAGCCCGCCATCAATTGCAAACTCAGCTATATCGTCAAATTGGCCAACAAAGTGTGGTGCAGCCTCCTTTCTATTGTGAATTCGGTGAAACAATTTCCATTGGTGATGAAACCTTTATCAACATGAATGTCATTATGCTTGATGGCGCTAAAATCACGATTGGTAATCATGTTTTGATTGGCCCTAACACCCAGTTTTATACACCAGCGCATGCTTTGGATTATCGCAGCCGCCGCTTGTGGGAAACATTTTGTAAGCCGATTACGGTTGAAGATGACGTATGGATTGGTGGCAACGTTGTGATTAATCAAGGAGTCACGATTGGTGCGCGTTCGGTTGTCGCGGCAAATTCAGTGGTCAATCAGGATGTGCCAGCTGATAGCCTAGTCGGAGGCACACCAGCGAGAGTGCTCCGTTCATTAAAAGAAATGAATGGAACATCTGACCTGCATAGTTCAGTTAAGGAAGGGCATCATTGAAGCAGCATAAACATACACTATTTGGTGTTGCGGCTATCTTGCTGTGGAGCTGTCTACTGGGGCTAATCAGAACGGTCACCGAGCAATTTAGCCCAATTGGTGGGGCGGCACTGATTTACACTGTGAGCTCAGTATTTCTGATGCTTGTCATGGGCGTGCCTAAATTCAAACACTTTTCTCTGCGTTATGTTCTGATCGGTGGCGCGCTTTTTGTGAGCTACGAAATCTGCTTAGCATTAGCGTTAGGTATGGCCAATGATCGCCATCAAGCGCTCGAGATGGCGGTGATTAACTATTTGTGGCCAGCCTTGACGGTGTTGTTTGCGGTATTTCTCAGCCGTAAACCCGTCCATATTCTGGTGTATCCAAGCGTTGCGCTCGCATTTGTTGGGGTTGCTTGGACCATTACTGGTGATAGTGGATTTTCGGTGATGCAAATATCGGCCAATATTGCGACTAATCCCTTAACCTATAGCATGGCGTTTGGCGGGGCGATTATTTGGGCTGTTTATTGCAATATCACCAAACAGTTAGCCAATGGACAAAATGCCATTATCCTGTTCTTTATGGCTACTGCTATCGCCCTCTGGATTAAGTATTTTCTTAGCAGCGAAAGCACTTTAGTGTTTACCGTTCCAGCAACCTTGAATTTAGCGTTAACGGGTGTGGTGATGGGCAGCGGTTATGCACTTTGGAATGTGGCAATCTTGCGTGGCAACATGGTTCTATTGGCGACTCTTTCTTATTTCACGCCAGTGATTTCAACCTTGCTTTCATCGCTAATCTTAGGTGTAGCGCTTGGGCTAAGCTTTTGGCAAGGTGTGATTATGGTGACGATGGGTTCTTTAATTTGTTGGTGGGCGACCAGAGAACGTCAATCGACGGTGCAAGAGAAAATGCCAATAGCCTGACATCGCAACAGCTTTGCTATGTATAAAAAAAGCCCTCTCGGGAACGAGAGGGCTTTTTCCGTTTAATTGAGACTGATTAACGAGCTACGTTCATGGTTAATTGCAGTACGAATGGCAGCTTTGATAAACGCTTATGTAGCGAGCGACGAGTACTTTCGATATCTTCGAGTGCAATCATTTCATTCTCATCAGGGCGAATATCGACATTGACCCACAGCTCATGACCGACTTTAGTCACCGCAGTCAACTCGATATCTTGCTCTGATTCTTCACCTACGGCAATGACACCTTGATCCACGGTTTTACAAATCTCTTTGCTTGGTGACATCATCAACAATTCACGTGTTGCCGATTTAAGCATGTCATAAGGCACTTTGATAAAGTAAAACGACATTAATAGCATCATGATTGGGTCTGCATAGACGGCATATTTTGCCCAAGGAGACAAGGTCATCAACCAAGCGGCAATGAAGCCGACCGTTACCGCGACGCTTAATAGCGTGTCCATTTGCCACTGTTTTACTTCAGCGTCAATCAAACCAGAAGAGTAACGTTTACTCTTGTTGACCATGAACCACCACGCAATCGCACAACCAATCACGTTCACTGTGCCAAAAACAGTTGCGATAGAAGCATCCACTTCTCGACCACCGCTAAACAATGCCATGACAGCCGAGTACAACGAATAACTCACGACTAACAAAATAACGCTGGCTTTGATAGCAATAACCGCAGGTTCTAGCACCGCGCGTCCAAAGGGAAAAGTCGAGTCAGAAGGTTTACGAATGTAGCGTGACGCCACCAGCGACAATAATGTTAACAGCAAACTAACCAGTGAATACACACCGTCAAACACGATAACCAGTGAACCGACAAGCATACCAACCACAAGTCCGCCACCAGCAAAGCCAGAAGCTAAAAGGGCCGAAATCGTCAAAATGCGATTTTCATTATTTCTTGTTCGAGCACACATAAAAGACTACCTGTTGAAAACATGCTGTTATTTTGGCTTAAAGCACGGTTTTGACAATCTCTAAGTGCATTGGTCGTTGGCTTGAATATTGGGAAGTAAGTTTATTTTTAATTAAAACAATTGGTTATGAGTTTATTTGCCTGTCAGGATAATTGACGCTGACTGTCTTCGCTTTAGATTGTTTGAAATGTGGGCATCTTGGAAACTAAACAACGAAAATTAAAAATCAAACAAATAGTCACGCAACTTATCGGCTAACCAGTTCATGCCAGGGTGTTCGGCCATGCCCGTGGCCGTAAACATGCAGTAATCTTCTTGAGTGAGACCGTAGGTGTGTTTAATCACCGTTAGTTTTTGTTCACGTAGGAAGTGGCGAATTAAAGGTTCTGGCAATACGCCCCATGCATTCTCAGTCAAGATGGTATTGAGCATGTAATCGAAACTGGAGAAGCCAATGTAGCGACGAGAGAAAGGTTGTAATTCGGGGTTATCTTTTTCGTTTAAATAGACCATCACGGCTTGCATTGCTCTGCGCAGTTCTTCGTCGGTGACTCGCGAAATTTTAGTTAGCGGGTGGTCACTTTTGCACACCGACATCATCCGGATTTTACCCAAAGGTTGATAAGTGATCCGCGGGTCGTTGATTCTTTCGTAATCGACGCCAAAAGCAAAATCGACTTGATGGGTGGCAATCAAGTTGGCTAAGTCGCCGCTTGAAGCCAATACAAGGTTGAACGAGGTCGCGGGAAAACGGTTATTCAGCTGGTGTGCAAAATCTTGCCACAAGGCATCAGGAAGAGAATCATCACGGGCAATCCACATCTCGGCGTTGAAGCCCCGCGATATTTGCGTACAGGTGTGTTTTATACGTGCAATGGTCACCAAAACACTTTCACAATCTTTATAAATTGCTTTCCCCGCTTCAGATAAGGTCAGGTTGTTACCGGTGCGAACAAAAAGAGCGGTATCGAGCTCTTTCTCCAACGCTTTAATCGCCATACTGAGTTTGGTTCGGTTACATTCTAATTGTCGCGCCGCTTCGGAGACTGAGCCTGTGTCCGCGACAGAGAAAAATGCTTCAATTTGAGAAAGGTTCATAACGTTCTCTAAGGCACAATAATGGGTTGATCATAAACAATTTTAGTACCACTGCCTATCTGATGTTCTTCTACCAACTGACGGTTTTCTCGCCAATCAAAGCCAGTTCATCATTTCTTAGTCAAGATTGAGCTGTAACTCTATGAACGTAACACAGTTTTGGTTTATTCTTGGGAAAATTTCCCCAATACAAGAAGTAACACGGAGGCCATGATGGCGAACGAATGGGATGAGTGTGCGGCTCAGTGGGAGCAGGACGAATCCACAACGCTTTTTGCTCAAAATGTGTTTCAGCAATTGCAGAAACGGGTCACTCTCGAAGGTAAACATGTTCTTGATTTCGGGTGTGGTACGGGCTTGCTGAGCCAAATGATGTCTCGCCATGCCAGAGATATTGTCGCGCTCGATGGCTCTGAGGCCATGATTGAAGAGTTGGATAAAAAAGAGTTGGTCAACGTTGAACCCGTGGTTGATTTTCTGACCCGTGGTCTAGTCGCGCAACATCCTGCCTTTCGCAAACAATTCGATCTTGTTGTGGCGTCATCTGTGTGCGCGTTTGTGCCGAATCTTAATGAAGTATTTACCATCATTCATTCTCTATTAGATGAGCATGGCGTTTTTATTCATTGGGACTGGTTGGTTGAAGAAGATGATCCTGACTATGGTCTTAGCCAAAACCAAATTGAGACACAACTGAAAAGCGCAGGTTTTAGCCAAGTGGAAACCGCAGTTGCGTTTAAGATTAAAAATTCAAAAGGTCTAGCGCCAGTAGTGATGGGCATTGGTAGGAAATAACATCATAAAGTCGATGGTTTTCCAGATTGAGAATGGCTTATTTACATTATTTCACTGTTCCATAATGACCAACTTGCGTAAGCTCTAGCTTGTTGATAAGTGTCATGATAGTCACTCCCTAGAAGACTATAAGGCATTGATCACGAATAATTCTGTTTGTTGACTGATAACTCATGGCTAGGGTTAAGCAAAAATAAAAGCACATCAGAAGATAAATAAAGAAGGCCAGCGCAAAATAGTGCTGGCCTTCTTTATTTTAAGCATTGAGCTACTTTATTTTGAGCATTGAGCTAAATTTTCAATGTTGATTCACAAACATCAGTGTGGTTTTTTGAGCTGATCACACAACCATTTCAAAGCTTGGTCGTTCATACTGGGCTTATTCCACACTAAGCTGTAAGCCACTTTCCCATAATTGAAAGGTAACGGTTTGACGAGCAATCCCTTAGCTTGCATCGCTTGTTCCGCCCAGCGTTTGGAGCAAGTAAAGAGTGAGTCAGTATGCTTGCATAAGATGGCGGCCGCACCAAAGTCAGCAACAACAACCGGAACATGACGAGCTCGATGAGATTGAGCTAAATTCTGTTCAAAAAAAGGTTCAGCCAGCTCTTTGTCCATGATGCCGATATGCGATTGAGCAAGGTAGTGATCGATAGTGAGTACTTCATTGGCTAAAGCATGATCACTACGCATTAAGCAGACCATTTCATCGTGAGCAATCACTTCCCACACGAGTTCTTTATCTCGCGTTGGGGGCTGGCTGATATCGTGTGGCAAAATAACGAAATCAATCAGCCCGCTTTGCAGGGCATCGAAGCCATAGTGATCTTTCGAGTAGATAGTAAAGGAAGCTTGCGGTGCATGATTTTTTATTACGTTTGTCAAAATAGGAGCAAACAACTCAAAGGCACTTTCTCGCATCGCAAGGTGGTATTTCCCCTGATAATGTTGAGGTTCGAAATTTGAGTGATGCAGCAATCCATTCATGCTAGAGAGGATTGAATGGACAGTGGGGCCCATTTGTAGCGCGAAAGGGGTAGGTATCAAATGTGTACCGTCACGATAAAATAGTTCATCTTCCAAGAGAATGCGCAATTGCGACAAGTTTTTACTGATGCTTGAAGGGCTAATGCAGAGCTGGGCTGCTGTCTGCGTGACGCTGCGGGTACTGAGCATGACGTGTAGCGCTGTTAAGTGTTTTAAACTGATTCTTGAAAGGTGAATATAATCCATAAATAAAGGCGGTTCCTCCAAACTTTTTCAAAAGCATATCACTGACATACTGACAAATTACACGAAAAGATGCGGGTTATTTGACAAGCTGCCGAAATATTTACCGCTATGTACCTACATCAACTTCCATCGCCTTTTATTTCGAGAATCGTGTTTATGTAAACAGCGCGTGGATTTCTTCTAATACATGAGGATTGGCAATGGCACCTAAGTTTTTGACTGTCTCGCCATGAAGTAGTTGCTTCACCGCGAGTTCTACCAGTTTTCCGGATTTGGTGCGCGGGACATCACTGATGGAATGGATCTGCGCAGGTACATGACGAGGGGAGCAGTTTTCTCTTAGGCGCTGTTTGATGGTGTTCACCAGTAGGGTGTTGAGTTCGCACTGTGGAGCCAGTTGTACAAAAAGGATGATCTGCTCATCATTATCGATTTTCTGACCCACTGCGACCGAATCTTGTATTTCAGGAAAGCTATTCACTTGCTGATAAATTTCCGCCGTGCCGATACGCACGCCTCCAGGGTTTAAGGTGGTGTCACTGCGCCCGTAAAAACGTATTCCACCATTGTCGGTCCACTCAACTTCATCACCGTGATGCCATACACCAGAGAACTTGCTCCAATACGCATCGTGATAACGTTGGCCATCGTCATGCCAAAACCCGATGGGTTGATTAGGGAAACTGTTGCAGCAGACTAACTCTCCCCGTTGTTGTATCACGGGTTGACCAAGGTCGTTAAATACGGCGACATCAAGTCCTAAGCCTGCGCCTTGGCATTCTCCTCGATACACCGGCGATATGGGGTTGCCAAGCACGAAGCAGCCACAAATATCGGTTCCACCCGAGATAGAGGCGAGGTGTAAGTCCGCTTTTATGTTGGCGTATACATAATCAAACTGTTTTGGGTACAAAACCGAACCTGTTGAACATAATGTTTTCAGTGAGGAGAGAGGGTAGTAATCGCTCGGTGAATACGCGGTTTTTTGCAGTGCCTCTAAATATTTGGCCGATGTACCGAACAAAGTGATGTTGGCTTCTTCTGCCAAATCCCACAATACACCCGGTTGCGGATAAATTGGGCTACCATCATAAATAACCAACGTAGCACCGCTAGCGAGCGCCGAAACATGCCAGTTCCACATCATCCACCCACAAGTGGTGTAATAAAACACACGATCGCCCGGTTGAATATCACAGTGTAATTGATGCTCTTTGAGATGATTTAAAATCGTACCGCCAACCGAATGGGCGATGCATTTGGGTTTACCTGTCGTACCTGATGAGTACAAGATAAACAGTGGGTCATTGAAGCCAATGCGTTCATAGCGTAGCCCACGTGGAAGGTAACTTGCGAGAATCGCATTCCAATCAGAAAAAGCGTCGTTAAAATCAGCCGTGAGTGAGCGTTGCTGTAAATATTCGATCTGACAAATGTTGTGTAGGCTCGAAATAGCATCGGCAATCTGACCATTTTTTTCTTCCATGAGATGGGTTTTGCCATTAAACGTATACCCATTGCAGCAGAATAAAATTTTGGGTTGTACTTGGCCGAAACGTTCTACTACGCTGTCGACTCCGAAATCAGGAGAGGTTGATGTCCAAACGGCTCCTAAGCTAGTAGTCGCTAACATAGCCACTAAAGTTTCGGTCATATAGGGTAAGTAACCGGCGACAACATCACCTTTTTCAACTCCATTTTGTTTTAACCACTGCTGGATAATAGAAACCTGATCACTGAGTTGCTGCCATGTTAGTTTCTTGTTTTGCCCATTTTCATTTTTAAACCAAACGGCAATGCCTTCCGGTTGTTGAAACGCATAAGAGAGCAGATTTTCCGCGTAGTTCAATTGTGCTTGGGGAAACCAAATTGTGTCTCTGGCGGCGGTGAAGTCGTCCCATCTCGCAATCCCCTCACCGTAAATGCAGTTACCACGAAAGCCGATCACATCGCAAAATTGCCACACTTCTAACCAAAATTGTTTTCTCTCGGCAACGGACCAGAGATGCAGTTGTGAGTAGCTTTCTATCGCCTCACCTTGCATATTAATGTGCTCAATAAACTGGTTTAAATTGGACGCTTTGATGCGGTCTTGGCTAGGGACCCAAAGCGGTGTGTGCGGCGTCAAATTTTCTTCAAACATAATCGCGTTCCCTACAACCCTACAAGTGGGTATATATCCGTTTATTTTCTGATCTGTTGGCACTGTTTAGTGTTGTCGGCGAACGCCGTAAAGTCAAACGGGTTTGCCATAATCATATCCCTGATATCTAAGTAAAAAAAACATAAATGTAAAATATTTGTTACGCGCGAGCGTCGCCAGATGTCGAGCCTAAGATTGGCAGACTTTTCACGAGGCGATAGGCTTAATGTAATCGGTTTGTTAAAAGGTTGTGGTATGACGCAGTATCATTCTAAGCCATTAAATAGCAAAGGTTTCATTGACTGGAGTAACGAAGAGGATCGGATTTGGTATGATCTGATCGCGCGTCAAGAGACCGTCATTGAGCAGCGAGCATGCCAAGCCTATTTGGATGGGTTAGCGATGCTGCAACTCTCTAAAGATCAGGTTCCTCAGTTGCCCGATATCAACCGTATTTTGCAACGTGAAACCGGATGGCAAGTCGAGCCGGTGCCCGCTTTAATTAATTTCGATCGATTTTTCGCCTTGTTGGCAGAGAAAAAATTTCCAGTTGCCACGTTTTTGCGTAGCCGTGAAGAGTTTGACTATTTGCAAGAACCGGATTTTTTTCATGAGATTTTTGGTCATTGCGCGATGCTTACTCATCCTGATTTTGCATCATTTACTCAGGTTTACGGCAAGCTTGGGGCTAACGCGAGCCCAAAACAGAGAGCTTATTTGGCGCGGCTCTATTGGTTTACGGTCGAATTTGGTTTAGTGCAAGAAAGTGACGGTGTAAAAATCTATGGCGGAGGTATTTTATCCTCCCCTGCTGAAACTGTGTATAGCCTTGATAATCAAACGGCCATACGTGAAAAATTTGACATCCAACAAGTGCTGAGAACGCCATATCGTATTGATATCATGCAACCCATTTATTATGTGTTGGATGATCTACGAGATCTGTACCATTTGAGCCAAGAAAATCTTGTACAGCAGGTAGAAAGTGCCATGCAGGCAGGCTTGTTGGCCCCCTTATTTCAACCCAAGGAAGAGACCCATGCTTGAAGAATTACGTTGTGAAGCTTGTAGCCTTGATGCGTTAGCATTATCGATCCCCGAGCAGCAGCAACTACTCACTGAACTTGAGGGGTGGTCTATTGTTGTACGTGATGGCATTCCCCAGTTGGAAAAAGTGTATGTGTTCAAAAACTTCAAGTTGGCGTGGGCATTTTCTAACCAAGTTGCTCAATTAGCTGAAGCGGAATTCCACCACCCCAGTTTGTTATTAGAGTGGGGAAAAGTGACCGTGACTTGGTGGAGCCATTCCATCAAAGGATTGCACAAAAACGATTTTATCTGCGCCGCAAAATGTGATGGATTAATCGATTAAAATTAATACTATCAATGTGTTAGGTTTAGATCTCGACCTGATAGTTATTTTCCCTTCGTTGTGCACTTGAAGCTGCAGCAGTGCTGGCTACGTTTGCTCACCTCAGCATAGAGTTTACTTGTGCTCATGGGGATGAGCTCACTTACCGCCTACCTGCAACTTCAACAAGTTGTTTGGATGTATCCGGTCGTTTTTCTACGCAAAAGCCAAACCGTGACCTACACTTTGAAAAGCTCATAATACAAATTTCATATAAACCCAGTGGCTGGGGGCGACGATGGCTTTACAAAAAGTTGTTCATTTCTATGCGTAGGGTTTGACTATGAAAATATCAACGAAAATCATTGCGGCATGTACTATCTTGTGTTCAGTTGGCGTGGTAATCAGCGGTGGTTTTGTTGGGTGGCGAGCATCAGAGCTCTCAAGCCAAGCACTTTATGACCGAGCCGCAAATCAACTTACCTCCGTACGCGAAATCAAAAAGAGTGAAATAACTAACTATTTCAAACAGATCCGTCTGCAAATTGAGACCTTGTCTTCCGAGGTATCGACTCAAGAAGCAATGGATTCTTTTACTCGTTCGTTCTCTCGTTATCCTGCCCACCGTATAACGCCCCAAGATATGGATGCGTTAGAACGGTATTATCGTGATCAGTTTGGTCGTACTTACCGTCAGGAAAACAGTGGCAGTCAGCCAAATGAACTTGGTGCGTTTGCACAGCTTTCAGAGCAGGGAAAAGCACTGCAGGCTCGCTACATCGGCGTAAACCCTAACGAGCTTGGATCCAAACATCACTTGGATTTTGATTCATTGGGCAGCAGCTATGATGAAGCTCACCGGCGTTATCACGCCTCATTTAGGCGATTTTTAGAAGCGTTTGGCTATTACGATATTTTCCTTGTCGATTTGTCAGGCAACGTGGTTTATACCGTGTTTAAAGAACTGGATTTTGCGACCAATTTATCAACTGGCGCATATCAAAATTCGGGGTTAGGCCATGCATTTGCTAAGGCGAAAAATTTGCAAGAGGGGCAATCCTACCTCGAAGATTTTGCACCTTATTATCCTTCCTATGAGGCAGCGGCTTCGTTTATTTCGGCCCCAATTTTCAAAGAACAACAGCGGGTAGGCACGCTGATCTTTCAGATGCCGATCGATGTGATCAACAACATCATGACATTTGGCGGTAGCTGGGCTGATGCGGGGCTCGGTAAAAGTGGAGAAACTTACCTTGTGGGGCAAGATGGTTTATTGCGCAGTCAATCACGGTTTTTATTAGAAGATCCTGAGCAATACTTTCAAACCTTAACTGATATTGGTGTTGAGCCTGCCACCATTGAGCAAATCAAAACCAAGGGTTCGGCCATTGGACGCCAACGCATCAAGACCGAAGCGGTACGACAGGCATTGGCGGGTGGACAAGGCCTAGAAACCATCAAAGACTATCGCAATGTTGAAGTACTTTCGGCCTACGCACCTCTGGATGTTTTGGGACAAAAATGGGCTATATTAACTGAAATCGATCAATCTGAGGCGTTACAAGATGTCTCGACTTTAGAGCGTTCAGTACTGCAGACGGTGTTGATTAGCATTGCTGTTCTTGTGGTGCTCTCACTCTTTATTTCTTACGTCGTAGGAAGTGGTATATCCAAACCTATCCGCAGTGCGTCGTTAGAGCTGCATCGGATTAATCAGGAGAATGATTTAACCGCGCGTTTAAGTGAAAAGGGTAAAGATGAAATGGCGGAAGTTGCGGTTGCCTTTAACCAGCTATTTAGCAGCTTACAGAAAACTATTGAGCAGTTTGCGCGGGCGACGGAGTCACTCAACGGCAGCACTCATCGTATGTCTTCCAATATGGAGAGCACGCGAGGCGCTGTTGCCGAGCAGAGTATGAGAACAGAATCGGTCGCGGCGGCGGTAAATCAAATGAGTGCTTCAATTGGCGAGGTAGCGCAGTTTGCTAGCCGAGCTGCCGATTATGTGAAATCAGCTAATGATACAGGGTCACAAAGTGTCGACGTCGGGGAAGCGTTGGGAAATGAAATCAGTTTGTTGAGCGATGAGATGAAGATGGCGGTGGAAGCTATTGAGCGGCTCCATAGTGAAAGTAATTCTATTGCTGAAGTGCTTGATGTTATCCAAGGTATCGCCGAGCAGACCAACTTACTGGCCCTTAATGCGGCGATTGAAGCAGCACGTGCTGGCGAGCAGGGGCGTGGTTTTGCGGTCGTTGCCGATGAAGTGCGATCATTAGCAGGGCGCACGCAGACTTCTACTGAAGAGATCCGTAAAAAAATCGATTCGCTACAACATGAAATAAACAGTGTGTCGCAGGGAATTGAAAAGGCCAATAAAACCGTGGTGAAAGGGGTTGAAACCTGCCATTTGAATACGGATATGCTTGCTCAAATCATGTCAATGTTAACCGAACTGAATGACATGAATGTGCAAATTGCTGCCGCGACAGAAGAGCAAAAATCAGTAACGGATGAAATCAGCAGTAGCATTACTTCGATTGCCGATGCTTCACTGTCGGTTTCTGGACAAGTGAATGATGTTGATGGAGTGCTTACCGACCTTTCTGGGCAAGCAGAGACACTAAATAGTGAGATTGCTCAGTTCAAATATAAGTCGTAACGCTAAGACATTTCCTACTTAATCAGCAACTGTGTTGGTTACGTTCGCTCCAAGCATAGAGTTATACTCAGTTTAACTATGCTTGGAGCGTTGAAGGCTCTGTCTCGTTGACCAAGTTATTGATCCAACGTTTGGAATAGATCCGTTGTGTTGTAAGGATAATTTTGACGGCCTCTTCAAGCATAATAACCATCATAACCCAATGCAAAGGCCAGCCAAGAACCAACCCTGTGTAATAAGCCAACGGAATGCCAATCGCCCATTGGCCAAATAAGTCAATGAAAATACTGTAGTTAATATCGCCGCCACTTTTTAACACGCCACCGATACCGACCATATTAAATACCCGTAGTACCATCCCAAACGCCATTACTAAGCAAACATTCACAGCCATTTGTGTATCATGCAGTGGACTTTTTTCGATCAAAGCGTAAATCCAAGGTTCAGCCAAAAAGCAGAACAATGCCAGCAGCAACGCTAGCCCGCAGCTAGTAAGTACATACCACCAAGAAGTCTGCGCGGCACGTTCGTAACGCTGTGCACCAATTTCATGTCCAAGCAAGATAGAGGCGGCCACGGCAAATCCAAGAAAGGCGGAAATGAGTACACTTTCAATGGGAGAAAGCAGTGAGATAATCGCAAGTTCAGAAACGCCCAACTGACCGACAATAACGTTGTAAATTAAAATGCCAGCCGCCCATGCTGAATCGTGAATAATCATTGGCCTTGCGACTTTAAAATAGCGCTGTCTATGGTGTTTCATTTTTGCTTGCTGCCAGTTTTCGCGATTGGGCAATAGATGAGCGTAATGTCGCTTTACTTGCCAAAAAAGCAGCATGGTTTGACAGCCGCGTGAGATGCTTGTGCCAATCGCTGCACCCACAACCCCCAATTCTGGAAAGCCGAACAGGCCAAAGATGAGTAAAGCGTTTAAGACTGCGTTAATAATGATGGCGAGAATGCTTACTTGAGTTGGCAACTTTGCCACGCCGACAGAACGTAGTGCGCTCTCTAGTGGCACTACTAATGCGGTACAAAATAAGCTAAGTGCTGTGATCCATAAATAATCCGTGGCTAGTGTGACGTATTGAGCATCATTGGCCACTAAAGAAACAACAGACTGAGGTATCCACAAATAGAGCAGCATAAAGGGGAGTGTAAACAGCAGAGCCACTATCCAAGACTGAGCCAATGTCCGTTTTATGCCCTCGATGTTACCTGCACCAAAATATTGCGAAGCTAACACGCTTACTGCACCGCTAGCGCCAACAATAACGATGAGATTAAAGAAAAATATTCGGTTGCCAACACCAACGGCCGCCGTAGCGGATTCACCTAATTGGCTGACCATAAAAATATCCACTACACCTAACAGTGAAAACAGCATTGACTGGAGGGATACTGGTACGCCAATATCGATCAATTTGCGCCAAAATTGACGGTCTAGCTGATGAAAGGGAGTCATAAACATGGTGCATTACCTCATTTTGATATGCGGCAAGTGTAAATCGAATCGTAATTTTTGTATTCTCTCAATACCTCTATAACTTTTGCCAAACTCTCATATGTCAGACAAGCAAGAACGGTATTCCATCTCAGATAAAACACATCAAGAATTTATTGACCAAAGTCGCGTCTTAGCATTGGAGCAAAGCGGCATTGTGCAATGCGGAATTGCAACCTGCCGCGAAATGTTTTCTGTTTATCGGAAAAATCAGAGCGTGCATATGCTGTTGTACACAGTGAAGGGCAAAGGTTGGCTAACGAGTGGAACTGACAGTTACTTACTGGAACCGAGCTCATTAATTGTGGTACCAGCGGGTGTCGAAAATGGTTTTGGAATTGAAGAAGAAGAGTGGCAAGTGGTGTGGATCTTTCTTGCACCACAGCGTCATTGGAAAAACACCGTAAAAGAAGAAATACATTACACATTAACGCCTATCGCTGCGGTCATGTATGCGAGTATTCAAGCGCTACTGCGAACCTTAACATTGCCTGCTGAGCTTGGTGAGCAGGTCGGGCAACGCATTGTTGAACAGATAGAAATCATGCTCCGAGCACCGATTGAACTGCCGCTCTCGCGTACTTTGTTGCGTTTAAATCGCGTCTTTCAGCGTGTCCAGAGCCAGCTGCATAAAGATTGGACAATAGAAAATCTCGCCGCATTATTTCCTTGCTCGCAAGCTCATTTACATCGTTTATGTCAGCAGCACTTTGGCCACAGTCCTAAAGCCCACTTAACGCGAATGCGTATGGAGTACGCCGCTCGTTTGCTTGTTTCTACCGACTGGCCAATCCAACATGTCGGTGACATTGTCGGCTATCCTAACCCAGCAAACTTTAGTACTCGTTTTAAGGTATGGAGCCATTGCACACCACGAGAATTTCGTAAAAAACGAAATGATTAATTCCACGGCATTGGTAAATGGCACTCTTCATTCATAAACTTTTTTATCTACTAAACGCGATGAAATTATTGCACTTCGAGCACGGCTTATGAAGGTGATTGAAATATCAATATCATTGAGTATATGGCTTGTAAAAATCAATTTATTCATCACATTAATTAGATTCTAACCACCAACAAAACGGTTATGTGCTAAACCTATAAGAGTAGGAATATTGTCAATATAGAGAGATAAGCGATGGATCTGTTTGCGGATTTTCGACAAGAGACTCAACCAAAGAGTGAAGAGAGTCATGAACTTAGTGTTGAAAATAAGCCATGGCGAGTACTGCTGGTGGATGATGATGAGCAGATGCACCAGATCACTCGTTTAGCACTAAGAGGTTTTTCATTTCAAGGACGACCGCTAGAGCTCTTGTCTGCCATGTCTGGCATTGAAGCCAAAGAGCTCATCAGAACAAAGCAAGATATTGCGTTGGCATTAGTCGATGTTGTCATGGAGACCGAAAGTGCAGGCTTGGAATTGGTAAAATATATTCGTGAGGAGTGTAGGAATAAAATTATTCGTTTAGTGCTGCGCACGGGTCAAGCAGGACAAGCCCCTGAAGATACGGTCATCCAAGAGTATGAAATCGATGACTATAAAGAGAAAACAGAACTTACCACACAAAAACTCAGAACCCTGCTCTATTCGATGTTGCGATCTTATCGGGATCTCTGTTTGATAGAAGAGCAAAAAGAGGGGCTTAAACGCGTCATTGAAGCCTCTGCCAAGGTACAAAATACTACCACCTTGCAAGCCTATGCTGAATCGGTACTGAGCCAGCTCACTTCTTTACTTAAACTCCATGCATCGGCATTTTATTGTATCGTTCAGCCTAAATCTGAAGGCGAAGGTTCGTGTGCTTTAACGTTGGCGGCTATTGGAGGATTTGTCGATTTTTATTCTGACTGTGATTTCTCGCGCTTACCTTCGGAAGTGGCTAAGCGTTGTCTTCTTGCTTTGCAGACCAAAATGTCTCATAGCTATGATGATGCTTCTGTACTGTATATGACAGACAGCCGTGGCGTAGAGAATCTACTCTATATCAATTTACTTGAGCGCTTGTCTGAAAACGATGAACGTCTACTTGAAATCTATATGCATAATATTGGGCTGACTTTTGAGAACTTGAACTTACAGCTTGATTTACGCGAAACATCGAGGGAGCTTGTTTATAACTTAGCCAATGCCGTCGAAGCCAGAAGCAAAGAAACAGGGGCTCACGTACAGCGTGTTTCTCTGATCTGTGAAAAATTAGCCACATTAATGACCCTACCTGAGCAGGATATTTATATGATTAAAAATGCGTCACCCCTGCACGATGTAGGTAAAGTGGCGATCCCTGATAGTATTCTTCATAAACCAGGGAAATTGGACGCTCAAGAATGGGAGATCATGCAAAAACATGTTGAATACGGTGTTGATATCTTAAGTCGTTCAAAACGCAGTTTAATTATCAAAGCGAAAGAGATTGCCGGTTCTCACCATGAAAAATGGGATGGAAGCGGTTACCCAAACCAATTAGCTGGTGAAGGTATTCCTATCAGTGGCAGAATCACCGCATTAGCCGATGTGTTTGATGCTCTTGGTTCTAAACGCAGTTATAAAGATGCTTGGCCGGAAGAGGCGATCAAGCAAGAAATTGTTGTGCAAAAAGGAAAACATTTTGATCCGATGTTAGTCGATCTGATGCTGGCGCATTGGGATGATTTCATTGCCATTCGAGATCAACACCCAGATTAATAAATTTCTCCATCTTGCTTGTCGACAATGCAACGATTGATTGGCATCTTTAATGCCTTTTCTTTTGATCGGAACTCAGTGTGACCTCGCTGAGTTCAAGTGCTTTGGGTAGAGTAAAGACGTAATGTACACCTTGACCCACATTGGAATTAAATTGAAGTTTCCCCTTCAATTTCTGAGTGGCAAGGTTGAACACAAGATTTAAGCCAAGACCGGATCCTCCTCTACCTCTTTTGCTGGTAAAGAATGGCTCAAAGATTTTATGGTGCAGTTTAGGTTCAACACCACAACCATTATCTTTATATTCTAAGAGGATATTCTCTCCTTCCTGTTGGAACGCAATGGTTATTATGGGGTTTTTCTCATCACTAAAAGCGTGGTTGACGCTATTCATGACTAAGTTCGAGACAATTTGAGTGAGGACGCCTGGTAAGCTATTCATTGTGAGTCCGACATCTCCCTCTAGTTGTGGGATGACTGGAATTTTCCTAGTTTCAGGATGTAGGCTAGCGATCAACGCGCTTAATACTTGGTGGATCGAGAATTGACTACGACTCTCAGATACCTGATCGACCGCTGTTTGTTTAAAGTCTCGGATCAGTTTGGCAGCACGATTTAAGTTGCTTTCAAGCATCGTATTGGTTTCATTCATTCTCTGCATCAATTCAGAAAACTGCTGGCTTGTAAGCGTTTGGTTGGCGAAGGCGGTATTTAGCTCTTGTGTGACCTCAATGATTACCGAACTTGCGGTCACCGCGATACCCAATGGCGTGTTGACTTCATGTGCCACCCCTGCAACTAAACCACCTAAAGCCGCTAATTTCTCAGATTCAATCAACTGTGTTTGCGTGGCTTTTAGTTGCTCAATACTGTTTTCCAGATCGCAGGTTCGTTTGGCGACTTGACGCTCTAAGTTTTGGTTGAGTTTTTGTAGTTCAAGCTGAGCCAGTTTTAGCTCGGTAATATTAATGGCAGTGCCCCGTAACCCGAGAAACATATCCTCCTCATAGCGTGCTACCGCTTGAAACATCAGATAGTGCTTACAATCATTGATGATAATCGTCTCTTCACACATTGAAAATGAGCAGTGTTTAGTAATGGATTGGAGTAATTTTTTCATATCTCTCAGTGAGTCAACCTCTGAAAGTAGTGGCTTGCTATTTTCACTGATCTCTAAAGCTTGACGCATGGATTCGGAAGTGTAAATCAACCTGTCAGTACTATCCGTCTCCCATAACCAGTCTGATGAGACGTCCGTAAAATCGGCTAATCGTTCTTGTTCAAGTTTTATATTGCTGTACAACGTAGTTACATTTCCGGTGATTTTATTAGTTTCATCGGCCAGCCAAGTGAGTTCATCGTTATGCCCCATAATCCATTTCTTATGAGGAAGTTTTAGTGGTTTTGGCGGATGGCGAGGGTTGTATTTGCGTAAGTATTGAGCAATGGCGAAGACTCGTCGATTTACGCTCTCATGGAAAATCATCAAAATAGCGTAACAAATAAAGGCAGTCTTAATCGCGTTCACGACCAATATCAGTAGAAACTGCTTGATTAAGTAGTTGTAGATTTCTTGGGCATTAGACTCAACGTAGATCTCACCAATCTGCTCTTTGGCTTCCGTTTTTGGGTTGATATAAAGCATGGGATAACGGTGTGCGACTAATTGCTCCGTCACTTTTTCCCCCGCACTGAACTGATAGCTGTCAGATGTGACTTCCAAATAATTAATTTTAGGTAAATTCACTAAGCCATCTAAACGTTGTTGAAGTGTTAAGAGATCATAATTCCATAAAGAAGCGGCAAGCAATTCGGCATGAACGAATTCTATTTCGTGATGACGCTGAGCCACATCATCGAACTCCCTGTCATAGTCGAAATATGTTTGTGCTAACGTTGTCATCAGGGTGACAGCCCCACTCAAAATGACAAGAAAAAAAATGATCCTGCGACCAATACGACTCGATAGTGGGTTATCAATGCTTTCATTAAATGTTCGGCTTTTGTTCATCCTGCTTCTCATTTTTTTGAGTGATAATTTGAGTATAGATGTCACATGGGAAGTGTGAATAACATCTTATTGACTACACTATAAAAAAATAGCCGAATCATTGGAGGCAGTTCATGCGTTGGATATGGATATTGTGTTTTATAAGTGTGCCCGTTATGGCGGGAAAAGTACTCTTAATAGAGAGCTACGAGCAAGGTTATGAATGGGACGCTAGCTATGTATCCGCCCTTAAGCAGTCGTTAACGCCTGCGCATGAACTGCATACCTTTGAGATGGACACCAAACGGGTACCAGCGAGCCGTTATTC
This sequence comes from Vibrio sp. V09_P4A23P171, assembly GCF_963875615.1. Lineage (NCBI taxonomy): Bacteria > Pseudomonadati > Pseudomonadota > Gammaproteobacteria > Vibrionales > Vibrionaceae > Vibrio > Vibrio sp. V09_P4A23P171. Next base: position 161,466 of record NZ_CAWNMR010000044.1, read on the forward strand.
ACAAATCGCCGAACAAGCCTTTAGCCGATATCAGCAACTGAAACCACAGGTGGTGGTTTTAGGTGACGACAATGCGTTGGTTTATATGCTGCCGAAACTCTACAACGAGCCAATCTCAATCGTGTTTCTGGGGATTAATTCCAACCCACGAAAATTCATGGCTCAATACCAAGGGCAAGCCAAAGTGACTGGTATTTTAGAGCGCCCCCTCTATGTGAAAACCATGGGAGAAATTGGCCGGATGCTCGATAAAGATAAGCGTAAAGTATTGGTGTTATTTGATTCGGGTAGTACGGCGAGTATTGCGTTGGAATTTATGCAAACCCAAGCGAGTATGATTGAAAAGAATTTAGGCATTGAGACAGAGATAGCTTCGGTGGCGACAGAGAAAGAATGGCAGACAAGAATAAGCACAGCTAAAGAGCAAGGATTTGGCGCCATAGTCGTGGGGCTTTACCAAACCTTGGTCGATAAGAGCGAAAATAATGTGCCAGCGGATACTGTATTAACGTGGACAAACCAACATACAGAGGTTCCTTTATTTGGTTTTTGGGATTTTTCGATCGGTGCGGGAAAAGCGGCTGGGGGTGTTGTGTTAGCGGGTCGTGACCAAGGCGAAATGGCGGGCAAGACAGTGTTACGCATTTTAAATAATAATGAAGACGCAAGCCGCATTCCTATCCAAATCGGCCAGCAAGGGCGTGCTATTTATCATCATGGCGAAATGTCACGCTGGGGGTTAAGCGTACCGGAAGGATGGATGAAGATTGACTGACTTTGATGGAACTCTATTGAATTGTCGAATCCAGACGTTACGTCTAAAATAAAAAAGCAGAGAGGCGGGTACCTGTCTGCTTTTTCTTCATTACAGTTTATTAAACAGCCAATGGCATTTCATTTGATGGATCATGTTTACTGTAAACACGAATCAAACCAACCACAGCAAACACAGACATCAACAGCATCAATGCGCCAAGTGGCATCTGGTCATGCGCTGGAATAGCCGACGCTAAAAGGGTGGCTAAACCAGCCCCAAGGTTTTGCATACCGCCTAACACAGCACCTCCTGTTCCTGCATGGTAAGGCAGTGGTGTTAACGCTCCAGTGGTCGCTGTGGGAAAGAGAATGCCTGCACCGAGAAAATAGACAGTGGCACCACCAATTAGGGTCAATGCGCTGGTTTGCCCCAACACTCCAGGAACAAACACCACCAATGAACCTAATGCTATCGCTACCAAGCCCACATACAAGGCGCTTTTTTCGTTGAAGTTCAACGCAATAACACTCGATAGCGCCGCACCAACTAAATAACCAGGGATCGGTAAGACAAACAATAAGCTGACGGTGGTGGCAGGCAGTTGCAAAACGCCACCAAGTAATACACCTGCAGCGGCTTCAAACACCGCGACGCCAGAGAAAGTCGCCACGAGACAAATTAAATACCCTTGGAAACGTTTGTCACTCAGCACATAGCGATAGCTGTTTGCAACCGATTCGTTTCTGCGAGTCGCTTTAGGCAATGTTTCTACCATACTCGTCATCATAGTGATCACCACGGCAATCGCGAATAGGGATAAAAATAAGTAACTAGAGCGCCAGCCAAAACTTTCTGTTAAGTACCCACCAAGAACAGGAGCAATGAGTGGCGAAAAAATAACGCACATGCTGATAAGGCTATTGGCTTTATGCAATTCTGCTCCTGAAAAACAGTCTCGAGTAAGGGTTCGAGACATTGCGCCACCACACCCAATGCCAAGCCCTTGAATAAAACTACCGACCAAAAACCAATCGTATTGGTGAGCAAATAATGCGAGTAGCGATCCTGCAATATAAATCAGCAACCCAGCGATAATAATCGGTTTGCGTCCTAGGCGGTCTGACAATGGACCATAGACAAATTGTGATAGTCCATAAGGGATTAAATAACATGCCATGACCGCCTGCAGTGATGCAGGAGACACTAAAAATTCTCCCGCCATATGGCCAATGGACGGGACGTACATCGTTTGTGTCATTTGGCCGACAGCGGTCAAAATCGCAATTAAAAATGTGAGTTTCACTAACGGAAACGATGCGGACATGGTCTATCTCCTGCACAATGGTGCAACTACGAAATATAATTAATATGAATAATGAAACTAATGGCCAGCGTTAAAAGTATCGCTCTTTCGGTGCGAGATATTAGTGAGGCCAGACGCTTTTATCAATCTAAAAGTGTGAAGTTGAGCAAGATAAAAATCTATGATTTGAATTAGAAAAACTAATCATTATTTGGGTAGGTAAAGAGAAATGAAAGACGGTTCCAATGCCTGTGTTGGGTATGGCTCTTGGTGTCTGATAATGTACCTAGTTTTTCTATTGCTTTTGCGCTGAACAGTGACTAATATTTAATGTAAATGAGAATTAATATCATAAAGGTGTGATTAATGATGTTACCTTTACTTGCTGCATTATTATTTATAGTGGGACTTGGCAAAAAGTTGTCGGTTCCAAATTCGTGGCTCTTCTACTATGCACTTTCTGTTGTATTGTTAAGCTGGCTATTCAGTATGAACCCCATTTTTGTCCTGATCCCGTTGTTTATCTTGTCACCTTGTCTTATCCACTATCGACATATCAAGGTGATTAAAATGGCTTATGTGGGCTGCCTGCTGCTGTCTTTTTTCGTCTCTTGGTTTGTGTAAACCAATCCATGTCTTTTCTCGCCAGACATTCCAAGTAGCTTGGGGATAGTATTTGTAAAAATCATAAGGTAGGATCGCCGGCCTTTTTCTGATGCTAGGAGGTAGCGATGTTTATTGGTTTTGACTATGGAACGGCGAACTGTTCTGTCGCGATGATGCAAGATGGGCAACCAACATTGTTACCCATAGAAGGTAAAAGCCACTACATTCCTTCGACAATATGCGCCCCGACGCGAGAGTCCATTTCTGAGCATCTGTTCCGTCATCACAATATTACGCCAAGCGATAAAATTGGTGAGCAAGTACTTCGCCGCGCGATCAATGTGAATAGAGAAGAGAGTATTGAACTTGCCGCGCAAGACATTGCCTTTGGCCAAGCGGCGCTCGATCTTTATCTGCAGGATCCGCGCGATATTTATTACGTTAAATCCCCTAAATCATTTCTAGGCGCGGCAGGTTTACGTGATGTGCAGGTCAGTTTTTTCGAAGACTTGGTGTGCGCCATGATGGTCAATATTAAGCATAATGCAGAGCAGCACCTTCAGCGCACCATCCAAGATACTGTGATTGGTCGTCCTATTAACTTTCATGGCCGAGGTGGTGAAGAGGCCAATCGACAAGCGGAATCTATTTTACAACGTGCGGCGAAACGCGCCGGTTTTCAGCACATCAGTTTTCAGTTTGAACCCGTTGCGGCGGGCTTAGAATATGAAGCGACTCTGGTGCAAGATCAAACCGTACTTGTGGTTGATATCGGTGGTGGAACCACCGACTGTTCATTGCTAAAAATGGGGCCGAGTTGGCGAGGGCGTGACGACCGCACCGCGAGTTTGCTTGCGCATAGTGGCCAACGGGTCGGAGGCAATGATCTTGATATCTATATTGCTTTCAAACAGTTGATGTCTTCTTTTGGATTAGGAAGTAAAGCCATTTCTGGCATTGATATGCCGATCACGCAGTTTTGGAACCCGATTGCAATTAACAACGTGGAAGCGCAACGTGACTTCTATGCTCAGCAAAACTTGGCAGCATTGAAATTGCTACACAAAGAGGCGCAGCAACCAGAAAAGTTGGCGCGTTTGCTGAAAGTCTATTTTGAAACGCTCGGCTATCAAATTGTACGCCGTGCAGAAGAGGCAAAAATTGCTCTATCTGATCTTACGCAATGTCAGGTGGTGCTCGATCTTCTTTCTGAGCAGATCGAAGTGCAAATTGAGCGTGAGCAAATGATCGACGCCATTGAATCCCCTAAAGCTAAAATGGTGGAATTGGTCAAAGAAGCGGTTGAACAAGGTGGCGTGAAGCCGGATGTTATCTTTATGACGGGCGGATCTGCTCGTTCTCCAATATTACGCCAAGCGGTAGAGCAGCAACTTCCCCACGTACCCGTTGTCAGCGGTAACTACTTTGGTTCAGTGACTGCTGGTTTGGCTCGTTGGGCAGAGATTTGCTATCGCTGATATGAGCGCTTAGCGCTTCGTTTTTGATGCGTTGGCGGCCGGTAATATTGCGAATGATCGTGTTTCATTAAAACATTACTGGCAACCAAGCTACCTAAGCTTATCAACCCTAATCCGATCCAAGTCAAAGGCGTTGGCATTTCACCAAAAACGGGAATCGCCAACAAGGTTGCCACGACTGGTGTTGCAGAGCCAAAGGCCGCGGAGCGTTCTGCGCCGAGTGTTGAAACTGCATATAAATAGGTAAATGCTGCAATGAGCCCCGCCCCGACACCTTGTAGCAGTGTGTGTCCCGCCAGTTCTTTCCACGGCCAGTGTGCAAAAGAGTGTGTGGCTAAGTAGCTATCGACGATGCCTAAAGCGATTAGAACGGCCAATAAAATAGTAGAAAGTAAAGCAACCCATCCCGCGCTGACGAGCGCATGCAAATTCGCTACCCGCGCACAAATCGTAAACACTGCCCACATCAGGCTGCCGGTTAAAAACATCAAATGTCCGGTCAAACGGTTTGACTCAAAATCAGTGGCACTTGAATAGAGGAAAATACCAACCCCTGCCACCACTAAAGTCAGCCCAGCGACTCGATGGCGACTTAACGGCTGTTTAAACAGCAACACCGCGATACCCGAGACAAACAGCGGCAGCACGCCCGGAACAAGCGCGCTACCATCAGAAACCGGAACGTAGTGCATCGCATGGCTTGTCACTAGTAAATAGGGCAATCCACAGCCAATAAATAGACCAATTAAGTAACGTATAGGTACATTTTGCAATTGATGTCGAGTTCTCCAAACCAATGGAGAGAGCAACAAAGCGGGCAGTAAAAAGCGCGTTAATGCAATATCCGCAGGGGTTAATAGGCCGCTGGCTCCTGCCTTTAAAGAGAGGAAAAAGCCGGACCATAATAACAGTGTGGTGCCTATCGCGAGGTAGCCATAAATCATAATTTCATTCACATCAATGGATGGTTTCTCACCATTATCTATGGTTCGGCTTACTTTTATCCGGCAAGTTCACTCTTATTGCTAGATGGTTTAGCACTTATCCGCTATAAATTAGCAAAATGTTAGTGGATTTAATCAAGGATCGAGTAATGGATAGAATAGACCGCCGCATGTTGACCTTATTACAAACAGAGGGACGCTTAAGCACCGCAGAGCTTGCGGAAAAGGTTGGATTATCACCTTCTCCCTGCGCAAGACGCTTGAAACGATTAGAGGAGAGCGGGATCATTGATGGCTATCAAGCTCGCTTAAGCCGGCAAACTGTCGGGGTTGGGATGACGGTTTTTGTTGAAGTTAGCCTGAATAACCATCAAGCCGCTTCCATTGATAGTTTTGAAGAGGCAATCAAAGAGATGGAAGAGGTGATCAGCTGCCATGTGGTTTCAGGTGCGTATGATTACTTGTTGGAAGTCGTTAGTGCCAATTTATCAGGGTACGAAGCATTTACGCGTCAGTTACAGCGGCTCAACAATGTAAAAGATATGCATACCCACCTCGCCATGCGTCAAGTGAAAGCCGCTACCGCGATGCCTATTTGGGTTTAGAGACAGCACTTGCGTGCTGTCTTCAGGGTCAGACGTGCTTATTCAAATTGAAATGACGCGAGAGAGTTTTTACTGATTTCGTTGGCAATCAATTGATGGATGGCCGTGGTAGGGTGCGTGACGCCCCAAAATACGTATTTGTCAGAGCTATGGTAAGCGCAATCATTGGTTAAGCTATGACGGTACAAGTAATCTAAAGCTGAATTGCGATTGATGTTGAGGCATGCATCGGTCGCATTTTCAAAGCCGTATTGCTGTGGATTGGCTGTGAGGTTTTCAAACAAGCTATGAGCATCAAACAGGATGATATTTACCCCTTGCATCTGATAATACAGTGCTTGTTGCTGAATAAACGCATTGAAAGTGGTGATCTTAGCGCTGACTTTCGCTATCTCTTCTGCTGTTGAATATTTGAACTGCGGGGCTTTGGTTGCATCGGGCAGGGTGAGTAGAATAATATTTTTGGCCCCTGAATCCACAAGACGAATCATCGCGCTGCTAAAATCTGCTTTGACTTCATATACTTCACGGTTGTAATTCATAAAGTCATTTAAGCCAAATTCAAGGGTAAAGAGCGTATTTTCTGGCTGGTAGTTTTTGGCCATTGTCATGTAATTTAGATAAGAGCGGACTTGATCGTTTACACCCGTCAGCGCGATATATTGATTACGCCCTGCGGCACCGCCAATCGCCCAGTTATATACAGGTGAATCGTGCATTTTTGCTAAATACTCTGTCCACACCAAACCATTGGAAAAGTGTCCTAAAAACCAAGAGTTAGGATTGGGAAATTTCCATTGTGACGCATTGAATATATTTCCTGTATCCGAAAGGCTGTCACCTATGGTCACCATTTTATTAATGACGGGTTTGGCATTTTGTTTATCGTTAGTCCAGATCGAATGATTGTATGAGAACCTATTGTCTGCCGCGAAATAAGTAATATCTGCAGAATCGTGACTGACGCCGAGCGTCTCTTCACAACGCTGTTTTATTTCATATTGTGAGGTGTCGGTATAAAACATATTTTTAAAGCGCACAGACGACCACCAGTAACCACTAATGGTGTAGTCATTTCCTTGTTCATCCAATGCCCATTCCCAATCCGTTGCTGGGTCATCATGATTGCCAGCGGGTCGATACCAACAGCGTACATAAGTGTAGGTTTGCTTATTTTGCGTATTCATTACGCCATAAGCAGTAACTGGTTCTGAGGAGGTATCCGTATTTTCTGCAATCGCCATGGAGAGTGGCAATATTGCAGTCATCAATAATGTTATTAGTTTCATATTTTTTTCTTATTGGTTTAGGCACATATTCACTCAAGAATAAGTGCGAAAGTGAAATTAAACAACTGGTCAGACCTATTTTGAATTTATAGTGTTAAGCGTCAATCAATAAACGACTATGTTGGACATTATTTGGTATTAAGATCAAATAATGAATTATCAGTGAAACGAACGCTGAGGTTTTTTATAAATTCTAATTTAGACAAATAACAATAAGGCTTTGCTTTATTATTTCATTCTAATATTAACTTTTATCTACTTAATACAAATATCAATAAATTTATAGTCAGTCAATGAGTATAAAAATTAAACGGTTTTATTGTGATTCTAAGCCACATTAAAGATATTTTCTCTTTGTGTTCTTTATTTTTAGAACTATTAATAATTCACCACAAAAGTGCCAAAAAACTAATGTCCTTTTCTTTTGTGGCCTGAAAAAATAAAAAATGGGTATTTATTTTCTTTTAAATACCGTGATAACAATAAAAATGCTTAGAGGTTTATATGCTAATAAACAGAAGAAAAGCACTCAGCGCTATTGCCATTATGTCAGGCTTGGTATGGAACACCGCTCAAGCTGATGTGTATCAGCCGCAAGGTTTGGCCATTGAAATGTTCAGTGAGCTTCAGGATGACAGCCAAATCAACTACCTCAATGCAAGCTACTGGCTACAAGAAGAGGTTGAGCCACCAGCACTAGCTCAGATCCGTGACGATGTATTGAATCAGCATCTGCGCTATTTTGTCGATTTCAGTATGATTGAAGATGAATCGCAAAAGGCTGAAGCGAAAACACGCTTCAGGAAAAAACTAGGGTTAGCGTTTGCCAGTGACTTTTTGATCATCAGTGAACACAAGGGAGAATTACTGTTCACACCACTAGATGATGAGAATGATCCCAACATTCGTTTGTTGGAAGCCGCTAAAATGACTCATTCTCGCCAGCGTCGCAGTACGGCCAACGCGCTGTCAAGTAGTGTTTCGGAGACAAATTCTCTGCCACACGTTGCGTTTTATTTGAATGTCAATCGGCCTATTACTGATAATGAATGTACGTTTAATAACTCACATCTTTGGGATCGAGGCACGCGAGTATTTTGCGATAACCCTAATATCTCGTTGATTTATAGAGTTAACCTAGAGCGTTCATTGCAATATGGCACCATTGGCTCTGCGACACCGGACGCGAAAATTGTTCGCATCAGCTTAGATGATGATACAACGGGGGCGGGGATCCATCTCAATGACCGTCTTGATTATCGTCAATCGGGTGCTGATTACCTGACATTAGATGCTTATTTCCGAGACTGGTCGACTGATGCTATCGCTCAAGACTATCAATTTGTATTTAACTCTTCGAACAACAAAGCGCAGATCTTAAAAACGTTCCCGAGAGAAAATCTCAATGCCGAATATGAGGTAAAAGAGGTATCCGGCTTCCAGCTAGGGGTGAGTGGTGGTGTCGAGGTTAGTGCTGATGGGCCTAAAGGAAAGTTAGAAGCTAATGCTAGCTACAACCAAAGCCGTTGGTTAACCTTTAAAACGCATGATTACCGTGTTGAACGTAGCACTAATAACGCGCAAAACGTCAGCTTCAAATGGAATCGTAGCCAATATGCGACCGCCGAATCGATGATGAATCGCTCTACGGATGCAATATGGGTCAATACTTACCCTGTGGATACCAACCGCATTAACCCGATTGGTTACGCAAGCTTTGTACCAAAAATGGATGTGATCTATAAAGCCGCTCCTAATGCGACGGGGACAACGGAGTTCACCATTGACTCTTCGGTCAATATCCGTCCTATTTATAACGGTGCTTATAAGCATTATTATGTTGTAGGTGGGCATCAGTCCTACCATGGTTTTGAAAATACGACGCGTCGCAGAGTGAGCAAAAGTGCCAGTTTTACAGTGGATTGGGAGCACCCAGTATTCACGGGCGGTCGTCCAGTGAATTTGCAATTGGGCAGCTTTAATAATCGTTGCGTTGATGTGGCCGATAATGGCGTACTCTCTGCCTCAAGCTGTGATGAAACCAAAAACTCACAATCGTTTATTTATGATCAGTTAGGTCGCTACGTGAGTGCAAACGACATTCATCAATGTTTGGATGGGCAATCACTGGGTCAATTGCAAACTTGTAGTTCGAGTTTAAGTCAGCGTTGGGAATGGGTAGAAAACAGCGATAAGCTGAGTAATGTTTTCTCTCATGAGCTGCTTGGTCATGACAAAACAAGTGGAGAATTAGGCTTGTATGCTGATGACAATGATCAAGTGAGTGTGCGCACCATTACTGCTTATAGCAATGTATTCAAGTCAGATAATGAATCGGTCGTATTTGGGTTTACGTCGGGTTCACTGGCGTTGCAAGATGTTGGCCAAGCAGGAATACTCTATATTCGTCATGGCGCTGCGATCGATGCGATTGGTACGCAAGCCAATGCGACGCAAGGTGGTGGAAGCGGTAGTTTGACTGAAATTGATCTGAAACGTGTTACGCAAATAACCGTGACTTCCGGTGAGTTCAAGTACGGTGGTAACCATTTACTCCGTATGGCTTTTAAGCTTGATGATGGTTCAACCAAAGTGGTGGGGTCAAAAGGCTCTGCAATAAGCACACACGATGAAGTGTTTGAGTTGCCAGCCGGATCGGCCATTCGGCAAGTCAAGGTTTGGTCTGAAGGTTGGTTAGCCGATGGTATTCAATTTATTATAAAATAGCGCAATCAGTTCATGATTGAGTAGTAAAGAGCGCTCATGCTTTTGGCTTAATTAGCTAAAACGTGAGTGCTCTTTTTGTTAATGTGATGTTAATTTTATCTGTTGTTTTTTTTAGTTCATTCACGAAGCTGGTAAGCCGACATGAAATAAAGTGCTTTTCTTCTACAGTTAGGGTGCTCCTCAGAGGTCTAATCTCTGGTGTGGTAACGGTAGGCTAGATGTATGCCGCGCCTAAACCAGGCACTACAATAAGAAGGAATTTACTTTGAAAAGAACGATTATTATTGCTGCTTTTTGTCTGCTGAGTACCACGGCGCTGGCGGCAACCAGCACGGTGGCGTTAAGTAAGACAGGCTATACCCAAACCCAGTACCCTATTGTGTTAGTTCATGGCTTATTTGGTTTTGATACACTGGCCGGAGTCGATTATTTCTACGGCATTCCGCAATCACTGACGAAAGATGGCGCAAAGGTCTACGTGGCTCAAGTCTCAGCAACCAACAGCTCAGAGCTGAGAGGTGAACAACTATTGCAACAAGTGGAGTCACTTTTAGCTGCCACGGGCGCTCAAAAAGTTAACCTGATTGGCCATAGTCATGGCGGACCAACGGCTCGCTATGTTGCATCAGTTCGGCCCGATCTTGTGGCGTCTGTGACTAGCATTGGTGGCGTGAATAAAGGCTCAATCGTGGCAGATTTAGTGCGTGGGCACATCAAAGAAGGCTCCATTTCTGAAGCGATTGCCGTCAAAATGGCGGAAGGATTGGCGGGTTTGGTTGGCCTTCTTTCTGGGGGAAGTAACCTAGATCAAGATCCTTTAGCTTCCTTAGAAGCTTTAACTACCCAAGGTTCGCTAGCGTTTAATCAACACTACCCAGAAGGTGTTCCAAGCAGTGAATGTGGTGATGGTGAATTACTGGCGGACAATGGTGTTTATTACTATTCGTGGACAGGATCTTCGACCTTTACCAACCTCCTTGACCCAACTGATGCTGCGATGATGTTGACTGGACTTGCCTTTAATGGCCCTAATGATGGTTTAGTCGGCGTATGCAGTACTCACTTGGGTAAGGTGATCCGCGATGATTACCAAATGAACCACTTAGATGAAATCAACGGCTTGCTTGGGATACACCACCTTTTTGAAACTGACCCCGTTACCTTGTATCGCCAGCACGCTAATCGATTGAAGCTTCAAGGTTTATAACTTCGAGGTTTATAGTTTCGAGGTTTATAACTTCAAGTTTTGTAACATCAAACTTTATAAGGATTGGCTATGAAAAAGCCCGCACTATTTGGTTTTGTCGTGATCATCTTGGGGAGCATCGGTGCGGTGCTTTTTCTGCAAAAGCCAGTATCATCACAGAGCGCGTTACAAACGCCATCTCAACAAGATACGCAGATAGACAGCGCATCGAGTCTTGATTTAATTCACTATTTTATCTCTACATTAGGAGAGAGCTCATTGCCTGAGGTTAAGCAGCGCATTGCCCAGCATGCTGATCAGGATGAGGGCGTAGTGATCGATCCAATGCTTTTTGAACAGTTTATCCAATACAAACAAGCATTAGCTGAGTTAGAGGCTAATGCTTCCATCGCCAATCTCGATCTTGCTACCTTAGCTGAGATCAATCAGCAGTTACTGAAAATACAAAGTCAATTTTTTAACGTTGATCAGCAAAGTATGCTGTTTGGTGAAGAGAATGCGTTGCGAAATTTAGCATTAGAAAAGCTGCGCATTAAATCTCAAGCAGTAGATTCATATGATGAGCAGCAGCAGTGGCAAACGTTATTAGCACAGCAGCCAGAATACATTCAGCGCAGTGAACGCAATGTACAACTACTGCCAGCACTCAACGCGAGTCGCCATTTGTCCACGCAAGAGCAATACTTAGTTTGGAACGAGTTGGTTGGCGAACAAGGAGCACAGCGGTTAACGCAGCTTAGTGAACAACGAGAGCAGTTTTCTCAGCATCTCGAAAACTATCTACAACAGCGTTCGGCGGTGCTTGAAAATACGCGTTTGAGCCAAGATGAAAAAAATCAGCAAATTACGCAACTGCGTACCCAAACGTTTGAGGTCAAACAACTCAAACGCGTCGAGGCGTTGGAAAGGTTACGTGATCAATCGCTTTAATTCTGTTTATTCAATAAAGAAGAGCGCGACCGAAGCCGCGCTCAAGTTCTCTAAGAGAAAATAGAATAGGTGGTTACAAATTCACCACAATGGTGTTAGTCACTGTTGCACCTTTGTCATCCATCACTTTAATTTTCACTTCATGTTTTCCAGAGCTTGGGAAAATGGCGGTGAAGAGTTTGCCACGTTTTATTTTTCCATTCGGCAGGGTCCATTCCGTATCGACAATACGCCCATCGCTATCGCTGCTGGTTGACCACATCGTTACCCAGCGTCCAAGGTGGATGTACTTAGCACTGGCTTGCGGTAATGCGTTAGGCACTTCAACCTGTGTTGTACGCGTAGTGGTGTTGGTTGCGCCTTTATCATCCGTTACGGTTAGGCTTACTGTGTATTGCCCTGCTTTGGTGTAGCTCCAGCTTGGCGCCATTTCGCTGCTCATTTGGCCGTTACCAAAATCCCATGCGTAACTGACTAGCTCGCCATCTTCATCATGGCTGTAGTTGAGAGCACTGACAGATAAACCGTCGGTTTTAAGCTCAAAGTTGGCGACAGGAGCTTGGTTTTGTTCGCTGACTTTTGATAAGCGAATTACGCCGTACTCATTGTCTTGGCCTTGGTTGAGGATGTCGATCATCAAGCCAAATTCCGTTAACTTACGCCCAGCATCTGGTACTAATGGTGAGCTGTAATCCGCGCCATCAGAGAAATTACCATTACCGATTAAGCTTGTGTCTTCGAGCACATCACCATCGGCAGCGACTAAACGTAGAGGTGTTTGATCTTGCAATGAGAAGGTTGCATCTCGCACTTGGAAGCGCGTTTGTGCGGCCTCACCAGTTTTTGACCAAACCAATGCGTTTTGATCCGCATCGACGACACCTAACCAACCTTCACCTGGGTGGTTACCTACCCAGTTATCCGTGTAAGATTCATCCACATACCATACCAGTAGGCCGGGTTCGAAAGTCATCAACTGGCCCATGCGTTTGATATTGGCTAAGCCTTGGTCGACGTCATTGTGGCTACGCCATTGCAGTAAATAATAGTGTGGCGCTTCATGGAAGCCATTGTTGGTGGTGTAACCTTTAAAGGCGAAGGTGGATGTTCCTTCGGCATCATCAATAAGGGTTTGCTGCCCGTCGACCTCTAACTGTAGGTTATCAAGGTAAAGACCTTCCATGGCTAAGCCGCCATCAGTGACATAGTCAAAGCTGAGTGTCACTTCTTGGCCTGCCCATTGGGAGACGTCAAATATCGCATCAACCCAGCCATCCGACTGACCAGCAATAGCAGGTACAAGCCCTGTATTGTACGGGTCATCCATGGTGGTGATGTTACCAGCAATCGCTTTACCATTGATCAGTACGCGTGCAAAGTCGTAGTCTTTTTCAATCTGATACCATGCTTTAAAATTCAGCGTAGCTTGTTCACCTGTAGGGATAGAAAGCTTACGAGACATGCTATTTTTCAGATCATCGCCGCGGTTTGAATAAAAAGCGGACGAACCTTGATAAGGCTTCACCCCATCAACACGCTTCAGTGGTAAATCAATCTTCACCATATTTGGTCGAGCATTGTCAGTGGTTTGGAATAGGGTAAATACGCGAGGATTTTTCTCTAACTCTGCAATCGAAATTTGATCGTCATTGATCCAACGACCACCGACCGCTTTTTGTAAGAACTGTTTAGACCAAGAGCTGAATGCCGTCGGTTGTGTTCCGCCAATTTTTCCGGCCCAACTGCCAGAAGACATGATGGACCAATAGGAAACTGGCTCACCTTTACCTGTGTATTGAGTATCGTATTCGTCAGGCAAACCTAAATCGTGGCCATACTCGTGTGCGCAAACCCCAGCGGCCGCATCAATCGGTTGCATGGTGTAATCAAAGGCGGCATATTGGCCGTTAAAGCGATCTGGAAGCGTACTTTTTGTGCCTTGAAGGACATAAGGTTGGCCGAGATTATAACGGTGGGACCATATGGCGTCAGGTCCAAGCACACCGCCGCCGGCTTCTTCACCAACGGATGCATGGAACACCATCAAGTGATCGATTACGCCGTCCGGTTCGCGGAAGTTGCCATTACCATTGTAATCGTAACGATCTTCAATATCGTAATCGGCCAGATTAATACTAGGGTCTTGCGCCAGTTGGTTCAGTGCTTCGCGTACCAACTCTTGCGCATTCATATCTTTGTCTGTTGTTGCCGAGTTGCCCCCGTAAAACGCGGCGTTTTTAGACGCGCGATACCAACCTGCGGCTTGCCCGGCCACACTGTAGCTTTGCCCAGACTCGCTTTCATAATACTGACGCATCGAGATGAAATTTTCTCCATTAGGGCCTGCATAGCCCGCATCGGAAAAAAGCAGATCTTGATAGTGAGGTGGATTGTAGCTGGCATAGAGCATTTCAGTATGCTCTTTGGTCAGGCGGTTATCGTTCCAAGGTAAATCGGGAAAATCAATTAAAAGCGCTAATACCTTATCGGTGCGTTTGGTGCTGATATCGAGAGCAAAAACGCTGGCTTTTTGCTGGCCTTTTTGTTTTTCAATGGTCTTTAATACGCGTGCGCGTTGTTCAAGAGCTTGCTTACCAAATTGGGCATCGCCGTGGAAACCCGATTTGATTTTCTGCTCTAAATAACGATCCAAGGCATCGCGCTTGACTGCATCGGTAGCATTGGCATCCACAACACCGTTACGCACTAACATTTCAATGAGTTTATCTTCATTGACTACCCCTAAATCAATCGGGGTGTGCGCATAAGCACTGACGTTAAATAGTGTTACCATTGCTGACGCAAGCAAGGTTTTCCTTATGTGTTTCATCTGCTTTCCTTATTTTTCTTTCTGTATTTATGGTATTAACAATTTCACTGAACTGATTTCCATACGACTGAGCGCTATAGAGAATAAATGGCTTTCATCGCCATAAAATAGAATTCATGGACGCAATGAGTGGCTGGTATATTCTTATCTAGGCAAGTTTTCTGAGTGTTATTCAGTGAAGATTGAACGGGTGATTTAGTCGCTCTTCGGCGGAGAAATACACGTTTCTTCTTGATGAGTTGTCGAATTAAGAGACTTTTCTTTGTGGTGTTTTCTTTGTAGATAAAGGGCAAGTGCTTGTTGTTGCTGTTCTGATGTCAGCCCTTCACATATCACACCTCGTTCGATTAATGAGGCGAGCAACCGTTCATCATCAACTGAAGATTGAGCAAGGCTAATTGATGAGTAACTAATTAATAAAAAATAAATTAAATGTTTCACAGTATATCCATATAATGTGTGAATTATTCGTAACAATCTATATATCAGTCATACGCATAGCAAGTGTAAATAATTGTTGTTTTGAAATAACATCATATTTTAAACATAACTAGTTAACATTTGGTTTGTTTTTAATTGATAAATATGTTGGTTCTTTATTCTTAAATTTAGAATTAATAATTGATGGATTTGTATTTTATTCTTAGTGATGAAGATGAAATTCTTTAGATAAATAAAGTGATAGGTTAGAATTCAATCGAAAGTGAATGTTGGGTCAAAACCAACAATGACTAATAATAGGTTTAGTATTTTTAATAATATGAACTTTGCTAAAAGATGATCTTAGTTCAATAAATAATTCATCATTTAAGCCTGCATTTAAGAGTCATTAACTTGTGGCGTTGATGAGCCAAGTGGCAAAGGTATCGTTGCCTGGACACCTTGCAGCCATTGAGCAAACGTGCTTTATTGAAATCAGTGACTGATTATTTTGGAATGTTTGCATTATGTGCCGCTGGCTCGCCTACCAAGGAACTCCTATCTACCTCGATCAACTGGTTTATCAACCGGAACACTCTCTCGTGCACCAAAGTTTAGAAGCGCGTAAAGCGGTCACCCGTGTCAATGCTGATGGGTTTGGATTGGGTTGGTATACCGAACGCACTACACCCGGGCAGTTTCATGAAGTCTTACCCGCTTGGGGAGATGAAAACCTGCGATCCTTAACGCATCACATTCGTTCTCACCGTTTTATGGCACATGTGCGTTCGTCCACCGGAACGCAGGTTTCCCGTTCTAACTGTCATCCGTTTATTTTGGATCACTGGATGTTTTTACATAACGGGCAAATTGGTGAGTTTGAAAAAGTGAAATTCGCCTTAGAACGGCAGCTACCGGAATCGCTATACGTCAAGCGTGTTGGGACAACGGATAGTGAATTGATTTTTTTATTGATGATGAGTAATGGGTTACGCAGTCAGCCAGTACAAGCCATTACGACCACGATTGGTCAAATTGCGCAGGCTTTGGCGGAGAAACAGATAGTCACACCTTTTAAAGCTTCGATTTGTATCTCTGATGGGCAAGATTTTTGGTTAGTGCGTTATAGCTCTGATGGTAATCCGCCGACCGTGTTTAGTAAAAGCGAAGGCGATAATATGGTGGTTGCGTCAGAACCCCTTGATAGTGAAAGTGGTTGGCAAATGATTGAGCCGCAAACCATTACTCATGTGATTGGCACTCAATGTACTGTGTATCCGATCACTTAGTTAGTGGTGGAAAAATTAGTAATGTATTGATATATAAGATCTATTGGTTAATCGATTGCTCTCTCATGAGAGCAATTCTTTTTTGAAGTAAGATCCTGGTTTCTGTGCATCAAGTTTCATTTTTTTGATGTGATTCTGATATAAATCGCGACTCATTCATTTCTATGATCTATAGAGAGTCGTTACTATGCGTATTGCTCCGGTTCCATCTATTCATTCCCCTCGTCTCAAACCTAACGCTTTACTATTGGCATTATCGTTAGCAGGATTACCGTCTTTTTCTTATGCATCAGATGCCTGCCAGTTTAGCGATATCACACAAGCACAAGAGCCCATTTTAGCGATTAAAAATGCGCAACCAGCCTGTTATAACTCGTGGTTTTATACCGATAGTAAAGCCATCTTGGGTCTATACAGTGAAAAGAATATAGACAGCATTAACCGAGCGCTGGCGTTAGAGGTTTCGCAATATCAAGGAACGGAAGCACAAGCCAAATCTATTGCTAATTTGGGGGAGTTTATCCGTGCCGCTTATTATGTGCGCTATGGTGTAAAGCAAGAGTTTGGCGATTATTCAGATCAATTGAGCAATGCGATTGCGGATACGATTAACCAGTTTATGTTATCGCCTTATAGTTTGAGCTTAGGTCGTGAACAAGTGGCGGCCATGTCGAGCTTAACGTTAATGGTCGATAACGTGAAACGCCTACCTTCAACGATGGCGAATTTCATCGTGTTATTGGACGCCTTTAACCCACAAACGGCGCAAGATGTGCAGTTTGTTGATGGTTTAAATAACTTATTTCGATCCATGAGCGGCCATGCTTCGCGTGACGATTTTTATCAAGACATTGAAGCCCATCCAGAATATTTGGAGACACTGTATCGTTTTGCCACTGAGCATGATTGGGCGTTAGGAACCGATGCCGATTTCATTTTGTACAATGCGGTGCGTGAAACGGGGCGCTTACTGGTTAGCCCTTACCCAAACACCAAAACTCGAGTCATTGCGATTTTAGAAAAAGTACTGGAGCGTTACCCGCTGGGTGGACGTAGCGATAAACTCTGGATTGCTGCGGTTGAAATGCTTTCTTACTACGCGCCAGAGACATTGGAAGCGCTTAATTTAACGCAAGCTAAGCAGCAACTTGAACAGCGTATCATGCCAAATCGCCATCAATGTGATGGGCCTGCTATTATCCGTTCGCAAGGCTTAACACCACAACAAGCAGAGCAAGCGTGTGAAATTTTGAATGAGAAAGAAGCCGACTTCCATGCCGTTGCCAACACAGGTTTCACGCCCGTGGCCGATGATCTCAATCAACAAGTGGAAGTGGTGGTATTTGATAGCAACGAAAGTTATGTCAGTTATTCCAACTTCTTGTTTGGCAATACTACCAACAACGGCGGGCAATACCTTGAAGGCAACCCGGCTGATGCCAACAACACAGCGCGCTTTGTCGCTTATCGATATGCGCAGGATGAGGCGTTGTCTATTCTCAATTTAGAGCATGAATATGTGCATTATTTGGACGGACGCTACAATCAATACGGTTCGTTTTCTCTCAATTTAAGTGAAGGCTATATCGTGTGGTGGTTGGAAGGCTTCGCTGAATACATGCACTATAAAAAAGGCTACCAAGCGGCGGTAGACTTAATTGCTGAGAAAAAACTGAGCCTCACGCAAGTGCTAGCCACTACTTATCAAAATGACACCAATCAAATTTATCGCTGGGGCTATTTAGCGGTTCGTTTTATGCTGGAAAACCATCCCAATGAAGTGGATCAACTGCTAGCGCTATCACGTAGTGGTGATTTCAAAGCATGGGCTGAGCAAGTGAAACGGATCGGCAAAAGCCTAGACAGCGAATTTTCAACTTGGTTAGACACTTTGACAACGGACAGTGGTAATCCAGACGATCCGACTGTGCCGCCAATTCAACCAGAAGACACGATGAATCATTTAGCGTTAGGGCAAAGTGTTACCTTGTCGGGTGAGCAGTACAGTGAACAACTCTATTATATTGATGTTCCAGATAATATCAGTGAATTGTCGATTAATATTAGCGGTGATGGTGACGCCGATCTTTATTTAAGTTATGAAAAAATTGCGCATTATTATGATTATCAAATAACAAATTTTGAACTGCATAGTAATGAAACAATTGCACTAGAAAAACAAGCCAATGGTACCGTTTTACCGGGTCGCTATTATTTTAGTATTACGGGTAGAGAAGCTTACCAGCGTGTTGAATTAAATACGAAAGTAAGTTACGCCATTACCGATAATACGCAAAAGCCTAGTGATGATTTAGCACCTGTTGTTCTCGAAAATCGTCAGCCAATGACGTTGGGTATTCATCAAACTCGCTATGCAGCGATTTATGTACCAGAGGGAATGAACAGTGTCAAAGTTTGGCTCCAGCCTATTGATAAGATGGCAGCCCACAATGTTGATCTTTATGCAGAAAGCGAGCACTGGCCTACATTGACTCATTTTGATCAAGCGTCTAAACGTGCTGATAGCTATGAGTATATTGAACTGCCAGTAACGCAAGCGGGCTATGTCCATTTCATGCTTAATGCACAGCAAGCCAATAGCCAAGTTGAGCTCTATGCAACTTATGAATAATTAATGAATAAAAAGAAGTGTAAAAGCACTTCTTTTTATTAAAATCATATGATTAGCCAGAAAAGTAATAGCTATATTAACATTATGTAATTTAATCTTTACTTAATAATAATTTGATCTTGTGGGAAGAATATAAATTAACACTCTATTTATTTCTTGAAAGAATAGCATTCGGTGATATTGTGTTTTTATGTAGAGTTATTACTCTATGTTGTAATTAAAAATATTAAGGGTTCATTATGAGATATATAACACCCGTTTCATTACTGCTTGTGGCCACTATTATGGGGTGCAACTCAGAAGAAGCGACAACCAGTAGCACCAGTCAATCCAATGCTGATGCGATTGCACAGCAAAAAAGAGCGTTAGCACTGCAACTGAGTGAAAGTTACGCCGAGCTTGAAACCACACTTAAAACTGAAATCAGCGCGCAAAACCTATCCATTTCTGTTTCCACTTTGTTTGAAGAGCAGCCTGATTCCGATTTTAGTCAACAGATGGTTGTAGCGGACGCGCAAATTCGTTCAATGAAAGGCATTGAGGATTTTACTGAGCAATTGCTGCAACTGCGTATTGCCGATGCGTCGATGATTAAAGAGTGGCAAGAAGGGCAAAGCCCGTTGTTTGCTTTTGAGCCCAAAGGTAATGATGCGTCTTGGCAATATATTGAAGCGTTTGATGTGTACGGACAGGTGCATCAACTGGATGTATATCAAATGCCAGATGTACCCGTTTTCGTGGTTGATAGTAATAGCGAAGTGGAATTGCGCGCAGGCTTACAAGCAATGCGTGCACAGATGAACGCATTGGGTCAATCGACCACATTGACCACAGTAGAAAGTGGTAGCGTCGCCGCGCAAGCGATGGCCCGCAGCAGCGATAATAGCGCTGAGCCTATTTCCACCACAGTACTGAAAAAAATTCGTTTAGCGGATGACAAAGAACCGTGGATCTCTGGAGCGGCTGAAATTTATGCGATTGTTACAGGCATCAATCCAAGCCGAGATGAGCCGACCATTGACTTAGTTGAAATGCCTTATTTGGATTACGACAAGCAAGATTACTTCCCAAATCAAGTGATGATCCAATGGTCTCGTTACCGTTGGGGCGCAGCCGATCTTATCTTGATGGAGCAAGATGATGGTACCGATTATAAGGAGCTGGCTAAATTACTCGTCAAAGTAGCGGAAGAAGTGCTGAAGCTTATCCCTGATCCAGAAGTGCAGGCGTATGCGATTATTCCGCAAATCACGGGCAAGATCATTGATGCGATTCCCGATGGTTTACTGGTCAACGACGACGATTATGTCGATGTCTTTTACACTTTGATGCAAGACACCAGCTATGTTGATCATCCTGGAGCGAGTGGTAACGCAGTGGCCACTTTTGAACCTTTGACGATTAACCCGACACGTCCATAACATTTCTCTCCCCCTAGAAAGCGAGCGCGAATCTCTTATTAGCGCTCGCTTTTTCATCATTCTTGCTGCTTCTGATCATCATGGCCGATTTTGATGTGAATAGGGTTGCTTGAACGACGGTCAACGATTATATTACCCGAACTTAATGCGAATGCTTATCAAAATCTGTCGCAGTTATTTTAAATGGGAACCTATATGAAATCGTTGTTTAGTTTGGCAGCACTTGGCTTGCTTACCTCTTTTACTCTCAGTGCTAAAACCGTTTCTGTGGAGCATCAACTCGGTACCACGACGATCGAGCAAAATCCGCAACGTGTGGTTGTCATTGGTTTGGGTGCGTTAGATACGTTAGATCGCTTTGGTATTGAACCTGTCGCGGTATCGAAAGTGACTGAACTGCCGAATTATTTAGCGAAGTACAACAGCGATACATACGCACCTGCCGGTTCTTTATTTGAGCCTGATTTCGAAACCATTTATATGCAAAAACCGGATGTGATCGTGATTGGGCCGCGCGCCGCAACCAGTTATGACGAGCTATCTAAAATTGCACCAACTATCGTTTTTGCAGCCGATGCAAGCCAAGGCTACTGGCAGAGTACACAACAGCAGTGGCGTAATCTAGGCAAAGTCTTTGCTATTGAAGACCAAGTGGAAGCCAAAATTGAAGATTTAGATAAGCAGTTTCAAGCACTTCGTAGCTTTAATCAGAACAACCAAATCGATGCGCTCACAGTGATGAGCTCTGGCGGTAACATTACCGCTTTTGGGCCTGAATCACGTTTCTCGGCGGTGTATAAAGATTTTGGATTCAAAACGACCGTCGATAGCATCAAAGCGACACGCCATGGCGATCTAATCTCTTATGAATTTATTCGCGAACATGATCCTAAAACCTTATTGATCATTGATCGTGATACGTTGGTCAACAAAGGGCAAAGTCATACTCGCCAAGAGTTTGAAAATGACCTGATCAAAGCGACTACGGCTTACAAAAATAAAAGCATGGCGTTTTTAGACCTTAATGCTTGGTACCTATCCATTTCTGGTGTGACTGCTACAGAGCAGATGATCAGCGACGTTAGAAATGCTGTACACATTCACTAATTTGCCACAAACAAGCTGAGGTTAGCTTTGAAAAAGTTATTGCTTGCTTTGTTGGTAGTCAGCCTATCTTCACTATTTGTGGGGGTAGGCAATCTATCACTAATGGCATTACTGCAAGGGGATGCCCATGCTTGGCAACTGCTCTTTACCAGTCGTTTGCCACGTTTGTTGGCGATTGTTTTAGCCGGGGCAGGGCTCAGTATCGCGGGTCTTATTATGCAGCAAATCAGCCAAAACCGATTTGCCGCGCCTTCTACCTCCGGTACCATTGAATGCGCCATGCTGGGCTATGTGTTGAGCTTAGTCTTTTTTGGTCACGGTGAAAGCTTGTGGCTTATTTTCTCGGTTTCGATTGCGGGCACTTTGCTGTTTGTGCAACTGATTCAGCGCGTGCAGTTTAAAAATGCCATTTTTGTCCCTTTGATCGGTATTATTTTTGGTAATGTGGTGGAATCCGCCGCCTCCTTCATCGCTTACAAATACGATGCGATACAAAACCTTTCTAGCTGGACGGTAGCCAATTTTGCCAATTTGCTGAAAGGGGATTTCGAACTGCTCTATATTGCGATTCCGGTTGCCCTCTTTAGCTATTTGTATGCGGCGCGAATTTCGGCCGTCGGCATGGGTAAAGATTTTGCTGTGAACTTAGGGCTTAACTATCAACAAGTGCTGGTGATTGGCGTTTGTTTGGTGTCGGTGATGTCTGCGACGGTTGTGATGATTGTCGGTCAACTGCCTTTTTTAGGGTTGATTGTGCCTAATTTAGTCAGCCACTATTACGGCGACAACTTACGTAAAAATATCCCTCGTACGGCCATTTTCGGTGCGTTATTGGTGCTGCTATGTGATTTGGGCGGCCGTTTGATTATTTTCCCCTATGAAGTGCCGATTTCGATGATCATCAGTATTCTCGGTGGCAGTGTATTTATTGTGTTGCTGTTGCGAGGTCAACGCCATGGGTAAGTCTGTATGTGCGAGCATCATTTTGCATGATCATACCAAACTGTGGTTACTGGTTTTGGCTTCTCTGCTTTTTGCTGGGTTATTTATTGGTGTTGGATTGAACGCCGACAACTATCACTATTTTCTTTCTCGTCGTGTACCCAAAGTATTGGCGATGGTGTTAGCGGGCATTGCCATTGCGCAGTCTTCTCTAGCATTTCAAACCATTACACACAACCGAATTTTAACGCCCAGCATTATGGGGTTTGATTCACTCTACCTGTTTGTGCAGGTGTTAGTGGTGACTCTTTTTGGTGGCCTAAGTAGCTACGCGCTTAATGCTTACCTCAATTTTTCGTTGTCCGTTGCTGCCATGTTGCTCTTTTCTAGTTTGTTGTTCGCTTTTTATTTTCGTAAGCAGCAGAGTAACTTAATGGTGTTGTTGCTATTAGGAGTCATTCTGGGGCAACTGTTTTCCAGCATTTCCTCTTTTTTGATCATGCTGATGGATCCGAATGATTTTTCATCGGTACAGTCCAATATGTTTGCGAGCTTCAACAACGTGAAAGTGGAACTTGTGTATTGGGTAACACCATTACTACTGCTGGTTTGCTTTGGCCTGTTTCGCCTGCATCGCGTGTTGGATGTTTTATGGTTGGATAACGATAACGCGGTCAGTTTAGGGGTGGATGTACGCCGAGTGACGCACCATGTGTTGATGCTTAGTGCGGTATTAATTGCTATTTCTACAGCTTTAGTTGGGCCCGTGATGTTCTTTGGCTTATTGGTCACCAACTTAACGCGTGAGTGGTTTCGTTCATACCAACACCGAACCTTATTGATTGGTTGTTCCGCGATGGCGGTGTGTGCATTACTTTCTGGTCAATGGGTGGTTGAAAAAGTATTCCAGTTTGAAACAACGCTGAGTGTGGTGATCAATTTCATCGGAGGCCTCTATTTTCTCTCCCTCCTTTTACGTAATAAAATGGTTTAATTTCATATGATTCAGCTAGATAAACTGACTAAAGTGTTTGGCCAACAAGCCGTTGTGGATAAGGCCTGTGCGCAGTTTGAAAAAGGCAAGGTCACTTCAATTATTGGCCCTAATGGCGCAGGGAAAAGTACCTTACTGTCGATGGCCAGCCGTTTGGTTAGCCGTGATAGCGGTAAAGTTTGGATTGAAAGCAAAGAGCTGGTTGAGTGGGATACTAAAGCGTTGGCTAAAAAGCTATCAGTTCTGCGTCAAGCCAATACTCTGACCATGCGTTTTACCGTGAAAGAGCTGGTGGCTTTTGGCCGTTTTCCTTATTCGCAAGGTAAATTAACGGCCAACGATCATGCGATGATTGAGCAATCGATCGAATATCTTGATCTTAAAGCGATAGAAGATAAATACCTCGACGAACTGAGTGGCGGCCAACGCCAGCTGGCCTTTATTGCCATGGTGATCGCCCAAGATACCGATTACATCTTTCTCGATGAACCATTGAACAACCTCGATATCAAACACTCATTGCAGATCATGGCCACTATTCAGCGTTTAGCACATGAGTTGAATAAAGCGGTGGTCGTGGTGATTCACGACATCAATTTTGCATCCTGTTACTCCGATTCCATCATTGCGCTGAAACGAGGCCAAGTAGTAGCAACTGGCACAGTACAAGAGGTGATTCAATCGTCGGTTTTGAGCGATATCTATGAAACGCCGTTCAACGTATTAGAAATAGAAAGCAAGCGTATTTGTATGTATTACACCCATTGATGCGGTTTAACTGCCGGTGTGCGTAACGTTACGAGTACTGAACAGAACGCTTTCGATTCACCGTAAGCCCCCTTTTTACTGCCTAATGTTGCCAACGCAAAATGGTGGAAGCGCAGACGTTTACTGCGCGCTACAGGATGGACTTAAATATTGATATATTTCTCACTTCAAAAGAAATAATAACTTGCCTCAGATCAAGAAAAAATCGTTTGGCATGATGCTGAAACTAAAACAAAGTTGAAAGATTAAAAAATTATTGAATAATGAGGGTCACGTAAACCAAGAAGTTGTATACTTCAACACTTAGTCTAAAACAGGAAACTTACCCCATGTCGAACTCGTTTGTTTTGGTTATTAACTCTGGCAGCTCATCACTGAAGTTTGCGGTGATTGATTCAAATACGGGGGATGCCGTACTGAGTGGTCTAGGTGAATGCTTTGGGCTTGATGATGCCCGTATGAGCTGGAAGTTTAACGGAGAAAAAGCCAATTGTGCGATTCAAGGTGAAGCGAATCACCACCTGTTGGCGGTTGCAAAACTGGTTGAGCTCGTGAAAAGCTACGGCTTGATTGATGACGTCGTTGCGATTGGGCACCGCGTAGTACATGGTGGCGAGAAGTTTACTAAGACCGTTAAGTTAGACGAAAAAATCGTCAACGAAGTTGAAGCGCTTAGTGATTTAGCACCGTTACATAATAAAGCACACGCGATTGGTATGCGCGCGGCAATGCTAGCGTTTCCTGAGTTACCGCAGTTTGCTGTTTTTGATACCGCTTTCCACCAAACCATGCCAGCAAAAGCCTACACAGGTGCGATTGCAAAAGAGTTATACACTGAGTTTGGTATTCGCCGCTATGGTTTCCACGGAACCAGCCATTATTTTGTGAGCCGTGAAGCGGCAAAAATGATCAACAAGCCAGTTGAAGAAAGCAGCTTTATTTCTGTTCACCTTGGTAATGGTGCGTCAGTGTGCGCAATTAAAGATGGCCAGAGTGTCGATACCAGTATGGGTTTTACACCGCTTTCTGGTTTGATGATGGGCACTCGCTGTGGTGACCTTGACCCCGGCATCATTGAATTTCTATTGAAGAAGGGGTGGACACAAGAACAAGTGTTTAATTCATTGAACAAAGCCTCTGGTTTCTTGGGTGTTTCTGGTTTAACCAGCGATGCACGTGGCATTCTAGAAGCCATGGAGCAAGGTCATGAAGGCGCTACATTGGCCTTCCAAGTCTTCACCTACCGTGTGGCGAAATACATCGCGTCATACCTTGCAGCGCTTGATTCGCTCGATGGTATTATTTTTACCGGTGGTATTGGCGAAAACGCATTGCCTATTCGTCGTGAAATTCTACGCAACCTGAAAATTCTTGGTTTTGTGGAAGATGAGCAAGGTAACGAGCAAGCTCGATTCGGTAATGCTGGCATTATCGCAAAATCAGACATGCTAAATGCAGTAGCGCTTGTGGTACCAACTAACGAAGAATTCGTGATCGCTCAACAGTCGGTTGAGTTGCTATAATTACATTTAAAATCAAATAGATAAAAGCGAGCTTAGTGCTCGCTTTTTTTGTACTCATATGTTGGATAGACCATCGCTAAGGATGTGCATGGCGACACACCCATTACTAGCTCTATTGACTTCTACAATTCATTTTGTGCCCTTAAATCAACAAGGTTCGTGTTGACTTGTTTATACCCCATTCCTTTTCAGGATCCGTCTAATTAATTTTTACCTAAGTCAAACACTGTAACACTTAAAGTAATGCGTTCAACTCTCATACGACAGAGCCGAACCGCATTGCCTTTATTTTTTCACTTCTTTCTCATTTATTTGCGTTTGACTAAGCCAAAATGTTTCTTACCGCGCTTAATCAACCAGTATTGATCAAGCAATGGGAAACCTAGCAGTGAATTATCTGGTGTTATTTTTTCACCATTTACACTAATCGCATTGTCTTCAATTAGCTCTCTGGCGATGCGTTTTGATTTCGCTAACCCTGATTCGACCAACAATTCTACAATGTCTTGCTGAGTGCTTTCGATGCTTGGAATACCATCTAGCTCTAATTGTTTGAGTTCACTATAACTCAGCTTCTCAAGGCTATTTGTGAATAATGCTTGTGTAATACGCTCTGCGCTGAGTAGCCCTGATTCACCATGAACAAAACGAGTCATATTCTGCGCCAGAATCTTTTGTGCCTCGGGTTTACCGTTGCTTGACTTATCCTGCCATTCTATCTGATCGATTTCTTCACAGGTTAAGAATGTGTAGTATCGAAGAAGGTTATAAACATCGGTATCCTCAGTGGATAACCAAAACTGATAAAACATATACGGTGATGTTTTTTCAGGGTCAAGCCAAACGGCTCCTCCTTCTGTTTTACCAAATTTAGTACCGTCAGATTTCGTTATCAAAGGTAGGGTCAAACCAAATACTTGTTCTCCATTCTGACGACGTGTTAAATCAATACCGCTGACAATATTTCCCCATTGGTCATTACCACCAATTTGTAAGCAACAACCATGGTTTCGATTAAGCACCGAAAAATCATAGGACTGGAGTAAACTATAACTAAATTCTGTAAATGAAATGCCCTGTTCAGGCCTTTGCAATCGTTGTTTTACCGACTCACGGCTGATCATATTGTTGACTGAAAAATGCTTACCGACATCACGGAAAAAATCGATGACATTAATATCTCTCATCCATTCTGCGTTGTTGACGATAGTCATGGGTTTGCTTAAATGAGGAGCTAGCAACTGCTCGATTTGAGTAGTGAGATCTTTGACCCAACTGGCTACCGTTTCTTCAGTATTCAAACTGCGCTCTACAGCTTTGAAACTTGGGTCGCCAATCATGCCCGTTGCACCACCAATAAGCGCTAATGCTTGATGTCCGGCATCTTGAAAACGCTTGAGCATAATTAGAGGAACTAAGTGCCCAATATGAAGGCTGCCAGCGGTAGGATCGAAACCGCAGTAAACTGTTTGTGGCTGGTTCAGTTGTTGCTGTATTTGGTCTAAATCACTGGCTTGAGCAATTAATCCGCGCGTTTGTAGTTCCTGAATGAATGTCATCTATCACGTCTTCTCTGTAATGAATAATGTGATGTACAGATTAACGAATAGAACCTTATGCGAGATATATCCTTAAAGGGATAATGAGTTCATTTAGTGGGTAATAATATGGTTGAGGAAGATTTGAAACAGTTCACTGAGTGACGATACCCTCAGTTGAGCATAGATACGCTTTCTGTGATTTTTTACTGTTCCTTCTGTAATGTCCAACTGTTTTGCTATTTCTTTGGTATCAAGTCCTTGCAATATTAAACGGGCTATTTGTTTCTCTCTAGTTGAAAGTAAATCTTTGCCAAAAGAGTGCAGGCCATCTTCTATGAACTTTCGTTTTTTTACTGAGTAGGATTCCGGAGAAAAGACAGGTTCCGCAAGAAGGAATTCAGTCTGCTTCCAGTGTTGTTGACATAGCGATTGGATGACTGAGAAGTATGATTTTAACGTTTTTACATTTAATGGCGAAAATAAATTGTCTTCATGGGTGCAGCCTAAATAGATAAGGACCCAGCGAGTTGCTTCAACTTTAATAAGAATACTTAACTCATCTTTCCAGCCAGTTTGTAGATAAAACTGATTACAGTATGTTTGATAATCCATATCCCGTTTGGCTACGTCTTTTAATGAAAAAACGCCTTGCTGCTCATTAATAGTGAGCATTTTGTAGAATGGGTCATCTTGAAATGCAGAAGTGAGGTAACGGTCAAAAAGTAATTCTCGATTATTTTTAATGGAATCATAAAGATAAATGGGATGTTTATCTGTACGCAGGCCGAGAATTACTGCACAGTCATAATTCACTAGAGAAGCGATGAAAGCCATTAGATTAGGCGTAAAACTCGGTGATTTCAGAGAAGAAATAGAGTCAGCGAGTAGATTGTTAAATTGCGATTTAGTCATAACGTATAAGATGAACAATAAAGGCCTACAGCATAACGTAACTACTTAAGTTGCTCAAAGATGAGCTTATTCAACTCGCCTCTGGCTAACAAATTTATGCCCCATTCCTACTTAGAGTAGTTGCTCTTCACGACACAAGAATTTTAAGAATGACCAACTTTTTCTAATGTTAGGAGCTTCCTAACTCATGTCGGTTATCAAGTATGAAAACAAAAACTTACGTGTTAAAAAGTAACCACCAACAAAAACCTTTAATTTCAATTGGTTATAGAATGTAATGTACTCGCTATTTCTAAGCAATAAGTGTTATATTAAAATGCAATAAAGTATTGTGGCCACAGTGAGCATCCTATGCTGCAAAGCATCAATAATTTGAGCATCAAGCACCTTTTAGTAGGGATAAATAACGTCGGTTCGGTTCATCTAATCGATATTCCATCGAAGAAAGCGCGGAATTATTTGAGAGGTACAGATCCCTCAAGCTTTAAGCAAACTCGTCGAGCTTTGGAGAAGATCAAACACAGTTGCACCAACTCCGAGTTCAAAAAGTCTATTTTGTTTGTTAGATCCAGTTCCATTTTTGATGGGACAGAAATTGGTCAGCTGCTTTCAGATCGGTGTCCTAACGAGTCGAATAACTTAATTGTAAAATATTCACTATCTGAGATTGTGACATACATTAACAAGCATGCTTTCGAACTAGAAGAGCTGGTTGACTGTGCTGTGAAGATATTGGAATCGCTAAATGTAGGAGATATTAATACGGCTTTAGACTATTGCAGCGATTTAGCTGAGATGAAGGGGACATCCGTATTTTTAATTCGACAGTTATCTTACATTACAAATAGATATCAACTTTTAGAGCTAGACGATAACGAGATTCTCAGAAAAATTGATCACATGAAGCAACGAATAAGCGTATCACGTTGCCCATTCATTGATGGCGCTGTTACTCAATTGAGTAACCTAAGAACTTCTTATATTGCGACATCGAAAAGAATTTATGAGATTGATAAATTATTCAATGGCATACACATAGCTAAATCTTTTATCAACCCTATCCCAAATGACAAATCTGAGTTTGAAGCAGTTTTAAGTGATTACTTCTCATTCTCTCTTTTTGATTCTTACCTCTATTTGATGAAATTGCTTAAGTTTGACCTTTCGTTTATTCCTCCGACGACTGTGGAACGAAGTTTAGAGGAAGCATATGAAAGAATTTCTGGTATTCAATTTAACCCAGAAGGGATGTACAAAAAAATAGATGAAGATGTAGGTTACTATTTTCTAAGGGAGAGTTTTCTATTTTCTGAACAACCAAATGCTCTACAGTTCCAAATAGTTCATGGCTATTATTACGTGAATGCACTGAATTCAAAGCGCACTAATCGAATAGTAACACCTATTGTTGAAGAGTATTTTTCAGATATCAGCGAGCTAGAACAGCTGAATCACACTACTTACACTGTGCATGAAATCAGAAGTGACAAGTACAATGCTTTTACTTGTGGGATGTTAGAAAACTCAACTGCACTTGTACATCTATTAGGCCGAAAACAGGGTCAGCTGTCACCTAATGAGCAAGACCTGTTTGTGGAGTTAATGTCATATACGCGCGAGATTGGTGAAATATGTCCTAAGGAATATTTAGCATCAATAGCATCTTCAGCTAAATGTCAGCGACTTCAATTGGTAGTTAATTGTTTAATCACTCTGAATCATAAATCTCAGCTGTCAGAACATCAACTTCGGTCGGTAATTCAAGATTACTGTATACAACAGTTCAATGGTAATTTGAACGCCCTAGTCCAGTATTTATATAGTATTTCCCCTGCGGTAGCAGAACACCTACTCTTGACCTGTGATGAAAAATTTCTAGCAACACTTTTTAGGATAGTAGATCGCCCTGTGGATGCGATACAGGTTCGCGCTGATATGCTCAACTGGTACGGTAAAATGAGTGGTGAAGAACGCTATCTAGACCGAGCCAAAACATTAAAAATCGATATTCAAATTAACAAAGAAAAGGGAACTATTGATGACTCCCGTATTTATGTAGACCCATTTAAATACACACAATGGTTTGAGGACCAAATGGTTGGTAAGCTAACCATGGCTCTTGATAACGTGATGATTAGTGAACGCCATGTTGTAAATCTTAATTGGAAAAATACTGGTGTAGGCAGCACAGATGAGGTGATTAATTTATTGTTGGCATGCTACAAAGAGTTTTGCGACAACCGTTCGTTTGGCATAGCTTCATATCTTGGAAGACGGATAAGACACGGCACCTTCGAAGGCACTGCTAGTACAGAATTACGAGCTCTATCTTCTAATGAAGAATACGCACACTTATTCGATGATAAGGAGTTTAGTTCTAGGTTTGGCGAATGGATGAGACGCTACGAAGAAATGATAGATGCTCTGAAAAACAACGTCTTGCACATCAAGAGTAAACGTAAACCTGAAGGGTGTTTTTCTACAGATATTGATTCTCCAGCTAAAAATGTCGTTGCTGATCAACTGATATACGAAATCCTTCGAGTATATTCCAAGAGAACTGGTGTCGTTAGATTACCGAGCTTAATTATTGATTACTGCTGGAGACTCGCCGAGTATGACCTTGTTACAACTAAGAAGTTACTTAGTGAGAGAAAATCTTCACATGGTGTATTTTCTTACAGTCCAAAATATGGCTCATCAACACATAAGAGACAATACTCGAAATTTTCTCAAGAAGTTAATTCCCTTACCAGTCAGAAATTTGGCTTGATGGCATCTTGGTTTAACAAACCGACTTATGCATCGCCAAGTACCGATATTTATTTATTGTTTAACGCAGTAATATCAGAAGTAAAAGATAGCTTCCCAGAATTTGAGCCTAGAATAGACTCAGGAGATAAAATCTTCACCATAAATGGTGGCACGTACTATGTTATCTATGATGCTTTATTTGTACTAATCCATAATGCTGCTAAGCATGGTAAACCTGACGGTAGAATGCATTTTAAAGTATCCATACTTGAAGAAAGAACAAATGCGATTCGAATCGAGTTAAATACAGAACTCGATAGCTATGAAGCAGTAACAAAAGCACTAGACAACATAGAAGAAGCTCAGTGTTTAGCTAAAGGTGACGCTGACGACTATGACAGTAAAAGCGGGATTCGAAAACTTAAAAAACTAGAGAATGAAGGAAGTATAAGCGAGCTAAGTTTTTACCCTAGTAAAGAAGGAAATATGCTCTGTTTTGAATTCCATTTTGAACTTGATAGTAGAGGTAAGTACGATGATATTGATAGTTGAAGATGATGCGCATAAATCGTCACAGATCATGGAAGTTTTTAACTCTGTATTAGGTAACAAGACAGAAGTAACACTAGTTGATAATGTTATGGATGCCGTCAGGTTTCTTATTGATCATATTCCAGAAAAAATCATTCTGGATATGTCT
Organism: Vibrio sp. V09_P4A23P171; assembly: GCF_963875615.1. Classification (NCBI taxonomy): domain Bacteria; kingdom Pseudomonadati; phylum Pseudomonadota; class Gammaproteobacteria; order Vibrionales; family Vibrionaceae; genus Vibrio; species Vibrio sp. V09_P4A23P171. Next base: position 193,145 of record NZ_CAWNMR010000044.1, read on the forward strand.
TTACCTAGCCATAAAGCTCTACCGGGGCAAGGAACTCCTGTTCCTCTTCCTACTGGTGGTATCGAGGTTTTGTTTGAACTAAAAATGAAAAATTTGATGGACTTACCAGTTTTGATTCTCACTCAATACCCTGAAATCGAGATTGAACAAGACCTAATACCTGTTCAAAAATCTGCCGCAACCTTTAAAGAAGAATACGGGTTCATGGCGATTGAAGCCTGTTACTACGACCACAGCAATAATGAACCGTGGAAGAAAAAAACAATGGAATTCTTAAAGTAAAATGAAAATACTAATTATTGAAGATAACCCAAGTAAGAAAGAATCTATTGAAGGAGCTATAAATACTTCTTTGCAAAACCTAGCAAACCACTATGTTATTGATTGGGCTGAAGATTTAACTAGTGCTAGACGTTACCTTTATACGGGGCAATTTGACCTTGTTATATTTGATATGTATCTCCCAGATATAAAAGAGCATGGTCACGAAAGAGATTGCTCTTCAGAGCTTATTTCTGAATTTTCTCACAGCAAAAATTACCAATCTGAAGCAATAGCTTTGACCCAATTTGAAATCAATGAGATAGAAAACATACAGCTTTTCAATAAAGCAGGTATAACACTAGTCAGTTATGACGAGTCTAATGGCTGGAAAACTGCCCTAGAATTAAAATTAAGTAGAGTCGCTCAAAAAGTTAAATGTGACTTTTTGATTTTTTGTGCACTGGCTAAAGAACGCTCTGCTTTTTCAGACACAATCGCTACCCTTGGAGAGTCTCAAAATATTTCAGGGATGGATTGCCAAGAAATTCAAATCGGTGATAAGCATGGTTTAATCATAAAGCCAAATGAAATGGGTTTGGTTAGTATGGCTATCGTTTCCTCTAAAGCCATTGAGTTATTTCAACCAAAAATTGTGGCAATGAGTGGTATTTGTGCCGGAGTTTCAGGAGAGTCAAACTATCTAGACATCATTGTTGGAAAAATATGCTGGGAATATCAAACAGGTAAATGGAAAGATGGTGAATTTAAACAAGAGCCCATGCAAGCCTCTATAGACTCTAATCTTAAAGTCGATCTTGAGCAATCTAAAAATGATAGCTCTCTCATCAACGAAGTACGTAAAAACCTTTATGCTACGGAACTAGGTAACATGAACATTCATGTTGCTCCTATCTCATCTGGTTCTGCTGTCATAGCCGATGCTTCAATGATGGAGAGAATAGGAACTCAACACCGTAAAATGGCGGGACTCGAAATGGAGATGTATGCTCTTTACGAAGCTGCTTCTCAATCATTGTGCAAACCATTATACTTCGGAGCGAAGACGGTTGTCGATTTAGCCGATAGCACTAAAGCAGACGATTTTCACGATATTGGTTGCCTGACCTCTGCACGGTACGTAGCTATTATGCTCCAAAAGCAACTTGAGAGATTATGATGAGCATGAAATCTATATTTATATAGATTTGATAACTAATAGAAGAAGCTCTCATTAGACCAAATTTATCTGACGGCCTCACCAGTATAACTCAGCGGCTGTCAGATTAAATATAGTGTAAATTTTTTCTACCCCAATTCTTTTTGTATTGGATTAATGAATTTAGCTACTCATTCAGAGGCCTCGCAATACTTTAGATAATCCGATAAATGCTAGATTAGCAAAATCACTGACACGTTTCTGTCCATCTTAGAGTCAGTCAGACTTGCCTGACTCGCCATTGCCCCAAAACGAGTTGTGATCAAAAATACGAACATAAATTTTCAGTTAATTTTGACATACAAAAAGTAATAATTATCAAAAGGTAAGACCTGCCCCCATTTCTTTAATAGATTACAACCTAATCACAACCGAAGCCGCCAAAACGACGGCTTTGGTTTAGAGCAATCAATCTACTTCAATAACGGGGACAGGCTTAAGGGCTACAATCGCAACGGCAAACAAACCCACTGCCAACACGGCAAGCCAGGTTGAACCCAGTGAATAAGCATAACCCGCCAGACCGGACCAGATAGCAACGCCAAAATGCATCATACTCATGCCTAGCGCCATCAAGGTGCCACGGTGTGAATCTGACAGTTGCGCAATGTGGTTTTGCAGTGCTGGAGAACCGATTCCGCCAGCCAGGGACCAGACAAATAGCACTGGTAAAAACATCAGCACATGCGTTGCAGATGCACCGAACACCCAAGCGCTGCACAGCAGGCAGACCACCAGTGCAGATCGCATCACAGCACGGCCGCTGCCCAAGCGTCGAATGGCTCGCGACATCACCATATTGCCCATCACACTGACACCACCAAGTATCGCGTATGTTAGGCCAACCAATGCTATGTCCAGTTCAGTGGCTTCACGTAAGCGCTGTCCCACAAGATTGAAGACGCCAATTCCCCCACCAAGGCCAAGCCCCATTGCCAGAAGCGCTCCGCGGGCGCCCGGAATCCGTAGCAGTTGCGCCATGGCAGGTTGCTCTGGTTTAGCCGTTTCGTGTTTGGCGTAATGCGTACCGCCTTGGGCAGCGAGCAATGCCGCCACTATCAGTGCCGCTGCGCCTAACACGATAAACGCTGCGCGCCAGGACAGCCACTCTGTCAAAAAAGCCCCGATAGCCGGGCTGGTAATCATTCCCAAAGTCAGACCTGCCTGAACCAGAGTAATGTGCTTCATCGCTTTATCACCCGGTTGATCACCGGCCAATGCAAACGCGATCGGTAACATACCGGCACTGGCTAAGCCAGTCATCACCCGTGTCAATAAACCCACATCGAATTGACCGACTAGACCAGTAGCGATCGAAGAAAGACCGAACAACACACAAGCTGGCAACATTATGCGCAACCTTCCCCATTGGTCTGATAAGCGACCAAAGTACGGGGCGATAAACGCAATCGCCAAGCTGTAGGCAGTGATAAACAACGTGATCCGTTCTGTTGGCACACCCAAATCCTGTCCGATGGGTTGCAAAATCGGGCCAAGCAGCAACTCATCCGCCCCCACCAAGAACGCAATCAGGAACAACAGAACGGGTAACATTTTATTTGGCATCACACATCTCCATCTTTGCCATATCAATCACTTTATCCGGCCAGTCGGCCAGAAAGTCCGGCTCGTGCGATACCACGATCACCGTGCCAGCGTAGGTACACAACGCCTGTTTTAACGCCGCTTTTACGTCGACATCCAAATGGGTGGTCGGTTCGTCAAGCACCAACACGTTTGATTTACTGACCGCCAGACACGACAACTTTACCTTGGTCTGCTCACCGCCACTCAAACTGCGCAGCGGCTGCAAGGATTTACTGCCGCTGATGCCAAACTCCGCCAGCCTCTGACGCGCACTTTTGTCATTCAACTGACAACACGATGCACGCATCACCTGCATGGGAGTGCTGTCTGGGTAATCCCAGTGTAAGTCCTGAGAAAAATACCCCCACTGAATGCCGTTGGCCTGTCGAATGTCCCCGGCAAGAGGATTGAGCTGACCGATCAGCGTTTTCAACAGTGTCGACTTACCCAAACCGTTAAAGCCAACAATCGCCAGCTTTTCGCCGCGCTGAATATCGAGATTCATCGCCGGTAACAAGGCATGTTGATAGCCTATCTCAAGCCGAGTTGCGGTCAGAACCGTCTGGGCACTCAGAGGCGCGTGAGAAAAACCAAACTCTGGTTGACTCTTTTGCTGCGGCTTGTTCACCCGCTCAATTTTCGCCAACTGCTTTTTGCGGCCGTTGGCTATCTTGGCGTTCACACCCGCACCGTTTTTGCTGATGTAGGCTTCAAGTTTGTCGATTTTTTGTTGTTGGGACTGATATTGCTTAAGCTGGTTGAGCGTCTCCTGCTCCTTCTGCGCCATCGCTTTTGCGTAGCCGCCTTTGTATTTTCGGATCTGTTGATGGTCAATGTCGCATATACCATCGGCAATCCGATTCAGAAATGCCGTGTCATGCGATACCACCATAAACGTACCTGAATATTGATTGAGAAACTCCGCCAGCCAGGTCACGTGATCCGTATCGAGAAAGTTGGTCGGCTCATCTAGCAGTAACACATCCGGCTCTTCCAGAAGCAGTTTAGCCAAAATCACTTTATGCCGCTGACCGCCACTCAAATCACTCATGTGTGTGGTCATTCCAAGTGGCAGAATACCGAGCCCCGCCGCCACCTGTTCAATACGATGAGTCAGACGGTAGAAGCCCCCTTCTTCCAGCAGTGATTGCAGCTCTGCCGCGCGATTTAGTGTTGCCTCGGACACCGCTGATGACATTTGCGCATAGAGGCGATTCAACTCGCGATCCGCAGCCAGTAAAGGCGCATAAGCGGTCGCCATAAAGTCGAATACTGACAGCGAGGGATCAATCTCAAGGTGCTGATCGAGGTAGCCAACTTTCACACCCGGCTGCCAGAGGATGTCTCCATGATCCGGCAGATACTCACCTTGTAATAGCTTGAACAAGGTACTCTTACCCGCGCCATTTGGTCCGGTGACACCCAGGTGCTCACCACGATGGAGAGCGAAATCGGCGTTTTGATATAAAACCTTGTCTTCCACCTGAAATCCCAGGTGTTTGATAACTAATAAACTCATGTTTTTAAACCATAAAAAAGGGACCGATAACAAGTACCGGCCCCTGGAATCTGTACGATATTGATGTCTCTGATTTTCAGACACAAAAAAGGCCGATGATAAAGCATTACCGGCCTACCTCTCTAACCATTACTTTCAGATGCTAGTTACCCTGCGCTGTTCACGCATTACAACATCTGATGAAGATTTGGTTTTTTCAGGCTCCGAGCAACACTTCATCGTGTATTTGCACGGAGCTCAGCCTTCTCACGAAGTTCTTGAACAGGATATAAATCATGGTAGAGAGTTATCTATAAAAACACTTCGCGTAATGTAATATCCGGTAGGATAGAAGTCAATCATCACAAAGGGGGAGTACAATGTACTAGGCCCTCTAGATTATGGGTTTTGCTATACCCCAATTAATCCAACTAACGCTAATTTAGTGATCCGTGTAACTCGAAAATGTCCGTGCGACGTGAAGTCGCATGAAGCGCTGTTCACCGCGATAAGAGTGAACCGTTTGTATCACCAGACGACCCTAAGGCTCTGAATAAAGAAGCGAGCCTGACAATGTAACGAAGTTTGGCATAGTGCTAAACGGGAGCGAAACCGTGAGGGGATGCTCCTCCTGATAACCACGAATTGGGTGAGTGCTAGGGAATCAGTATGATGAACGAAAGTGAATCCATGTAAGGTGCGTTATGTGATGAAGCAGCGGAAGTGGTTAATACGCTGTGGCCAAACGGCGATGGGAGTAGGAAAGAGGTTGGACAGTACTCTTTCGTGATCGACAGGCTCCCCGCACTATAGTGGGCATCTAACCTGATATTGCGCGACATGCGGAACACGGTAAGCCAGTATTGTTCCTTAGGGAAAGCTGTCTGTGAAGAGAGCCGATAGCGGTGCTGGTAAAGGAGGTTGGAAAAAGCGAATGCTGCATTGTAATGATGCAGATACAGACGGATGTCTGACACGAAAGTGTGCCCACTTCCAACTGGTCTCCCATTGCAAGATGATTTGGAAAACTTTATTTAAGAAGGAACGCAGATGATCTCTTCTCATGAAGTGAGTGCCCCTTCTGGCAGCGCCCAATGGCAATCCATCGACTGGAAAGCGGTTGAGCGCCATGTGTTAAGGCTCCAGATGCGCATTGCAAAAGCAACCAGAGAAGGTAAACACGGTAAGGCGAAAGCACTACAGTGGATACTGACTCACTCGAAAGCAGCAAAACTTCTCGCTGTTCGTCGAGTATCACAAAACAAAGGCAGTAAAACGCCAGGAATTGACGGCGACATCTGGAACACCGATGCACGTCGAATGGCGGCAGTCAGTTTACTGAGCAGAAAAGGCTATCGAGCCAAACCGCTCAGAAGAATCTATATCCCAAAGAAAAACGGCAAGCTTAGACCATTAGGTATCCCGTGTATGATAGACCGGGCGCAACAAGCGTTACACCTTCTCGCACTAGAACCTATATCTGAAACAATTGCCGACCCTAACAGCTATGGGTTTAGACCCAATCGAAGCGCAGCCGATGCAATACAGCAGTGCTTCAAATGCCTATGCAAAAAGGGAGCAGCACAATGGGTTCTTGAGGGGGATATCAAAGCTTGTTTCGACAAGATAGGTCACCAATGGCTACTTGATAATATCCCGACAGACAAAAGGATGCTCAAGCAATGGCTGGGATGTGGCTACATAGACAAAGGGCTGTTCTACAAAACGGCAGAGGGAACACCACAAGGCGGGATAATTTCACCCACCCTGATGTTACTCACTCTTGTCGGACTAGAAAAGTTAACTAAGTCTATCGCTCGCAAAACAGGCAGCAGAGTCAACTTTATAGGTTATGCTGACGACTTTGTCATCACTGGGTCTTCAAAGGAAGTTCTTGTGAATGACATTAAGCCGCAACTGATGACTTTCTTACAAGAAAGAGGTTTAACACTTTCTGAAGAGAAAACGCATGTGACTCATATCAATGATGGTTTTGACTTTCTTGGCTTTAACGCCAGAAAGTACAAAGGGAAACTGCTCATTAAACCGAGCAAGTCCAACGTATTATCATTCTTACGAAACATGCGTGATCTCATTAGAAAACACGCAACAATTCCAGTAGCCGACCTCATCAATATGATGAATCCAAAACTACGAGGATGGGCGAATTACTATCGCCATTGTGTTGCTAAACAAACCTTCGGCTATGTTGGCCATCAGATGTTTCTAGCGTTATGGCGATGGTCAGTTAGACGTCACCCAAATAAGGGGCGTAAATGGATCGCACACAAGTACTTTCTAAACTATCAAGGGCAATGGATTTTCCATGGCTGGTTTAAAAAGGATGGACTGTATGGCGTGATCCGACTGTTTCAAATCGCTCAAATGCCAATTAAGCGACATGTAAAAATCATGAGTCAAGCGAACCCGTTCGATCCTTTTTGGGAAGGTTTTCTCAATGAACGTAAGGTGAAAAACACAGGTCGTAACTCATGGTTTGACCCTGTCGCCACTGCTTTGTGAGTTGCTGGGTTACACTAACGCCTTAGTGGAGGCTTGAGCCGTATGCAGTGAAAGTTGCACGTACGGTTCTCAGGAGGGCGGCATCTGGTAACAGGTGTCGCCTATCCGACAAATTCCTGTTAGCAGATGCGATACGAATATAAACCTAACCAATGAAGAGCTGGTAATTGCTCGTGAATGTGTAGAGCGCATCTAACGCCGTAGACCTTGTTCCCTATCTTAAAGCCTGAACCCAAGCGTTCGGGCTTTTTCTTTAACACACTGACTGATAAGTAAAAGCAGAGTTTTCTACTCGCTTGAACAGATATGACCTCTAGTTACTTAGTATTAGAAATAGTGTGTTTTAGGTTTTACTCAACTATCTTTAACAGCATAACAATATTCATATAAACGAATGGCTTTAATGATTGTGTTTGGAGAGCGCATTTATGCAGTGGATTAAAGACTTATCGATTACCCAAAAAATGATTTCGCTAATTACGCTAATGCTGTGCCTAATTGTTGGTGTTGCAAGTTTTAGCGCTTTAAAAATGAATCGTATTGCGCTCGAAATTGAAGAAATCGCGGATGAAAGTATCCCTTTAATTCGATTGAGCTCGGATATCACCATCAAACAGTTGGAAAGCTCTATCGTGTTAGAAAAGGCTTTTCGACTGGCTAAAATCCCTGTCGAAGGCAACTCACAAGCGCTGAAAGACCTTACTCAGAAGACAGAAAACATCGCAAAAGTGTTGGAGTCTGAATTGACACAAGCGAAGCAAATACTCAGTGATGCAAAGAAGCATCGTCAAGCGAAGGGTGTTGATCAAGAGAGTCAAAACCGATACCAAACATTTGAAGCGTTAGAACGTTCTTATCACCAGTATGAGGTGGCTTTATTTCAATTACTCAAGCGCTTAAATAGTAATGAGCCAGTAGAACAACTTGCGCCACAAGTGCTCGTGCTAGAAAAAATGCAAGAGGCATTTAATACCGAAATTGAACATTTTCTACGCGATTTAGAGCAAAAAACAGCAACCTCTATTCTCATTACTGAGGATGAAGAACACAGAGCATTGCAGGGCACAATAACATTAGCTGTCGTTTCGATAATTCTTGGCCTTGTTATGGGGACGTTACTCAGCCGTCAAATTGTTCGCTCTGTGCTAAAAGTGAGAAATATAGCGGCTAAAATGGCAAATGGTCATTTTGATCAGCACATTGTGCCAGAGTCAAAAGATGAGATCGGCCAGTTGACGCAAAGTATGAACACCATGGCGGACTCGTTGAGTAAAACCGTTGGTGAGGTGATTCAAAGAGCAAACAGCATTGCAGGGCTGGTGACGGAATTAAATGTGTTGGCAGAGAATAACCGTAAAGCGATGCTTGTACAGCAAGAGAGCACTCAGCAAGTTGCGGCTGCAATGGAGCAAATGGCATCAACGATTACAGAAGTGGCGAGTAATGCTGAAGGTGCAGCGGAGTCGACTACTCGTGCAGATAACAGCGTTAAAGCGGCTTGTGAAACGACAGATGTGACACAAAAAATCTCCCATCAATTGGTGATTAACGCGGCTAACTCACAGAAAATGATCTTAGAGTTACAAGACAGCACACATAAAATTCAGAATTTCGTTTCAGTAGTTGATTCGATTTCAGAGCAAACCAATTTGTTGGCACTCAACGCTGCAATTGAAGCGGCAAGGGCGGGTGAACAAGGAAGAGGATTTGCTGTTGTGGCTGATGAAGTGCGCGCTTTGGCTTCTCGCAGCCAAGAAGCGACTCATGAAATCAGCAGTTTGATCCAAGTGTTGGTGAATAAAGCTCAAATTGCTGCAAAATCGATAGAAGATAATGACCAGCAGATCAGCGAATCATCAACACTCGTCGATAGTGCAAAAGCTCAGCTCTATTCGATAGCGGGAGCGTTAGACGAACTGATGCAATCGAACTTGCAAGTCGCCTCCGCCAGCGAGCAGCAAGCCGTGAGTGCTGAAGAAGTCAGCCAAAATTTGTTGGGTATTCGTGATTCAGGCGACAAAGTATTAGTGAGCACGGAAGAAACTGCTAACGCTAGTAATGATTTATCACAGCAAGCCAATGATTTAAAAGCGTTAATGAGCCAGTTTAGTGTGCGTAAATTAGCTTAACGTCAATAGTATTCGGATAGAAGAAAGGGCGACGTTGCTGTTCGCCCTTCTGATATTAATTATCTCTTCAATGCGCTGAGGACTTTGACCTTAGTAAAGGCATGGGCCTTTTTAACGAATATGGTTTTGACGTATGTAGCTTTGACGTAGACGTATATAGCTTTAACGGACGTAACTGCTTAATCTGGATTGCTTGTTTCTTCGCCCATTGAATATGACAAATCTCCATTGCCAAACCAAACGCCATCGCAAAATAGACGTAGCCTTTATTGATGTGCAGCTCAACACCTTCCGCGATTAACAAACCGCCCAGCATCATTAAAAACAGTAATGCCAGCGTTTTAAAACCCGGATAACGGGTGACTAAGGCGTTAATGCGCGCTGCGGTTAATATCATGATCACCGCAGACGCTAAAATGGCCGCGACCATGATAGGAATGTCGTTAGTTAGACCCACCGCAGTGATTACCGAATCCATGGAAAATACCGCGTCAACCGCGACAATTTGCAGTAACACGACCGCAAGGCCAGCACTCACTGTCGTTGTATGTGAATGCTCATCAGGCATTAGCCAGTTCCACAACTCTTTTGCTGCTTTGAATAACAGAAAAGCACCGCCGAAGATGAGGATAAAATCTCGTCCAGATAATTCGTTGCTAAACCAAACGACTATCGGTGCAGTTAACGACATCAACCAACTGATAGAAAAAACCAAACCAATCCGAGCGGTAACCGCTAACAAAATGCCTAAGTTACGCGCAAGCGGCCGCTGCTGAACGGGGAGTCGTTCACATAAGACGGAAATGAACACTACATTATCAACGCCAAGAACCACTTCTAAAGCAAGCAGTGTGGCAAATATCGCCCAAGTTTCGGGTAGTAGGAAGAGTTCTAACATGTGGCCTCCTTAAATAAGGGGGCACGGTGAAGGGGGGGATCAGTAAATATTGGTCGCCTGAAGGGGTCGTCCATTGTCAATAAAAGCCTCTGTTGCTAAGGAAGCGACAGTAAATCATTGACTGAACCACAAGACAAGAGGGCGATTTGTAACAAAATACATATTTATCTTATCGAACAACGCCCTGCGAGCTATTTGTTCGCTCGCAGGCTAATTGTATCTTCAAAATGATGAGTCTTATTTAAATCACGCTTTGCGATAGAACCTTAGTTTGTTGTGTTGATGAGTTGGTGCATAGTTGAGCACTGCTCTCCAGGGTAACCAGGCAGAGCCTTAGCGGCTGAGCTACATGCCAGTTGTGTAGCTTGTTCGAGTCGTTCTGGGAGCGTACTCGCATTGACTGGCACCCAATTCATTTGCTCCCCAAGCCAGCTAGCCCAAGCAAACTCAACAAAATAAACCTGTTCATGCTTGCTGTAATAACCTGCATCTTGTAGTTCACCTGCCAAAGAGCGGTAGGGGTAGTCGGGTAGCTTACTTATGTGTGCAGGTAATTGATCGGGAGTTAGCGGGGCTCCTTTTTCATCGCGCAGCCATGTCCAGTGGTTGCCTTGCATGTCTTGCCAAAAACTCTCCTTGTTGTCGAGGTGAGCAAGGATGTGGACGGTCACCTCTTTCACACCTTGCTGCCAAAGCGCCTTAGTCAGATGATGTCGGTCAACCAACCAATACTGGCCATCAGCATCTACGATTACCGGGATCTTTTTCTTTTTCATGTACTTTTTAAGTTGTGCTGGGCTTTTTGTCGCCAGTTTGGCTTGTGTTTTATCAACTTGTTGTTGACCAACCCCGGCCTGAGTGGGGTGTAGCTGATTAATATCCAGGCTGCACCAGTCCCCGATGCCACTGTCTGTCCCGCAAGGAGCGAGTGCCCATGCTCCCTGACTGATGATTGCGGCGGCAAGCAATATCCATCCTTTGCTCAACATACTATTCCTTTTGAATGATGACGGTACCAATGCAATCAAATGCATTGTTGAGTATTCAATATGTAAAAGTGAAAGTTTAGCCTTCACCGACCCTCTGCCTTGCATTGTAGGAGTTTGAAGCCTAACGGTACAGAAAACATCGATAAGGTGTTGGAGAATTTATCAGTCGGCATGTAGTTTGATAAAAATCATAGGGTTACAGTGAGGGTGTGATGTTATAACTTTGAATGAATTCATTAAAGTTTATCATTTTGAGTGTGTTTCAGAGTCGAGTGATTAGCGAGCCGTCAACACACTTTTGCCCCATTATGTTCCTCCCCCTTTCAGGGGGAGGTTAGGAGGGGGTGCTGCTAGCAACCAACCAAGAAACACCCCTCCCCTTGAAGGGGAGGGGATTAGTTTCGTGAGCGTTGAGAGTATGCTAGTTATGATGAGCGATATAGTTTGCTGAAACATGTGATATCCACTACAACCCCCAAAATTCTCTTTATTCGTTTTCCTCATAAATCAATACCTTGCGTAGTAAATCGGCAAGTTGATCTTGTTCTTTTTTAGTCAATACATTCAGCATTTTATCCATGTTTTCAACATGATCGTTTAACGCAGTATCAACACACTTAACACCTTTTGAGGTCAAAGTGACTTTGCAGCTTCGCCGGTCGTGTTCGCTATAAATACGCCCTACCAATCCTTTTTTTACTAACTGATCTAAACGCGTACTTACAGCGCCTGAAGAAAGCATGAGTGTCTTATATAACTCTGTTGGTGTAATACCGGAAGGATCGCTTCGACGCATCGTTGCTAAAATATCGAACTCGATGCTGCTTAACCCATGTTCTTTAAACACCTTATCCATTTTATTCTTCCAGACATTACTGGTTCGACGTAAACGTCCAATGACTCCCATAGAAGAACAGTCCAGATCGGGTCTGACACTTTTCCACTGAATCAAAATGGAATCGACATTATCCAATGACATTTTATCTCTCCTATAAATATCTTACTAAAAAGATACTTGATCGTAAGTTAAACATCCATTACTTTAAAGAAAGTATCTTTCACAAGAGATATTTTTAATTTTAAGGAATCATTATGAAAGGATTACATCAGATAAGGACAATCGGTTTAACCGCTATAGCGCCGATTGTCTGGGGAAGTACTTATATTGTTACCACTGAGTTGTTGCCAGCGGAGTCGCCGTTGCTCGCATCAACAATTCGAGCTTTGCCGGCAGGTTTGTTTCTAGTCTTAATTAGCAAGACGTTACCTGATAGCAAGTGGCTGAGCCGTCTTGCGTTACTTGGCTTTTTAAATATTGGCTTGTTTTTCTACTGTCTATTCTTTGCTGCGACTTATCTACCTGGGGGGATGGCGTCGATAGTGATGTCTATCCAGCCTATGTTCGTACTCCTACTAAGCTGGAAGTGGCTAAAATCAGAGCTATCATCGCGTCAAATTTGGGCTAGTGTGGTTGGAATCTCAGGTATTGTCTTGCTGGTCATCAACAGTGCTGTACAGATCAATTTATTAGGAGTTGTTGTTGCTTTTATTGGTACATTAAGTATGGCTTCTGGGGTTGTATTAACAAAAAAATGGGAAAGACCTAGAGAGATAACTTTATTGAGTTTCACCGGTTGGCAACTGCTTTTTGGTGGGTTCATGCTGCTGCCAGTGGCCTTATGGGTTGAAGGGCTTCCTGAACATTTAAGTTTGTCAAATTATATTGGATATCTGTATCTGAGTGTAATAGGCGCAATTTTAGGCTACTCCTTATGGTTTCGAGGAATAGAAAAGCTGCCACCGGTTACCGTTTCTTTTCTCGGTTTTCTCAGTAGCGTATTTGCATGTGTGTTGGGTTATCTCATTCTCGATCAAACCTTAACTTGGCTTCAATTATTAGGGGCAATGTTTGTCCTAGTTGCTATCGCTTTGGCAGCCCCTCGTACAAATTCGTCATCTGATAAAGCTAATAATTTACTTTTAAAAAGGAACTAATATGAAGATTACAATTGTATCTGGTAGCCAGCGTGCAAACTCGCTTTGGACTAAATATTTTCTGAATAATTTGTTTTCAATAGCCAACTTCAAGAAGATCATTAGGTGAAACTCTCGAGGTTGAAGCTATTTCCTATATTCTTTATAGTTTAAATTATGCGAATTTAGTGGAAATAGTTCGTGTCGGTAACCCCATTTCTGTCCGTACGACCTGAAGTCGTATTAAGTGTGGCTCTCCACGATAAGAGGGAATTAGTTTCGTGAGCGTTGGGTGTATGTCATTTATGATAATGGATGAAGTTTGCTAAAACAGTTTTGTCCAGAACCTTCACTGTGGGCACTTCGTAACTCACCTTTGTCCAAAAATCGTTTTACAGCATAACAAAAAGGCGAACTTCTCAGTTCGCCTTTATTATTGAATATTGATAACAAAGTCAGTCACAACCTAAAAGATGATCATAAACTGTGACGACGAGCTATCAACGTTAGCACCTACTCTTGGTAGTTATCGATACTTGGGCATGAGCAGACAAGGTTACGGTCACCGTATACATTATCGACGCGGCTCACGGTTGGCCAGTATTTTGATGCCTTAGTATGAGTGGATGGGAAGCAAGCCGTTTCACGAGAATATGGATGAGCCCATGCTTCACTTGCGAGATCCGATTGTGTATGCGGCGCATTCACTAACGGGTTGTCGGCTAATGGCCATTCGCCTGATTGAACTTTCTCCATTTCGGCGCGAATCGCAATCATCGCCTCGCAGAAGCGATCCAATTCGGCTAAGTCTTCCGATTCGGTTGGTTCAATCATCAAGGTGCCAGCAACAGGGAATGACATCGTCGGTGCGTGGAAGCCATAATCCATCAAACGTTTAGCAATGTCTTCTTCGCTGATACCTGTCGCTTCTTTAAGCGGACGAATGTCAATAATGCATTCGTGCGCTACACGGCCGTTACTACCACGGTAAAGAATAGGGTAGTGTGGGCGCAGTCTTTCCATCACATAGTTAGCATTTAAAATAGCGACTTGAGTAGCCGTGGTTAAGCCTTCTGCACCCATCATGGCAATATAAGCCCATGAGATAGGTAAAATAGAAGCGCTGCCTAAATCGGCCGCAGATACTGCGTGATCGCTGCCTTCAACTCCCCCTTCAATATGTCCCGGTAGGAAAGGCGCTAGGTGAGATTTTACACCAATCGGTCCCATACCTGGGCCGCCACCGCCATGAGGAATACAGAATGTTTTGTGTAGGTTGAGGTGAGAAACATCAGAGCCAATAAAGCCCGGATTGGTTAAACCAACTTGCGCGTTCATGTTGGCACCATCAAGGTAAACTTGGCCGCCCGCGGCGTGAACCATGTTACACACTTCTTTAACTTGTTCTTCGTAAACGCCGTGCGTTGAAGGATAAGTGATCATGATGCTAGAGAGGTTCTCTTTATGCTTCTCAATTTTGTCTGCGAGGTCTGCGATATCAACGTTGCCGTTATTATCACATTTCACGACCACTACTTTCATCGAAACCATTGAAGCGGTTGCAGGGTTGGTACCGTGTGCTGAGCTCGGAATTAAGCAGACGTTACGGTGTCCTTCACCACGGCTTTTGTGGTAGCGCTGAATCGCTACAAGTCCTGCATATTCGCCAGAAGCACCGGAATTTGGTTGTAGCGAGAAGGCATCATAGCCTGTGATTTCACAGAGCTTTTCTTTTAAATCCTTAGCGAGAGCGGCGTAACCTGCGGCTTGCTCTTTCGGTGCAAATGGGTGGATTGAACCAAATTCAGGCCAAGTGACAGGGATCATCTCGGCTGCGGCGTTCAGTTTCATGGTGCAACTGCCAAGCGGGATCATGCCGTGAGTTAATGAAAAGTCTTTATTCTCAAGTTTTTTCAAATAACGCATCATTTGCGTTTCGCTGTGATAGGTGTTGAACACAGGATGCGTTAGGAAGCGAGATTGACGACGGCAGTGTTCTGGAATCGCTGCAAATTCGTTGGCGGCAATTTCTGCCGACAGCGCGCTTACCGATTGCTTAATATCGAAAACCGCAAACAGGGTTTCAAGATCAGCTGTGGTGGTGGTTTCATCTAAACTGATGCCCAATTGGTCATCAAATCGGCGTAAGTTGATGTCGGCTTGCTGCGCTTTTGCGTAGAGCGCTTGAGTTTGAGCGGCACTCTTTAAGGTAATCGTGTCAAAGAAGCTGTTATGCACCAATTCGTAGCCCGCTTGAGTTAAGCCTGCCGCTAGAATTGCTGTCATATGATGAGTACGGCGTGCAATGGTGCGCAACCCTTCTGCGCCATGATAGACCGCATAAAACGAGGCCATATTAGCCAGCAGAGCTTGCGCGGTACAGATGTTCGAGGTCGCTTTTTCGCGGCGAATGTGCTGCTCGCGAGTTTGCATTGCCATGCGCAGTGCTGGGTTACCTTTGGCGTCAATCGACACGCCGATCACGCGGCCGGGCATAGTGCGTTTGTGCGCTTCACGCGTGGCCATAAAGGCGGCGTGTGGGCCGCCGTAACCCATAGGGACACCGAAACGTTGAGCTGAGCCAATCACGACATCCGCGCCCATTTCACCTGCTGGTTTCAGCAAGGTGCTGGCCAGTAAATCCGTGGCAACAGTAACCAAGATTTTATTGGCTTGCGCTTTAGCAATCAGGTCGCTTAAATCACGCACTTCACCTGTGGTGCTTGGGTATTGCAGCAGCGCGCCAAACACATCTTGTTCAGGCAATGAGTCGAGTGCGCCGATTTGTACCTCAAAACCGATAAATTCAGCGCGAGTTTTTACCACTTCAATGGTTTGTGGATGAACATCGTCCGCCACAAAAAAGACGTTACTTTTGCTTTTTCCTGCGCGTTTACACAGTGTCATTGCTTCGCCAGCGGCCGTTGCTTCATCGAGCAGCGACGCGTTGGCAATATCCATTGCTGTTAAATCCATCACCATTTGTTGGTAGTTAAGCAGCGACTCCAAACGACCTTGAGAGATTTCTGGCTGGTAGGGTGTGTAAGCCGTATACCAGCCCGGATTTTCCAGTACGTTACGCAAAATGACGTTCGGCGTGAAGGTGTTGTAGTAACCTTGACCAATGAACGTGCGTTTAATCTGGTTTTGATTGGCAAATACTTTCATCGCGCTGAGCATATCGGCTTCGCTTTTAGGCGCAGCAAGGGACATTGGGCTTTCTAAACGAATTTGCGCAGGAACGGTTTGTTCGATTAACGCAGCTAAGCTTTCGGCGTTAATCGCGTTGAGCATTTTTTGTTGATCGGCTGGGTTGGGTCCGTTGTGGCGTGCAACAAACTCATTTTCGGTACTTAACTGGCTAAGCAGTGGGCTGTGAAGTAATTCAGTCATTTCCTTTACCTTTTCAAAGATCGTGTGCGACCTTAAAAAAAAGCCGCCCATGCTGGGCAGCTTTGATCCGTGATGGGCTAATTAATCTTCTTCGATAGAGTTTTGGTACTCTTCTGCATTTTTTAGATTGTCGAGTTCAGAAGCATCAGACATCTTCACTTTCACAATCCAGCCACCTTCATACGGTTCTTCGTTGATGAGTTCTGGGCTATCTTCTAACTCTTCGTTGATTTCAACGATGACACCTGTAATCGGTGCGTAAATATCTGAAGCGGCTTTGACAGATTCAACCAGAGAAAAACTGTCTCCAGCATCAATTTCTGTATCTACTTCAGGTAGGTCAACAAACACGACGTCACCAAGCATCTCTTGCGCATGCTCAGAAATACCGATGGTCACTGTGCCGTCACCGTTGTCGCGCACCCACTCGTGGCTATCTGCAAACTTCAGTGTATTGTCCATTGCTTTATCTCCAAAAAAGTATCGTATTGATTTGAACTTGTGTTTAATTTAAAAAAGCTATTGATAGAGTGGGAAGCGTTGGCACAGCGCTTTAACTTGTTTGCGCACACGTTGCTCAACATCACGGTTTCCTTCTGGGCTCACAACAAGGCCATCGAGAACATCGCCAATCCACTCACCGATGAGTTTGAATTCTTCACGACCAAAACCACGGCTGGTTCCAGCTGGCGTACCTAAACGAATACCCGAAGTAATCATAGGCTTCTCGGTATCAAATGGGATGCCATTTTTGTTACATGTGATTCCTGCACGCTCTAATGCTTGTTCGGCGATATTCCCCTTCAGCCCTTTAGGGCGAAGATCAACGAGCATGAGATGAGTGTCAGTCCCGCCAGTCACAATGTCACAACCGCGAGTTTGCAATACTTCGGCGAGAACTTTTGCGTTATCGATCACCGAATCAATATAACGATGAAACTCAGGGCCTAACGCTTCGCCTAGTGCTACCGCTTTGGCCGCAATTACGTGCATTAACGGGCCACCTTGCAGGCCGGGGAAAACCGCCGAGTTAATTTTTTTGCTGATCTCTTCGCTGTTGGTCAAAACCATACCGCCCCGTGGGCCGCGCAAGGTTTTATGTGTGGTGGTCGTGACAACGTGGGCATGCGGCAATGGGCTTGG
The DNA here is from genome assembly GCF_963875615.1 of Vibrio sp. V09_P4A23P171. Lineage (NCBI taxonomy): Bacteria > Pseudomonadati > Pseudomonadota > Gammaproteobacteria > Vibrionales > Vibrionaceae > Vibrio > Vibrio sp. V09_P4A23P171. The sequence goes on from NZ_CAWNMR010000044.1 coordinate 210,759, forward strand.
GTGAGCACCAGTGGCGACTAATCCGGCAATATGCGCCATATCGACCATTAAGAGCGCGCCCACTTCATCAGCAATGGCTCGGAATTTGGCAAAATCAATCACGCGAGGAATGGCAGAGCCGCCCGCAATGATCATTTTTGGTTGATGCTCTAACGCGAGGCTGCGTACATCATCATAATTGATTTCTAAGGTCGTGCTATCGACACCATATTGGATAGCATTAAACCACTTACCAGAGAGGGCAGGCCGAGCGCCATGAGTGAGGTGGCCTCCGGCATCCAGAGACATACCTAAAATCGTGTCACCCGGTTGCAGTAAAGCCAGCATCACCGCGCCATTAGCTTGTGCGCCTGAATGCGGCTGCACGTTGGCGTATTGACAATGGAATAGGGATTTTGCACGTTCAATCGCAATGGTTTCGACGGTATCAACGTGTTCGCAACCACCGTAATAGCGACGGCCGGGGTAGCCTTCTGCATATTTATTGGTGAGACAAGTACCTTGCGCTTGCATAACGGCTTTTGAAACGATGTTTTCTGAGGCGATCAGCTCAATTTGTTCATTTTGGCGCACGTATTCGGCTTGAATACCCGCAAAGACAGCATCATCAGTGGCAGCAAGGTTGGTTGAGAAAAAGCTCTCAAGGCAGTGGTTGGGGTAACTTTTGTTCACGTTGGCATTCATGGTAGATGACCTTCCAATAATCCGACGGATTGGCTAAACATTCCGTCATTCCTTTTTAGTGGCTGCCTTATCGTTAAGCCGTTAGGCGACAACAAAGCAGAGTGTCAGTTATCCTTAAACTGGATTGCAACCCCAACAATACGGGGTGAAAAGCCACTTAAACCTTGTTAAATCCCTAACCGCAATAAGTGGTAAACTGCATCTCTTTATCTAACAAGTCAGTAACATACTCTTTGACTTATAAACAATCAATCAAAAATTTCCTATAGGAAACATGGTTTCTTTTTTTGTAAGCAAGAGCACGCTTTATTTACGTGCAGCCTCTTTAACCTTGCGTTGGCTTTATGCCACAATGATGGCCGAAATCAGGAAGATAACAATCGAGGGAAAGCATGTCTGAAGACATTTATGATGAGTACCCATCGTTGACCTTGGCCAAGGAAACTGGTGAACAAACGATCGAACCGCTTAAGCTTGGGCAACGTATTAAAGAGATCCGCTCTAAGCTTGGGATTACGCTAGAAGAGGCGAGCCAGCGGACAGGATTAGCTCGATCTACATTGAGTAAAATCGAAAACGAACAGATTTCTCCAACCTACCAAGCGATGCAAAAACTCGCTCATGGATTGCAGATAGATATGCCTCAACTATTTGAGCCACCAAAGAAAATCGTGGCAACAGGTCGTAGGGATATTTCTCGTATTGGTCAGGGAAAGCCGCATCCCACCCCAACTTACGAGCATGAATTGCTCGCCACGCAGCTCTCTAATAAGAAAATGATGCCGTTTAAAAGCCGAGTGCGAGCTCGTGCATTTGAAGAGTACAGTGACTGGGTTCGTCACGATGGTGAGGAGTTTTTGTTGATCCTCACGGGTGAAGTTTTGTTCTATAGCGAATTTTATGAACCGGTTCGATTGGCGGAAGGTGATAGCGTTTATTACGACGCTAACATGGGGCACATGCTGGTCTCTGCCAGCGAAGAGGATGCATTGATTTTGTGGGTTACGGCAAAATGAGTGTGAAAACGCGAAGTTTCTTATAGTGACAGCAATCGTTTGCTATTTGTTGGCTTTGCCCTCTGTAGTGTGCTTTTAATCACTTTTAGCTCAGGCGATGCTAAGCATCTCGCGACTTTTAATTGTGATTGGGTTGTTGATTTTGACAATTCATCTTGTTTTGAACTTGTTAATCCGTCCGAACGGGCGCATTCTTGTTCACTATTGGAAACATGGTTTCCTCTTCTTTGGACATAATAGCCAAAATTTGGTGGTGAATTCCCTGCTGGGTCGGCTGAAATGGAGATAAAAATGACTCAAGAACATGCAAATCAAACATTACTCACTACTCCTTTACATGCGCTGCACATCGAAGTTGGAGCGAAAATGGTGCCATTTGCTGGCTATGACATGCCCGTTCAGTACCCATTAGGGGTAAAGAAAGAGCATTTGCATACTCGCGAGGCGGCTGGTTTGTTTGATGTTTCGCATATGGGCCAACTTCGTTTGCATGGAGCCAATGCTGCGCAAGCATTGGAGTCATTGGTTCCGGTCGATATTATTGACTTACCAGCAGGCAAGCAGCGTTACGCCTTTTTCACCAATGCACAAGGTGGCATCATGGATGACTTGATGGTTGCTAACCTTGATGATCATCTGTTTGTTGTGGTTAATGCGGCTTGTAAAGCACAAGATATTGCTCATCTACAAGCACATTTGCCACAAGGTGTTGAGCTCGAAGTCATTGACGATCGCGCGCTGTTAGCGCTGCAAGGGCCAAAAGCCGCTGAAGTGCTAGCTCGCCTGCAACCGCAAGTGATGACGATGCACTTTATGGATATTCAGCTAATGGACATCGACGGTGCTCAATGCATTGTCAGCAGAAGTGGTTATACCGGTGAAGATGGTTATGAAATTTCTGTACCAGCAGAGCAGGCCGAAGCATTGGCGCGTAAACTGACCTCTTATGAAGAAGTGGAATGGATTGGTCTGGGCGCGCGCGATTCACTGCGTTTAGAGTGTGGTTTATGTCTTTACGGGCATGATCTTGATACCACCACAACGCCAGTTGAAGCGAGCTTGTTATGGGCGATAAGCAAAGTGCGTCGTGCTGAAGGTGAGCGTGCGGGTGGTTTTCCGGGTGCAGACATTATTCTTGGGCAGATCGAAAGCAAAGATGTTGCACGTAAACGTGTAGGTTTAGTGGGTTTAACTAAAGCGCCAGTACGTGAAGGCACTGAGCTATTTGATGCCGATGGCCAGCATATAGGCGTAGTGACCAGTGGTACAGCGGGACCGACGGCTGGCAAGCCCGTGTCTATGGCCTATATCCGAGCTGATTTATCAGCGATAGGCACAGAAATTTTTGCTGATGTGCGCGGAAAAATGCTGCCTATGGTGGTTGAGAAAATGCCGTTTGTGGCTCAGCGTTATTATCGCGGCTAAAGCATCATAAAATGTAATAAAAGCGCATTTAAAGATGTTTCATATCGATAACGGATTAAGTACTATCTGGGTTCAAAGTGATAAGGAATGACATGATGAACAAATGGGTAGTACTTTTATCTTCGCTCGCCGTCTCTGGCAATGTGTTCGCCGTTGATGCTCAGCCCTACATAGTAAACGGTACGGATGCAAGCGTGACGGAGTTTCCTTCTATAGCGAGCTTGTTTTTTGATCAAATTGATTATAACGGTTCGTATGGAAGAGGAAGCTATTGCGGTGCTTCGTTGCTCAATAACCAATACGTATTGACGGCTGCGCACTGTGTTTATGGTAATAGTGCAAATCAGCTTTTCACCTCTGTTGTACCTAAGCTGCAAATTGAAACAAACTTTCCATACAACATATTAGAAAAAGCGCGAGTGGCGGAGATCTATTACCCATCAACTTATAACAACACCACTTTATTGGATGATATTGCGATCCTCAAGCTTGAAACACCTTTGACAATGGTGTCGTCTGCTGACTACTTAACGCGGCCTACCGCAAATTCTGATAGTACTTATCGTTCATCAAGTGAAACCTTTATTGCCGTTGGGCATGGTAATACCTCTTCTAATATTGATACTAAAACGTATCTACAGAAAACTAATTTAACCTATGTGCCTAATGTATATTGCAATTACACTTCCACCACGGACACTAATTTATGTATGGAAGGAGTGATAGGTTCTACGGGGCTTGAAAATGCAACCTGTCAGGGCGATTCTGGGGGGCCGTTATTTTGGCATATTGGCGGTAACTATATCCAAGTTGGTATAACCAGCTTCGGGCCAACTACCAAGTGTGGAGACCCTAATCCGCTAATTGGTTCAACGTCTGTATTTACAGAAATCCTTGACTATTCTACTTGGATAGAGAGTGTTCTGCTTGGCTCTGAACCACCAAAATTTGTCGCAACAGAAGCGAAACGCCAAGCTTATTTAAACCCACCTTCTGACAGTGGTGGATCATTCGGCTGGTGGTCTTTACTGCTGATGTTTATCCCCTTCATTCGTAGACGTTGAACCCTTATTGATCTCGAGCGACCTGTTTAGGTCGCTTTTTTATTGCCTTTTTTGAGCAGGTTCCACTTAGGGCGCTAAACTTGAAAGTGATACACGCGTATCTTTCTAGATGAGTGACGAGGTGATGGATGTACAAATGGATACTGTTCAGTGCGATGCTATCAGCAAATGCTTATGCGGTTGATTTCCAGCCTTACATTGTGAATGGTTCGGATACCAGCAGTGCCACTTACCCTTCTTTTGCTAGCCTTTTATATCAAAGCAGCGCTCAGTATAGTACCAACAGTTTTTGTGGGGCGAGTATCATCAATTCACAGTTTATTTTGACGGCAGCTCATTGTATCTACGGTAAAAAAGATACCATGCTTTACACAGTGGTAGTGCCTCAGTTGGATAATGTGGCCGATTTCCCCTACGGGAATATCCAGATATCGCGCGCGGCGGCTTTTTATTACCCCAGTACTTACATCAATTCGTCCAGCGCACTCTGGCGTGATGACATTGCGATTATCAAGCTCGAAACACCGCTCAATGTGGCGGACTATTCTGCGCTACTCAATACTCAGTTAAATAATGATTACCCTGCTGGCAATAATTACAAAGCGATTGGGCATGGCTACGTGGCGGGTAATGTCCCGAATGCTAATAAGCAGTTGCAAGAAACGACCCTCACTTTTGTTAGTAATGCCGTCTGTAGCGCTTTCTATGGCCCGACATTGACCTCAAAGCAGATCTGTTTTGATGGTGCGGTAAGCGGTGCTTATAAAAACTCCACCTGTTCTGGCGATTCCGGTGGGCCTGTCTATTGGTTTAATGGCTCGCAATACATTCAAATTGGTTTAACCAGCTTTGGGCCTTCACTATGTGGCGATACTAACCAACCGATCACCTCGGTATTTACGGAGCTTTATGATTATCAGAGCTGGATTCAGCGCGTTCTTACAGGGGCAGAGGTGCCTAAATATTATGTTGCCACTCAAAATGGGGTACGTGTTCTGATTGATACTCAAACTGTTGCCGCCCCTCAGGAGGAGAGCGGTGGCAGTTTGAGTATCCTAGGGTTGACTCTACTGCTGTTATTTCGCTTTCGGGCGCATAATAATTTTGGTTCGTCTGTTGTGGTGATTAAAAATTTGCTTGGCTCTCAACGTCATCTCTTGTGCGGTGATTCGGTTTGCCATTTTCTCTATGTTAAACAACGCATCGATGCCGTACCCGTGCAGTGAATAACGTTGAATAAACCAATTCATCTGCTTGGGGTCGTCTTTGAGTGGTTTGAGATCGGCAATCAATTGTTTTGCTGCGGTGAGCGTTTCCTCTTCCGTTATTTCGACGGACAAACCGTCAATCAGCTTATCAATGGCTTGCTCTGCGGTATCGACATCATTGGATGAAATGTCCACGCTAAATAGCCAATCGTTGTGTGGTTCACTATCGGCTGAAACCGAAAAAGCATTGGGAGCGTAATCCAACCCTAGCTGTTCACGCACCTGACTCACCATGCGGCGGTTTGCCACACGCCACAACATATCATCCATAAAGATAGTAGTAGCCGATTTGTGTTCCGGGTTGTTACTGATCACTCTGGCAAGATAGGCACTGCTTTTTTCATCGTTGATCGCCATGTCGATTCGAGGCTGAAAGTCTGCGCGATAATCAATGCGATAATCGACCTCAGGTGCAGAGCTGAAGGTTAATGACGCTACATAGGTACGCAATAGCGGTTTCAGTTCGGCAGGTTTAATGTCTGCGGTAATAAAGAGTTTAAAGCCTCTATTTTTCTTAAAGAGATCATCATGGGTTTGCATCAGTTGTTCAACACTCACCGTATTGATGTCCGATCCTTCGTATAACCAATGAGTGGTGTCCGGCAGATAGCTATTGCGATTAATGGCGAGCGCCATCTGGCCAATGGGTGAGCGAAGAAAAGTATCTCGATTTTGCTTAAACTCTTGTTTTGTTAACTGCAGATGGTTGTCGTCGATGTTGATGGCTGTCATCGCCGTATAAAGAGCCGCAAACGCTTCGGCTAACTCATCTTTAGATGATTCAAGGCTGATACCATGCGACGTAAAGTCGATGTAGGGATTCAATATGATGCCGTGTCTTCTCAGGTGATTATCCAACTGAGAGCCGCTAAAGTTACCAATTCCACCGCGTATGGCACTCGGAATAAGCACTTCAGAAGCTTTACGCAAATCAGGCTCTAAGCTTGCTCTACCACCAAGGCTTGCCAAAGAGGCATACACTTTTTCCCCTGCGTTAATGTCTCTGCGATACCACACTTCAACACCGTTACTTAGCATCCAAGTGGTGATATCCATCGGCTCTTGAGGTTGAGATTCCGACAAAATAGCACCTATCTGCGTAGGTGTTACAAAAGCTTGATTGACCTCTTGCAATAGCGGTGGCTGCCCTTTTTGGGCAAACAGGGTTTTGAGTGTTGGCAGTGTCGCGACGACGGATTCTTTGTCTTCACTTTTATCCAGCCCAATATTGATCTGGTAGTCGCTAGACAATAATTTGCGAAGGTGTTCATCGAGTATGGCACTGTTGGTGGTCGAGATAAATTCGGTTAACGTCGAACGTCGGTCTAAATGCGACTGGATCGGTTGATCCAATGTGCGCGCCAGCGTTTTTTCTTCGACTAAATCTATCGCGGTGGCTTTTTGCCAATTGTTATCGAAGTTCGCTAGCATCTCTTGATACTGACGGAAAATCGCCTGAAACTCTTGCTCACTCACACCATGATCACGCAGTGCAGCAAGTGTGGAGAAGAAGAGATTTTGCGATGCTTCTCTTGAGTCCACTGGAAACCCGACCTCTGCAAACGAATAGCGCTGGGTTTCAAACGGGATAGTTTGGGAATAAATCCAAAGTGCTGGAAGGTTGGCGTCACTGAAATTGCTGGATAACCGCTGTTGTATCAGTTGCTGGGCGATATCATCGAGCCACCACTGGGCTTGTTGTTCACGGCTGGCTATTTTTTGCTCGCCACGGTCGATGAATAGGCTAATGTTCGGTGAGTCATTGGCACCAATGTAACCCACAAAATCTGTATTATTGGCCGTAATGCTGTGATTTCTAGTCGGCATTGGCGTGCTGCCTTTTTCCCAGCTCGCGAAGTGTTTTTCTATCAATGCCGTGGCTTGCTCTAATGTGATATTGCCGGCGATAACGATTTCGGTAAGCTGTGGCTGATACCAAGTGCGGTAAAAATCGGCAATCCCTTCGGGTGTCGCTTGGTTTACGCTCTCTTTGGTGCCCAAGGGATCATGTTGTGCATATAAAGTATTAGCAATCATGTGCTCATAAACGTTTTGAGCGTAGCTCTTCTCCTCTTTACGTGAAAAACGAAACTCGCCCATGATCACGCGTTTTTCATTTTCAACCGATGTAGGAGTAAGCTCTATACCATCGGCAATATCTCTAAACCAGACCAGAGCTGGCTCTACCGCTTGGTTATCGGGTAAATCCAGTTTGTAAACCGTTTCTTGATAAGCAGTATAAGCATTGATGTCAGGGCCAAAACTGACCCCCGATTGCTCAAAGGTTTTGATCGCATCATTTCCGGCATAATGAGCGCTGCCATTAAAAGCCATATGCTCAAGAAAATGAGCGTAGCCCTGTTGCTGATTGTTTTCTTGAAATGCCGCTGCGTGAACAATCAAGCGGATGGAAACGGGTTCTTTTTGATTGGGATAAATGTGGTATTTCATGCCATTGGCCAGCTCGGCGCTCGCCCAATAGGGATCTTCTTTGATCGGAGTGAATGCTTGATTTGAAGCACATCCCAACAGAAATAAGCAACTAACGAATAGTAGACGATATATTTTCATAACAACCTCGACATGTATTTGGTGGCAATATACGTCATGAGGTTTGAATTATTTTGGGGAATGTGACTGTCAACTCAGGTTTTGAGAAAGAAGTTTCAATTTTTTCGTAACAATGAATGTTATTAATTACATTGTGTAATTTAAGTGTTAACAGAGTGATGTGGATTGAAACGAGTTTGACCACTATTACTACATTTTGCTCAATCTGGGATTGAATCTTTATACTTTTTATATGCCTATCCTTGGTTTTATACATTTTCTTTAAATCTATCTGATTACTATGAGGTGAGCATAGTTAGATAGGATGCCCATTTAGGGTAATATTGAAATGAAACAACCACAAAAAAGTACCGCTTCGCTTGCACTATTAGCCGTAGGTATCGTTTATGGCGATATTGGCACTAGCCCGTTATATGCACTAAAAGAGGTGTTTTTTAGTCACCACCCATTACCGATCAATTCATTGAATGTACTTGGCATCCTCTCTTTGGTGTTTTGGGCATTTGTGTTGATCGTCTCGGTGAAATATTTAATGCTCATCACTCGTGCGCATAAACATGGTGAAGGTGGTATTTTAACTTTATCAGCAATTGCTAGAGAGCATTGCCCAGATTCACTAAAGCCTTTGGTGTTATTACTTGGGTTATTAGCCACCGGGTTCTTTTTTGGTGAAGCGGTAATAACGCCGGCTATGTCAGTACTGTCTGCTGTGGAAGGTATCGCGGTGGTGGAGCAAGATTTCGCACCATTCGTTCTACCGATTTCAGTAGGAATTATCGTGATTCTGTTTGCAATTCAAGCATTAGGCACCGAACGTATTGGGCGATTTTTTGCGCCGGTAATGGTTATATGGTTTCTCTCGCTGGGCGTTTTAGGGTTTAACGCTATCATTGAGCAACCACAGGTATTAGTCGCAATCAATCCTTATTACGCGTTTCATTTTATCGCCGAACAGGGGGTAAATACGTTGATCATTCTTGGCGTCGTAGTGCTGTCAGTGACTGGCGTTGAAGCCTTATATGCCGATATGGGACACATTGGTATTAAGCCAATCCGTCTTGCTTGGTTTATGATTGTGTTACCCAGTTTATTGCTTAACTATTTTGGGCAAGGGGCTTATCTATTGGTTTCTCAAGGGGTTACAGGTCAAACCTTTTTTGGTTTAGTGCCTAATCTGTGGCTATGGCCTGTGATTATTTTGGCTACCTTAGCGGCCGTGATTGCTTCACAAGCGGTGATTTCAGGGATCTTTTCATTAACTCGTCAAGCAATGAATTATGGTTATCTTCCACCACTGAAAATTACCCATACGTCAGAGCACTCTCAAGGGCAAATCTATGTTCCAGCAGCCAATGTGTTGCTGTTTGTCGCTGTGCTGTTTGTGATGATGCGTTTCCAATCATCGGCTAACTTAGCCGCCGCTTATGGCATCGCCGTAACGGCGATCATGGCAATTTCGTCGTTACTGATAGTGATTGTGGCACGTTATTACTGGCAATGGCCGCGAGCACATGTTTGGTTGCTGGGGACGGTTTTTGTTAGCCTAGATGCCTTTCTCTTTACTGCAACTTCGACCAAATTGAGTGATGGTGGTTGGTTGCCGATTTCGCTAGGTGGTCTTATCTTTGCTGTGATGTCTATTTGGCAGCAGCAGAAGCAGCGTTTACTTGACGTGTCGGGCAGTGATTTGTCGCTTTCTGCCATGATTGCTTCTCTTGAAGGGGAAACATTTCGTCGTACCCAAGGTAATGCCGTCTACCTTTCGCGTGTCAGCCATCATGTCCCTCGCTCTTTGGTGCATAATTTGAAATACAATAAAACGCTTCATGAGCGTAATATATTGATGACGTTTCAGTATGAATCACAGCCTAAAGTGCATCCTTGTCGCCGAGCAGAGATCGAGCAGTTGTCAGAAACGTTTTGGCAAGTGATCATCCATACGGGCTATCAGGAAGTACCAGATATTGAACAAGTGATGCACTCCTGTTCGCTTAAAGGGCTGCATCTACATCCCAATGAGACTATTTTCTTGCTCTCTGCTGAGCGTATTCAGGCGCAGAAAGTGGGCCTATGGCATGATTTCAAAGCGCGGTTATTTATCTTAATGAGCAAACATGCGCTGCGTACGGCAGAGCGGCTTAACATTCCTTCTGATCGTTTGATTGAGATGGGCGTCTATCGAGAAATTTAATGTCTTGATTGTATTCTGTTGCGGTTCAGCGCATCGACTCATTGAGCTTAAAGTAAGAACCATCAACTCACGTAGAAATAAGCCGTTTCTTTATCAAGGAACGGCTTGTTTCTTAGCAGGGTTAAGGTGTGTTATTCAACGTTTTTGCCAAGCGCTGCATACAGTGGCCAGTCACCTTGCTTAACCAGTGCCTTGGTGTATTCGGCGCTCTGCGCAAGATCATAATGGTGCTCAATGCATGGAGAATAAGCGACAACCAATGATGGCCCCTTATGTTCCCCAGCCGCTTGTAGCGTTTTGATCGTGTGGTTCATATTGGCCGCTAAAGCGATTCTTGCCACATAGATACTGGGCAGGTTTTGGTAAAGAGCAACCAAATCTTTGGCGGGATTTGGGTTGGGTAAACTACACAGTTTGGCTGTTTTTCCTTGTGGGGTTGATTTGGATTTTTGCCCACCAGTGTTGGCATAGCATTGAGTATCGAGTACTAAGATATTGATGTTTTCACCGCTGCGTAACACATGGTCAAGGCCGCCAAAACCGATGTCATAAGCCCAGCCATCGCCACCTATCAGCCATACCTGCTTTTCAATCAAATAATCAAGTAATAGCTTTAATTCGGCATGCGGAGTGTCTGACGTTAAGCTTGATTTTATCTTGCTCAGTTGTTGTCGACGCTCATCAACGTCAGTGAGTAACTCATTGCTGCCGTGAAGGGAGTGTTGAGCAAAGGCCGTTTGTGCTCGCGCCCCTAAGGCTTTGACGGCTAATCGCATTCCCAGCCCAAATTCCGCGTTATCTTCAAATAGGCTATTAGCCCATGCAGGTCCTCTTCCTTGGGCATCTTGGCTGTAGGGTGTTGTGGGCAAATTGCCACCAAAAATGGAAGAGCATCCAGTTGCATTGGCAATATAAAGTCGGTCACCAAATAATTGGGTCAAAATCCGAATATAAGGTGTTTCACCACACCCCGCGCAAGCATTAGGGTATTCGAAATAAGGCTCAACATGCTGGATGGTTTTGACATCAATACGACTCTGTTGGTGGATGTTTTGCATTGGCAGCGCATTAAACTGGGCAAACTGCTGCTGTTCTTGTTCATAACAAAGCGGCTTACTGACCATAGTCAACGCTTTCTGCTCAGGGTCGTGCTTATCTTTGGCTGGGCAAACTTGCGCGCAGAGTTGGCAGCCAGTGCAGTCATCGGGCGATACTTGCAATGCGTATTGCGCATCTTGTTGATGACGAGAGCGATAAGGCATGGTTTTAAGCGCGGTCGATGTTTGATGTGCTTCGTTGGGTTCGAACACCCGAGCACGAATTGCTGAGTGCGGACATATCGAGACACAGTAACCGCACTGAGTGCAGAGAGCCGGATCCCAAACTGGTAATTGTTCGGAGATATCTCGTTTCTCTAAAGAAGAAGTATTGGTTGGCCAAATCCCGTCAGCAGGGTAGGCAGAGACAGGTAAATATCCTCCTTTCCCAGCGAGTAACCGTTCCACCAAAGAAGCGGGTTGGCTGCGCTCTTTGATCGCAAATGATGTTTGCGAGGTTTGTGCGGTGATGGTGAAAGGTGAGTCGTTTATCTCGTGCGCTGCTGCCTCAATGCACGCGAGGTTACGCTCGATAAGTGCGTCAGGTTTTCCTTGTAATTGCGTTTTGCACATTGCTTGCAGAACCAGCAAAGTTGCACGCTGTTGAGAAGGTTCTTGGCTTGGGCTGAGCAGTAAAGTCGCCGCTACTTGCATAGCGACGCTGGCTTTGTTTTTGAGTTGATGCTGAGCGCTTAACTTATCGGCATCGATTGTCACCACTTTGATCTGTTTAGCTTGAATCGTCGATTGCAATGCAAATGGCAGGGAATCCCACAGTGCTTGCCCTGTAAGCGATGTGTTGATCAATAGTAGCGCGCGCTGACAAAATCGCTGCGTGATATCGATGTCTTTCAGTAGGCCTAATTGACTGAGCGAAATTAATCTGGCTTGCCGAATCGGGTACGGAGTTTGGATCGGTTGTTCGGAGAGTCGCAAGTGCGTCGTCGTAAGATTGCGTGATTTTTTCGAGTCGTACTCGAACTGAGCATTCACATACCAGTGGTTTTGCTTGCCAAGAGCTTTGAGCACGTTTTTTCCTGCCGAGATGCTACCATCACCACCGTAGCCGTACATCAACACCGTTTGCAGCGCTTCTTCTCGTTCAGGCTGTGAGGTAACGGGTAGGCTAAGATGAGTGACGTCATCATCGATTCCTACCACGAATTCTCTTTTCCGGCCGTGCTCATTTCGCATCATAGCGAAAATGTGCTGCGCATCTTCTGGAAAGAAAGCTTTTCCCGATAAACCATAACGGCCTCGGAATAACTCAATGGGTCGACCACTTTGGTAAATGGCATCAAGCACATCCAGATACAGCGGTTCACCGCTACTTCCGGGTTCTTTAGTGCGGTCCAACACACTGATCTGCTGTACCGATTCAGGCAAGGCGTTGAGTAATGCTTGAGTAGGAAAAGGGCGATAGAGATGAACGGTGACAACACCGACGCTCTCATCTGGCTTGCTTTGAACGTATTGGTTGAGTGTTTCACTGACCGAGCCAAGAGCGATGATTAGTCGTGTAGCTTGTGGATGGCCACAGTACTCTACTAAGTGATAGGCACGTCCAGTGAGCTGCGCAAACTCATCCATACAGGTTTGGACAACATCGGGTGCATGCTGTTGATAGCGGTTTTGCGCTTCGCGGCATTGAAAATAAGTATCTGGACCTGCCGTTGCTCCGCGTAAGGTTGGGCGATCGGGCGTTAAGGCGCGCTGACGAAATTCAAGTAATGCGCGATGGGGAAAAAGTTGCGCTACCTGCTCGGTGGTGAGCATGTCTATATTAGTTAAGGTATGAGAGGTGATAAATCCATCAAAAAAATGGACAAACGGTAACCGACTGCGCAGTGAAGCCATGGTCGATATCAACGCCATGTCTTGTGCTTGCTGACCGTTGCTTGCGCATAACATGGCAACGCCCGTTTGCCGAATCGACATCACATCTGAGTGATCGCAAAAAATCGATAGGGCATGGGTTGCGACACTGCGTGCGGCGACATGGATCACGCACGGAGTCAGCTCTCCCACCAATTTATATAAAGTGGGGATCATCAATAATAATCCTTGCGAAGAAGTAAACGTCGTAGCTAATGCACCGCTCATGGCGCTGCCATGCACAACCGCAATGGTTCCCGCTTCAGATTGCATCTCAATTACCTCGGGTGTCTCCCCTAAGATATTGAGCTGATGTTTTGCCGACCATGCTTCACAGCACTCGGCCATGGTGGTACTTGGCGTTATCGGGTATACGGCAATCACTTCACTTAATTGATAGGCTATATTTGCTACCGCAGTATTAGCATCAGTAATCCAATTCATTACTCTGGAAACCTCTTGTGTTTATCGCAATCGTTGCGACTTACGTCTGAAGATGTATGATTCCGTCACTAAGGTGACAAAATCACGAGAAACAAAGATGGTTAAGACGCTAAACATGGCGCGAGTAAACGAGACACAACGGGTCATCTTATTGATATGCCTGTATGTGTTGGTTACTACGGTGGGCGTGATTTACCGAAAAAATATCTTAGAAACAGACATGGCAATGCTGTTTTTATTGCTCAACATTGTTAGTGCTTCACTACTTCGTCCACGCAATGCATACCTCATGACCATTATGGGCGTCATAGTGTATTACTACTTCTTATTGCCGGATTACAGTTCGTTCCGTTTTAAGAATGCACAGCATGTGATTACTTTTTCGGTGATGGTGTTCAGTGGGATGTTCGCGATCAATATAACACAGTCACAGAGAAAGCAAATACAGAAAAATAAGCACCTCCAGATGCGCCATAAGACCTATTATCAGCTTGCTTGCCACTTGTCGGCACTGCGAACCAGTGAGCAAATTGCGCAGGCGACCGTGCAATTTCTTAATAAAGAGCTGAGCTTGCCGAGCGCGATTTTATCTGCTCACCCTCACTGGCATCTGCTTGCAAAAAACGATTCGTTTCCGTATGCCCAGCTAGAAGAATTTGATGGCCGTCATGTACCTGCGACCACCACCATCCACTGGCTTAAAGATCGAGAGACAGTATTGGGCGTATTAGCGGTTGAAAAAGATCAACAGGCCAAAGTTACCCCGTGGGTCATTTCATTACTCAGTTTGTCACTGGCACGTTCGCAAGCTAACCAAGCGCTTGCGGAAGTGGAAACGGCTAATCAATTAGAAACCATGCGTAGCACGTTATTAGCATCAGTATCTCATGATTTGAAAACACCATTAGGGACGATCATTGGCGTGGCAACGACGTTGACCGATGCGGGGTTGACGCTGGATCAAGAGGTGCAAGATGAGCTATTGAAATCGATCGCTGAGCAAGGTGAGCGGCTCAATCGTAGTTTAACAAAACTGCTTGATATCACGCGTTACACTAGCGCGGCCCTTGTACCTAAGTTGGATTGGGTCGAACCTGAAGAAGTGCTTGGCAGTGCACTGAGCCGTTTATCTCGACGATTGCGTCACCATCATGTGAATTTAAAAAGTGAACCAATGTTGGTTGAACTCGATAGTTTATTGATTGAACAGGTTATCTCTAACCTGATTGAAAATTCAGCCAAATATACACCTAAAGGAAGTGAGATAGAGATCCAGATAGAATACCGCGATGAGGCGTTTATTTTAACAGTAGCGGACAATGGCCCTGGTATTCCTGAGCAAGAATTAACCCGAATTTTTGAGCGCTTTTATCGCCTCAACCATACCCAAGTCGATGGCACAGGGCTTGGCTTAGCGATATGCCAAGTGATCGTCACCGCACATCACGGTACGATAGTTGCTCGCAACCGTGAAAGCCAAGGTGTTAGTTTTACCGTGGCGATACCATGCCGACTTTACGATTTAAAGGGACTGTATGAACAGTGAAATTAAAATCTTGATCATTGAAGATGAAGCACCGATTCAACGTTTTCTCAACGTGTTGATCAGCGGTTATCAGTATCAAGTCAAAACGGCTGGAACAGCAGAGCAAGGGATAGCCTTAGTCGCAAACTGGAATCCGCATCTGATTTTATTGGATTTAGGCTTACCAGATATGGAAGGTATTGCACTCACCAAAGAGCTTCGGGGTTGGACGCAGACGCCAATCATTGTCATCTCGGCCCGTGATAAGGAATCAGATAAGGTTCAAGCACTTGATGCGGGAGCCAACGATTACTTGATTAAACCATTTGGTAGTGAAGAACTGCTAGCGCGAATACGTGTCGCGTTACGCCAACTGAGCCAACCTCAGCCTCAAGAGTCGGTTTGCTACCAATTCGGCCAGATCGTTGTCGACTTGGCATTTAAGCAAGTGACTAAAAGTGGTGAACCGTTAAAACTGACCAAAACCGAGTACAATATTTTAAAACTTTTGGTGAGAAATATGGGCAAGGTTTTGACTCATAAGCAAATTTTAAAAGAAGTGTGGGGCAGTAACTACATTGAACATCATCATTATGTTCGTATTCATGTTGCCCAGTTGCGTCATAAAGTGGAAGAAAATCCAGCCCAACCTAAACATATTATTACAGAAACAGGGGTAGGATATCGGTTGGTAGAAGGCGAATCAGACCAGTTTGCGGTTTAGGCTACTTTATAAAATCTTTATATCGAGCCTTGCTATCCATACAGCATCTATACGAAGCGCTTGTTAGACTCAATATCGGTTAAGTACTCAGGCAGAGCCAGCGTGAAATGTTAGTGGGATGTTTTGCGAGATATTGGATTAGTGAGCACGTAACAAATACACACATCTTTAGCCGTTTTGTAAGGAGCGCAAGCTTTTTACATTTATAATTAATTATTCTGTTTTAGGGCTCTTTTGAGCCCTTTTTTTATCTATTGTCAGCGTGGCTCGCTGCTATGCTCATTCGATTACGAACGCCACGGCCATTTGAACCGTGGCGTAAGGCCGCTATAATTGGCTTTCTTCACTGATACGAGGGGCTTTTTGCAGTGAACGTTTACGCATTAACCAACCCACTAGTACCGTTGAGATAGCGATCAACAGTGTCATCAGTGGTGCTAATATCAACGCATGATTGGCTATTTTGGCAAGCTTGTCGGGCAAAAGAGAAATACCTAAGCCTGAGCCGACCAAAAACAGAATCCACGCCAGCGCGCTCAGTGGTGAGACGAGCAGGAAGCGTGTTGGTGTTACTGCATTACGCAGCCCCATTACCATAGGCAGCAAAGAACGAACTACCGGCAGAAAGCGCCCCATGAACATGGCCAGTAGCCCATACCTTTGGATCAAGTTATCGGTAGTGCGCCACTGTTTTTCTGAGACTTTGTTGAGCCAAGTTGAGACTAATCGCCACTCTTTAAGCTGGTGGCCTTGATAAAAGGCGATCGCACTGCCCAGCCAACCAGCAAAAACCAGCACGCCAATAATGGCATAAAGGTTGAGTACCCCAACGGCCGCAAGGCTACCGCACAGTACAATCACACTATCGCAAGGCAGCGGCGCTGCTGGAATAAATGCACTTTCAACGAAGATAAGTAATCCAATGCAGAGGTAAAGTAACGACAGATCGACCTGTTGTAGCGCAAACAGATCTTGATGCCATAAGGCAGAAAAAATAGACAAAAAAGTATTCATAACAAGCTTCCTCAATCAGTAAATAGTAATAATTGGTCCGATTGAAAAAGGTGTTAAGCGTGGGCGAAGCGTGAATACAGGTTGGAAAATTGCAGTGCTTTACGCACAAAAACGTGAGTTGATTGACCTATATACAGAGAACAAATGACGACAAACGCAGTGGTACTGAGAGTGTAAGAAAGTAGGGTAGTTTCTGCGCTCGTCTTTTCGTCGTCATCTGAGATTAACCGAAGCCCACTGACTCGTGGCGTTTCATGCCTTGTGGTTAATATCGCTGCATCACGATCAACAAAAAATGGATGACTGGAAAAATGAACATGCTGGATTGTCGTAGACTCACTCGCCGAAAAGCTTTGTGTAGCATTGAGGTTGAGCGAGGAGAACAGGCTCAATAAGCTAAACAAGAAGGCAAACATCAATGACTGGATCATAACTATCGCGAGGCTACTTAAACTGAGGGTGAGTATGCGGCGTGTCAGCGGTGCGTGTAAAGGAATTTTAGCCCTGGAAAAGCGTGAAAAAGTGAGCAGCACTGCTGCTCACTCATGATGGTTAGATATTAATGATGCAAATTATATTGCTGCCGCGGTTGAGCTCTCGCTTGCTTTTGCGCGGTTTTTAAGGAAGGCGTAACCAAAGCCAGTCACCGCCGTACCGGCCGCAATCGCGATTAGGTACATCAGTACAGGTGTAATCGCATTTGGGATCAGTAGGACAAATAAGCCGCCGTGCGGAGCCATTAATTTCGCGCCAAACAGCATAGACAGTGCACCCGTTAACGCGCCGCCTGCCATACAAGCTGGGATAACGCGCATTGGATCTTTCGCTGCAAATGGAATTGCCCCTTCAGAGATAAAGCATAAACCTAGTACAAATGAGGCTTTACCCGCTTCACGTTCACCGGCTTCAAATTTGTCTCTGGCAAGGAAAGTCGCAAGGCCCATACCTAACGCTGGCACCATACCCGCAGCCATAATAGCGGCCATTGGTGCGTAAGTTTGCGAAGCAAGTAGACCAACACCAAAGGTATACGCTGCTTTATTAATCGGCCCGCCTAAGTCAAAGCACATCATCGCGCCTAGGACTACACCCAGAAGTACGGCGTTGGCTGAGCCCATGTTGTTTAAGAACTCAGTCATTGCAGCCATGATGCTCGATACAGGGCCACCGACGATGTAAATCATCACCAAGCCAGTAAAGAGACTCGCCACAAATGGAATGATGAGGATCGGTTTTAGCGCTTCCATCGATTGAGGTAAGGAGACTTTATCTGCAATGAATTTAGCGGCGTAACCTGCAATGAAACCGGCCACAATACCACCAAGAAAACCGGCTCCGGTAGAGCTTGCCAACATCCCGCCAATCAAACCAGGAGCAAGCCCCGGACGGTCAGCAATCGAGAACGCAATAAAACCCGCCATGACAGGGATCATTAATGCAAAGGCTGAACCGCCACCAATGGTCATCAGCGCCGCTGCCAATGTGCCTTGCTCTTTAAACGCTTCAATACCAAACACAAAAGAGAGTGCGATGATCAAACCACCCGCGACTACGACAGGAAGCATGTGAGATACCCCAGTCATCAGGTGCTTGTACACCCCTTTTTTCTCTTCGGTTTGATTGTTATTAGACGCTGACGATTGCGTATAAATAGACGCTTGGTTAAACGCGTTGGTGATCTCTTGCTCGGTTTTTTTCAGTGCAAGGCCAGTACTGGTTTTGTACAGTTTTTTGCCGTTGAAACGATCGAGTGGCACTTCGATATCGGCCGCAATGATCACTAAATCCGCATCAGCAATCTCTTGCGCCGTGAGTTGGTTTTTCGCACCCACAGAACCACGTGTTTCTACTTTGATCTGGTGGCCAAGGCGTTTTGCATGGTTTTCTAGCGCTTCTGCCGCCATAAAGGTGTGTGCAACACCCGTTGGACAAGCGGTGATAGCCACGATTTTTTTAGCAGCTTGCGTTACGACTGGCGCAGACACCGTTTTTGCCTCTTGCTCAGTTAGGATAGTCGCTGCATTTATCGCGCTGTTTAAAAAAGCAACGGGATCAGACGTGCAGGCTGAAATGTCACTTTGGTACACTTTTTTGCCGATAAAACGGGTGGTATCTATTGGTGTATTACGAGCAATAACCACCACATCTGCGTTGTCGATTTCACTGCTAGAGAGCGTATGGCCTTGAATGATGCTGGAATGGCATTCAACCACAGCGGTCCAATTGAGCGATTTTGCCGCTTGTTCAAGCAGCCCGGCAGCAATGATGCTGTTTGCAACGCCACTGGGGCATGCGGTAATAATAGCAATCTTCATAGTTACGACCTTCTGTCCTTATGAGTTAGCGCTTAAGCTAACGGGTTGTAATTGGATTTGTTGTTGTAGGGTTTCGAGTTGTTTTCGGTTTGACATACCCACGCCGACTTGCGTAACAGCTAACGCAGAGAGGGCGGTGGCAAAAGTAAGCAGTTCTGTTTTTTCCATCTGCTGCATGTGTCCCCAGCAAAGGCCCGCGACTAAAGTATCGCCTGCGCCAACAGTGCTAACGACCTGCATACGTGGTGGTTTTGCATGCAGCCATTGATGTTGGTTCAACCACATCACGCCATTTGCTCCCATCGACACCACGATATTTTCAATGCCTTTTTCGGCCAGTTGCGCGGCGGCAGCTTGGCATTGCTCAGGAGTGTGTAGTTCACGCCCCACAAATTGAGAAAGCTCTTCATCGTTTGGTTTAATCAACCAAGGCTTTGCGTCAAGACCCGCTTTGAGGGCATCACGACTGCTATCAAACAGCACTTTTTTACCCATGGAGTGCAGTTTTTCGATCCACGAAGCACATAATGCTGGGGAGATGCCCTGTGGCAAGCTACCAGCGAGCACAAAATAGTCGTGATCAACGGCTAATCTCTCGAGAGTGCGTTCGAACTGCTCAATGGCAAGCGGTGTCACTTCAACTCCGGGGAAATTGATGTCGCTCACTTCGCCCGATTTTTCCACCAATTTCACGTTAATACGGGTTGCACCATCAACACGAACAAACTCATCAATTGCGGCCATTTGATCAAATAGCTGACAGAACAACTCTTGGTTATCACGGCCAAGAAATCCGGTCACAGTCACCTTTGCACCGAGATCGCTCAGTACTTTCGCAACATTAACCCCTTTACCTGCGGCGTGAAGTGAACCTTGTTTGACTAGGCTCACTGAGCCAACATTCAGCACATCCAAGCTACCTGTTAAATCAAGCGCTGGGTTTAGCGTGATAGTGACGACTTTATTTGTCATGACTTAATCCTCACCCTTCACCTAGACCAGAAGCAATCGCTTTACCGATCGATTCTAATGCTTGCTCGGCGTCTGGCCCCTCAGCTGAAAACTGAAGCTGGTGGCCATGTTTTACGCCCAGCGCAATGACTTTCATCAGGCTTTTCGCATTGGCTGTTTTTCCGTCGCCATCTAAGTTAGACACTTTGATATTGGCTTCAAATTTCTTCGCTTCGGCCACCAACATCGCTCCTGGACGAGCGTGCAGACCATGTGCGTTTTTGATTTTGAATACCGCAACCTTGCTTGCTGCGCTCTCATTTTTTGCCGGAGCTTGTTCATTGTCATTGCTGAAGAAAGCCAATAATTGGGCAGCATTCGCATTGAGCAAGGTTTCTTGCTGCTGCTGAAGCACAAGCTGCGTGAGCTTATCCAGAATGTTTTGGTGAGCATTATTACAAGCGGCAATCGCGATCAAGGCTTTGACGTTGAGTTGATTGTATTCACACGCATTGGCGGTTGACACAAACGAAATGCCCGTGCGTTTGACCGCTTTGTCACTGCTGATTAACCACAATCCCTTACCTAGGTGGGTTGGCTCTTTCGTGACCAGTTCGGCAACAAATTCATTGTCGGCACAGCCAGTATTGCGTAGCAAACCGCCAGCGACGGCGCTCATTTGTACCATATCACTGGCAGGGAAAAGCAGTTGGATCAACGAAGCATCAAAATCAGGCTCAAATTGCACTTCGCCATTGAGGAGTGCAATGACATCATTGGCACTGGACGCTTGTTTCAGTTTCTCTTCAACGCCATCGGCGGACAACACTTGCGTCAGTTGCTTCAGAATGCCCAAATGTTCATCGGATTTCGCTGCAATACCAATCGCGACATAAACGGTTGCATCGTTACCCCAGTCAACGCCGTTGGGGAAGTGGTGAACAGCAACACCCGTTTGCTTAACCAGTTGACGTGTATCGGTTGTACCGTGTGGGATCGCGATACCATTACCAAGAAAGGTCGAATTCTGAGCTTCACGGTTAAGCATGCCATCGACATAACCTGCTTCGACGAACCCTTTGTTGGTTAGATCCGCTGCGATAGCTCGAATCGCCTCTTGCTTGTTCGTGGGTGATTGGCCCAAAGTAATATTGTTGGAATTGAGTTGCAGCATTTTGGCCTCTTTGCCTTACGGCTTAATTCGTTATCACTTTGAAGTATAGATTTCACCTAAGTGATAGTTTATTAATATGACTTATTCAAGCTGAATCGTTTCAGCTTTTTTCCCAAAAAAATTCAGCAAACCTATTTTTGACGAAAAATGGCGCTGTTCAACTTATTACTCGCACTGCTCATTTTTTATAACACTCACATTTGGTGATCTTTACATCGATGAAGTGATGGTCAAATGTAGCCTTAGTTATCATTTTGTAATTTTGCTGAATCCTTTCAGCTTTTATACTGAATCGATTCAGCGTATAATTCAACTTCATCAAGGATCAAAAAATGAGTTCTATGATCCGACGCACAGAACAAGAGTGGTTGATATGACACTAGATGAGATAGCGAAGTTAGCGGGAGTCTCTAAAACCACCGCCAGTTATGTAATCAATGGCAAAGCGCAGAAGTACCGCATTAGTGAAAAAACCCAGCAGAAAGTGATGGCCGTGGTGGATGCTCATAATTACCGTCCCGATCACGCCGCTTCTGCTTTGCGAGCAGGAAATAGCCGCTCTTTTGGGCTCATCATCCCTGATCTTGAGAACACCAGTTACGCGCGTCTTGCTAAATTGTTAGAACAGAACTCTCGCCAAGCGGGTTACCAAATTCTCATCGCCTGTTCGGACGATGACCCGCATACCGAGATGTCGGTGGTGGATGCCTTAGTCTCACGCCGCATCGATGCGCTATTTGTCGCCAGTGCGATTCCTAACGCCAGTGAGTTTTATCTCAAGTTGCAACATTCAGGCACTCCGGTTATTGCGATTGACCGCCCGTTAGATGATGAATTTTTTGCCTGTGTGATCAGTGAAGATTTCAACGCCGCGTTTGAATTGACGCATTCTTTATTAACGCCGGAGATCAAAACCGTCGGCTTAGTCGGTGCATTACCAGAGCTTAATATTTCGCAAGAACGCCAGTTGGGGTTTGAATCAGCGCTGAGAGCGAAAACTGTGCACAGTATCATCGGTTATGGCGCGCACTTTAATCGAGAAGAGGGCAAACGAGTGGTGAATGAATGGATCGCCAATAACAGTATGCCAGATGCGATCGTCGCGACTTCTTACACTCTGCTTGAAGGGATTTTAGATGTATTGTTTGAAAACCCAAGCTTGATGAATCGTGTGAAGTTATCGACATTTGGTGATAACCGTTTACTTGATTTCTTGCCGATTAAAATCAACTCGTTGCCGCAGCAGTTTGAGCTGATTGCCGACAGCGCACTTGCTTTGGCCCTCAACGCTTCGGCAAAACGTTATCAAGCTGGGATCGAATTGGTGCCTCGTAAACTGAAAGTTCGTATTCATTGATGGTCACTTTTTAGCTTGATTTTTATAAAGTCATCAAGAAAATTCACGTAACCTAAGCTCTGTTTTGCTCGATCTTACGTCGCTTTTCTTGGTTAATCGCGTATTATGAAGCACTTTGATTTTCGCTATCTTTAGGGTTGGAATGAAGTTTCTTCACACCTCTGACTGGCATCTCGGTCGACAATTTCACAACGTTTCTTTATTGGATGATCAGCGCGCAGTACTCAATCAATTGATTGAGTATCTGCAGTGCAATCGGGTGGATGCTTTAATCATCGCCGGAGATATCTACGATCGTTCAGTTCCACCGACTGCAGCCATTGAATTGATGGATGATATAGTCAACCGGGTGTGCAACGATCTTTCCATCCCCTTAATTATGATCCCTGGTAACCACGACGGGGCGAAGCGTTTAGGCTTTGCGGCCAAGCAGATGCAACACTCGGGCTTGCACATTATTAGCAATTTTGAACAGATGATGCAGCCTGTGGTACTAAAATCAGCCACTGCTGGTGAAGTGGCATTTTATGGTATGCCTTATAACGACCCTGAAGTCGTTCGCCACCACTTTGGAGAGGCCGTAACCAGCCATGATGAAGCCCATCAATACCTCATTAAGCAGATTACATCGCAGTGGGATTCGTCACAACGTCACGTTATGATTAGCCACTGCTTTGTTGATGGCGCTATCGAATCTGACTCTGAACGACCTCTGTCCATTGGCGGCTCTGATCGTGTCAGTCATCAACACTTTGTACCTTTTGATTATGTTGCGCTCGGCCATCTGCACCAACCACAGAAAAAAGGGGAAGAGTATATCCGTTACTCTGGCTCTCTAATGAAATACAGCTTTTCAGAGCAGCACCACAAGAAAGGAGCGACCTTGGTTGAATTTGATGAACAAGGTTTTGTCAGCGCCACGCATGTGCCACTGACTGCTCCTCATAGCATGCGTATTATTGAAGGTGAGTTGCTGGAGATCATCGAGCAAGGTAAAACAGATCCACACAACCACGATTATCTGTTGGTTCGTCTTACCGACAAACACGCGATACTGGACCCGATGGAAAAACTACGTCAATCCTACCCCAACGTACTGCATTTAGAAAAACCGGGCATGTTGGTGGGAGTTGATCAAGCAATGGGGCGTGCACGTTTGGCACGCGGTGAGGTGGATATGTTCCGCGATTTTTTCTTAGAAGCTAAGCAAGAAGCGTTAACCGCAGCGCAAGAGCAAGCGGTGATCGACGTCATTCAAGCATTAAAGCCGGGAGCCCAAGTCTAATGCGTCCAATACAATTGACTCTGCAAGCATTTGGCCCCTTTGCTCATAAAGAAGTGGTGGATTTTACCGCCTTGGGAGCCTCGCCGCTATTTTTGATTAATGGTCCAACCGGAGCGGGCAAAAGTTCACTGCTCGATGCCATTTGCTACGCTTTGTATGGTGAAACGACAGGCAGTGAGCGTACTGGTGATCAAATGCGCTGCGACTACGCGGACCCGCACACGCTCACCGAAATCAGCTACCAGTTTGAGCTTGGCGGGCGAATCTACCAAGTTGATCGCTCGCCCGACCAAGAAGTGCCGAAAAAACGCGGTGAAGGCTCAACAAAAAAATCCCATGCCGCGAGCTTGTTTGAATGGGTCGATGGCGAAATGAAATTGCTTGCTAACAAACCCAATCCCGTCGGTAAGGCAATGGTGGAATTGGTCGGTTTAGATGTAAAACAGTTTCGCCAAGTGATGGTCATCCCCCAAGGGAAATTTCGTGAATTACTGACTGCCAACTCCAAAGAGCGGGAGCAAATCTTTGGTCAGTTGTTTCAAACTCACATTTATAGCCAAATTGAACGAGCGCTGTTTGAGAAAGCGGCAGGGATCCGCAAAGCGAAAGAAGAATTTGATCACAAAATTAAAGGCGCATTGGACGTCGTGAACGCAACTAGCGAGTCACACCTTGAAGCGTGCATTGCTGAGCTGTCACCCCAATTAACGGCCGCTCACGCAGCGTACCTAGATGCCCAGCAAAGGTTTGATGCAGCGAGCAGCGAGCAAAAAGCGGCGCAAACCCTTGCTAAACAATTTCAAGAGCAGCGTCAACTCGTGCAACTTAAAGCCGATCATGATGCACAATCGTCAGTCATCGATGCGGTAAAAGCTCAAAGGCATCAAGCCTTGCAAGCTACGCGCTTAGATTCACCCTATTACGAATTACAATCGTCACAACGTCAGTTAGAAGCGGCCAACCAAGCAAGAGTCGAAAAAGAGCAAGCGCTTACGCAGTCACAACAGCAGTGGCAACAGGCCAAAGCGGCTCAAGAAGACGCGGCAGAAAAAGTCAAAATAGTGCCGAATCTGATGCAACAAATTTATGACTTAAACCTAATCAAAACTAAGCTTGTTGAGCGAGAACATCATCAAAAAGCGCTGCAACAAGCCTTACGTGAAGTGGAGCTCGCGACGCAAAATCGCCACAACTTGCGCACCGCTGTTGAGCAGTTTGAGCAGCAAATTATGCTTAAGCGTCAAGAGTGCGAAAGAGTTAGCCAGCAGTTGGCTGAGTTAAAAGGCCAGCGCTTAGAGCTTGAAACCATCAAACAGCAGATTGATCGCTTATTAAAGCTGCAGCAGCTTGAACAGCGTTTAGCCACAGAGCAAGCTGCACTGAGCCATAGTCAGCAGCAGTTTGATTTGGCACAGCGCGCAACATTGGACGCGAAACAGCAAGCCGATAAATTAGAGCTGATTTGGCACACCAACCAAGCCGCCGAGCTGGCTCGAACCTTGGAGCAAGGCGACGAGTGCCCGGTGTGTGGCAGTTGCGATCATCCTAAATTAGCGCGTTATACCGGAGAAACGGTGACTAAGGCGCAAGTGCAGCAGGCGAGAGCGATACAGCAAAACAAACTAACCACTGAGCAAGAAGCGCTGAAGCAGCAACAACTGCGAGCGACCCAATACGCACGGCTTGAGCAAGAGATGGCAAGTTTGAGGGAGTCATTATCTGGAAATACGCAAAGTTTAGTACAACTGCAGCAAGCTCAAAGCGATCTTGAACATTCCATTGCTCATCTTGAATCGCTCAATCCAGAGCAATTAGCTCAACAATTGGCAAAATTAGAACTGCAGTTAGCACAAGCTAAGCAAAATGCTGAAACGCAGCAGCATAAAGTCGAACAGGCCACCCTGACGGTTGCCAAAGAGCAGACCGAAGTTTCTGCCTTAAGCCAAGGGATCCCGGAGTCGTATCAAGACAGTTTGCATTTGAACGAATCTTTAACCCAGTTAGAGCTGCAATTGGCTAATCTCAACCGTTTAGATGCGGAAACCAAGGCGCGCTTCAATCAAGCGAATGCTGATTTTTCTGGTGCGAAAGCGGCGTTGGCGGCGGCGGTCGAACACCAGATTCATTGGCAAAATGCGTTTACGCAGTCACAGCAACAGTGGCACAGTGCGCTGATTGAGAGCCAGTTCGACGATACTGAGCACTATTTACAGGCACGTTTATCTTCACAGCAGATCGAGCAGCTTGAAAAGCAGATCAAACAATTTGACGAAAGAAGTACGACGTTAAACGCCCAGCTTCAAACATTAGCCAGTGAGCTGAGTGAAAAAAGTGAGCCCAATCTTGCTGAGTATGCAAGCGCGGTCGAGGCTGTAGCCATGTTACAGCAAAGCGCACTGGATCAATGGAGCACGTTACGGTCTAAAATGGATGCCTTAACCAGTGTGAAAGAAAAAATCGCTATTTTACATATAAAAAATGAAGCCTTAGAGCAAGAGTACCAAGTATTTGGGACTTTGAGCGATATCGCCAACGGCAAAACAGGCGCTAAAGTGAGTTTACATCGCTTTGTTCTTGGCGTGCTGTTAGATGATGTGCTGATCCAAGCCTCAATGAGGCTGCAGATCATGAGTAAGGGGCGTTACCTGCTCAAGCGTAAAGAAGATCGCGCCAAAGGTAATGTGGGTTCAGGGCTTGATCTGATGGTCGAAGATGGTTACACCGGAAAATGGCGAGATGTGGCGACCTTGTCTGGTGGTGAATCTTTTATGGCGGCGTTGTCATTGGCGCTGGGTTTATCGGATGTGGTGCAATCATATAGCGGCGGTATTAAACTTGATACACTGTTCATCGATGAAGGTTTTGGCAGTTTAGATCCTGAGTCATTGGACTTGGCGATTCAAACCCTTGTCGACTTACAACAAGGAGGCCGAACGATCGGCATCATTTCTCACGTGAGCGAGCTGAAAGAGCAAATAGCCTTACGCATTGATGTCGATGTGGCGAGAAATAACGGCAGCTCAATAAGACTTGTTGCATAATGAATGGGAATGTGGTCTATCTTGTGCTAGTTATTAATAGGTATGGCGTGATGAGTGTAACTGACTTCGACGCTTTCAAAAAAACAGGTTATGCACAATCAGGTTATGCACAATTATGATTATAAAAATGAATGTATCAGTTTGGTAAGGTTACATGGACGTAGTAAAAAAAATATACCAGTACGCTGAGCCGAACCTCACCCTTGTGGGATGGATGGGGTTCATTGGTTTTCCCCTTTATTATTACGTGTGGACTTATCTCTTTCCACAACCTTATGAAAGTATGGAGTTACGGGCGATTTGCGCCATTTTATTTGCGGGGATTATTTTTCGCAATTCAACGCCGAAACATTTACAGCACTACTTACCTTACTATTACTTGTTTTCAATAGGATTTTGTTTGCCATTCTTTTTTGGCTACATGATGCTGATGAACGATTGGTCAACGATCTGGGCGATGTCGTTCATGGCGTCTATTTTCCTCCATATCCTCTTAGTCCACGAAACAAAAGTTATGCTGATTCAAGCCGCCATTGCATTAGCATGTGCTTACTTTGTGACTTATGGCGTAATGGACGCGGAACTGCGAGTGATGGTGGAATGGCCGTACGTACCGATTTTTCTATTTACTTACATTTTTGGCAACCTGTTCTATTTTCGTAACCAAATTGAACATGAAGCGAAGGTGTCGATTGCCAAGTCTTTTGGCGCAGGGATTGCGCATGAAATGAGAAATCCATTAAGTGCGTTAAAAGCGTCAATTGAAGTAATGGGTTCAGTATTGCCCAATCCTACGGCATCCAAATCAGAATCTTATACGCTACCGTCTAAAGATTTAGAGCTGATTGCTGGGCTATTAAGAGATGCTGATGAAGTCATTCGCTCCGGTAATGAGACCATTGATTTGCTGTTAACCTCGATTGATCAAAATAGGGTCTCAACATCGACCTTTAAAAAGCATGCTGTAAAGCCTGTTATAGAAGAGGCACTGCGCAGTTTTTCTTATAAAAGACCAGAAGACAGGCAGGCAGTGACTCTTAAGGTGGTGGATGACTTTGATTTTTTAGGCAGCAGTACACTGTTAAAATACGTGCTCTACAATCTACTCAAGAATGCGTTCTACTATCAAAATAACGATATGTTTAATATCCATATCACCTTGAAATCAAGTGAGAATTGCCACCAAATTACAGTGAAAGACAATGGTGTTGGTATTGAACCTCATTTGCTGGACGATATTTTTAAAGACTTTTATACCTTCGGTAAAAATGGCAGCTATGGTCTGGGGTTACCCTTTTGCCGTAAAGTAATGCATGCTTTTGGAGGGGATATTATCTGCCGTTCTGAACTTGGAGAGTGGACGGAGTTTACCTTAACGTTTCCCGAGTATGATTCGCAAGCCGTTGCTAATATTAAACTCGATCTAATGAAGGCGAAATCTCTGCTTTATATTGGCAAAACGAGCATAGTGAATCGTTATCTCAGTGAGAAATCGTTTTATCTTGGTTTCCAGCTTAATGTCTTAGAGCCTGAGAGTGCTTTGCGTCGAGAAGAGTTTGAATTTGAGTTTGATCTGATCTTTGTGGATCTGCAAACGTTGGATGAAACGCCGGATTACTTAACCAAACTGGAACCTAAACTGCATTTTACACAAGCAAAAGTTTGCTATTTATATGACCAAAATCAGCGTTACGCGCTGACGATGGAGCGTCATTTAACCATTTACCCAATTGAAAAGCACAAATTGTTATTGGATGGATCGGCGATTATTGATGAACTACTCTTTGAAACGGAAGAGCTTATTGCCGATAAAAATGTTATCCCGTTAAAACAATATGATTATGAAAAACGAATTTTGTTGGTCGATGATAACCACTCCTTACGTAGCTTCACCGCTCTGCTGCTAGAAAAGCAAGGGTATGAAGTACTGCAAGCGAGCGATGGGGAATTAGCATTACAAATGTTGGCCAATAATTCAATTGACTTGGTGTTAATGGATATTGAAATGCCGATTATGGATGGTATTTCGGCCACTTTATCTATCCGTTCATCCACCGCTTCTTACAGTAAAGTGCCTATTATTGGGCATACGGGTGACAATAGCCCTTCAACGATAGAAAAAATCCGTACATCAGGAATGAATGATTACGTTTTAAAACCAGCGGATAAAACGCTATTGTTAAAAAAATTAAGTCACTGGATTTAATAACCCTAGGTAAACCCTAGGGTTATTCCTTACCTTATCCTTCTTATTTGAGATTGCACCATTGGTTTAGTATGTCGATGCGTGACTTACTTGAAATAGAGACTGCTATCATTTTGGGCCCTTTCACACACGGTTAATATGGTGTCAATTTGTGAGTCAGTGACATTACTATTTAACGAAAGCCGAATAATGTTTTTATTCTTTGAAGTAGCAGGCCTGCAAAAAACAGCACCAAATATTTGATTCTCTTCTAAATAATCGCGAACTTTTTCTGTATTTCGTTCATCTCCGGTTTCTAGCGCTATGATTTGGGACTCACTTCGTACGCTTAGCCCTATACTATTTAGTCCACGACGCAGTGTGTGTGCATTGCGGTGCAACTGAGTTCTTTTAGAATCGGCTGATTTGATAATGTCCAATGTCGCTTCTAACGCTTCGACTTCATAAGGCAAAATAGTTGAACTAAAAATAGCGGGATAACCCACAAAAGGGATACAGTGATTCACATTATTATTCGCCCAAATAGCGCCAGCGCGATACGCGAACGTTTTCGCAAGGCTAGCTGTAATAAAGTCAACCTCTGCTGTTAACCCTAATTCACTGACAAGTCCTGCACCTTTTTCGCCATGTGTGCCAAGTGAATGCGACTCATCAACTAAAATGGCGCATCCATACTCTTTGGCGATAGTGACCAAATCGGTGAGTGGTGCAATCGTACCTATAGTGCTGTAAATCGAATCAACCACAATGAGCCCTGGGCCGTGTCGAGCGATTAGTTTTTGCAAATGATCACAATTATTGTGCATGAATGGGTGAATATTGGCATTAGCGTAACGAGCACCTTCCCACATTGACATGTGAGCAAAAAAATCAATGTAGACGTTACTTTGTGGCCCGCACACGGCTTGCAACAAGGCAGTATTAGCATTCCATCCTGATTGAGAAAGAAGGCAACTATCAAAGCCTACAAATTCTGCAAATTTCGTTTCTAATGAAGGTTTAGACTCTTCATCTTGTAGAAAAATAGCGGACATAAAAACACTATCATGTGTTTTATCGATGGCGTTTTTCAACCGTGCTTTAATTAATGGATGATCAGCCAAGCTTAAATAATCATTACTTTGTAACACTATGTCGTTTTTTGTTGGCCTTTTCCCTAGGACTAGGTGTTTCCCGTTAGCATTTGCATTAATCAAATCATTGATAAAATAGTCAATTCTAGATTGTATAGAAGCCGGTAGTTCGTGTTTCCACTTACGTGAATTCATGGTTATATCCTTTATATGTTTTTAATTAAATGCCAGCTGACAAAGGATATATTGAATATTAATTTAAAATTGTCACGAGTGAGTTTTTATTATTTTGGCTGCTATTGCAAATTAAGGTATAGTGTCTTTTATATTGTTCGTCATTGCCTAGGCTTATCCAGCCCTAATTAATTTTTAATTAAAGATAAATATTAGGTTTTTATTTATTAGCAAATAATTCAGGCCAATACATTTTTATATAACCAATAGAAACCCAAACGACTAAGAAAGTAGCAATAGTCAATTCAAATAACCCAAATTGATGTAACCAGTGCCATTGCGGGTACTGTCCTTCAAAGAAGGTGGTTAAACGATGCATGGCGATAGCACTGATGACAGAAGGGAAGGTCACAGCAGCAATAGACGGTTGAAACTTGAGCCTGAGCAGACGGATATAGCAAAGGTAAATAAGCACTGTCATGGTGATGGCAATGCCAGCCAGTGCGCCTGTTAATATTGGATCAGGATGAGGGAAGTTGACCAAATACGTCGCGAGGGTGAGGTTAATAGGTGCAGCCATAATCGCGAGTGTTGGGCGTGCGCGTTTAGGTAACATTCCAGCAAACACCAAACGATATAACACTAACGGCAGCATAAAAAAATAGATAGCGATACAGACAGAGACGAGTGTTTCTGAAAAGACAGTGTGGCCAAATTGCGTGCCAGCGAGCGAGCTACTGATTAACCCAACCGGATAAAGAAACCAGCTTGGTACAATATGGCTGATTTTAAAGTTCATGGCCTGAAAACTGAAGAAAAGCAGCATCATGGTGAAGTGCAGCAAGAGCGCGGTAAACCAAATAGGATAAGCAATGAGCGGTGAAATTAAAGCGAGATAATCACTTAAGATCAGTAAAGTCATGCTCATTGGAGCCATCAAGCTACCTGAAAGAGGGTGGCGAATGTCCTCCATGAATGTCTTGAAGCTGGTGAGGTATTTTAGCAAGACAGGCAGCAGTAATAATGCACCGAGCAGTGCCAAATAGGGGCGAATAATGAGACCGACCGAGGGAATATAAAGCGCCCACGCATGCCCGAGGCTGATCACACCTAATGCTAGCGCCGCTTGAGAGGGCGGTGTGCTTTGTACTTGAATTAACCTTTTCCAGTTCAACGATAAACTCCATGTCATCATTTGCTCTAGAAAATGAATAATGTATTTCTAGCAGCCAGCAAACGAGCGCATTATCAAGTTTATCGAGTTGTGGTGCAACATCTCACCTTCTAATTTGTTACTTAGATATAACAATTCGCAGCAGAGTCAATATTCATGAGTCTCACGATTACTCTTTTGGTGGAAGATCTTGTTGTTGCAGCTTGGCATTTTTCAAGGTGCGATGAAGCAACTGGCTATAAATGGGTTGGCCGCCAAGTAATTGAGCGAAAATAACCGCGCCAAGGCTAGTAATAATCAGCGGTAAAATTAAATAATAATTATTGGTCATTTCAATAACTAACAAAATACCTGTAATGGGTGCGCGAACCGTTGCGGCAAACAGTGCCCCCATGCCTGCAATGGCGAACATTCCTGGGTCAATCGCTAATTGTGGTAACAGTTCTTGCGCAATCAGACCAAAGGCGTAACCAAACAGAGTACCTAATGCCAGCATTGGCGCAAAAATCCCGCCCGGAGCACCAGAACCAAAGCAGATCAAGGTGGTAAAAATACGACCAATGAACAAAAGCAGCAAGATAGCGGCACCATAGTCACCATTGGTGATATTAGGGATCAGTGAGATGCCACCCCCAGTCAATTCTGGAATATACAATAAAGTTAATCCAAAACAGCCTCCCAATAGTGAACCCGTGAGTAAATATCGCTTACGATCATTGCGATGAATTTTGGCAAAAATATCTTGTGATAGTGTGATTAAACGGTTGAACAGCACACCGAAAATACCAAACAGTCCCCCAAGCAGCAGAAACAGCCACAGTGAAGCCAGCTCTGGTGCTTGATATTGCGGCATTTGGATCACAGCATGTTGGCCATTAATCACACGAAAGACGATATTTGCCGCCACCGCAGAGACAATGACAGCACGTACTGAAATGAGGGTATAGCGAAACTGCGGGCGCATCTCCTCTATCACAAACATGATGCCTGCCAGCGGCGCATTAAATGCGGCAGCTAGGCCTCCAGCTGCGCCAGACGCTAAGAGTGAGTGGCGGGTATCATCATTTTTGATGCGGAAAATATCCGACACCATTCGGCCAATGGCTCCCCCCATTTGAACCGTGGGCCCTTCACGTCCCAAAACCATACCAGAACCTAAGGCACCCATACCGCCAAAAAACTTCACTGGCAGTACTCGCCACCAACGAACGGGGCGCATACCATCCATCGCGCCTTCAATTTCAGGAATGCCAGAACCGGCGGCTTCGGGCGCAAACCGGTGCACAAGGAAATAACCGATAAACGCCAACGCTGCACTGATAAGAAAAGCGGCCAACCACAAGGGTAAGATATTACCAATCTCACTTTTTAACCACTCGGTGCGTGTTTCCGAAACCAAGTGCACAGCGGCCTCAAAGTAAGTACCAACAATCCCAGCAAGAATACCGACAATGAGCGAAAGAAAAAGGATTGAGAGTGGTGTTTTGTCCTTAGAGAGAAATTGGTTAATCGTATCTTTTGGAACTTTTGCAAGCAGTGACTGTTTCAATCTCTCTCTTTTGGTCATGTAAAAAAGGGCCTCGATTGGTAAATGTGAACATATTTTGTTACAGAATTATACGCGCCAAAGCCATTAACTATAGCGTCAAAGCTGCAATGTTGATTTCCATATCTGGAAGATGGAGAGATTCTCTACTAAAAACGAGATCTGAGTTAAAAATGAGTTAAAAAAACAGAGATTGAACCTTGCTAAGCCAGCCAAATGAACCATAGTTAAAGCGTAAGGCAGATTCAGATATCGTACAGGGAGGAATTCAAGCCTTACCTACAATTTGGATGGAATCAGCAATATTTCAATTCTATGTCCTCGTTTATGATCGGGTTGCATCTATAGTCCTCCCGATTCGCGAACTCACGATTGAGTTACGAGGGGAAAGGCGCGCTCACCGTAGTGCGCCTTTTGTCGTTTATGTACCTCGGCTCATTGTTCCTGTCTAACTGGCAAACCATGCACTGGCTTCTTATTTCGGTATATACTGCCGCAAAAGGAGTGCTGACATGACAAAAAAAGTACCAACTAACATTATTACCGGTTTTCTTGGTGTAGGAAAAACGACGGCCATTTTGAATTTATTGAAGAATAAACCTGCTGATGAAAAGTGGGCGGTGTTGGTCAATGAGTTTGGAGAAATTGGTATTGATGGGGCGATGATGTCTGACCAAGGCGCGCTGATCAAAGAAGTACCGGGCGGCTGTATGTGCTGTACCGCGGGTGTTCCTATGTCTGTTGGAATTAACGCCTTACTTAGGCAAAAGCCCGATCGTCTATTAATTGAGCCAACAGGGCTTGGGCACCCTAAGCAAGTGGTGGCAACTTTAACTTCTGATCAATATGCACCGTATGTCGATTTAAAAGCCACGATCACTTTAGTGGATCCGCGCAACTTGCGTAATGAAAAATACACATCCAACCAAAATTTTAATGACCAATTGGCCAGTGGTGATGTGGTGATTGGCAATAAAGTGGATCAATGCACTAGTGCTGATGTGGATGCGTTTAATGACTGGGTGACTGATCAATCACCCGCGAAGATTTTTAGCAAGTTAGTCAAGCAAGGTGAGTTACCTTTAGAATTATTAGATATTGAACGTCTTCACGGCGCAGCTTCTACTCATATTGAAGCGCATCACCATCATCATGCTTCGTTAGAACCACAGTTTGCCTTACAGCCGGGTAAAGCGTTTGTGCGCAAAGAAAATCGGGGCCAAGGTTATTTCAGTTGTGGTTGGTTAATCGGCGCTGAATACCATTTTGATTTTGATGAGCTCTTTTCTATGCTGAGTGCCCTGACCGCTGAACGTGTTAAGGCGGTCGTCAATACCGATAAAGGATGCTACGCCTTCAACATTAACCAAGGAGTCGTTTCAGTGAATGAGATGAGCTTAGAAGGGTTTGAATCACGCTTAGAAGTGATTGACTCACAGCTCATGCCATGGGATCAACTCGAAGCGGTATTGCTGAAATTGGCGGGTATCTCTCAATAGGATCCAAAGAAAAAACCAACAAAGAAAGAACAAAGAAAAAATGAACTAAGAAAGGCGAACTGGAACGGCTTCGTCTTTCTCGTTCACTTTATAACTTCTTACAATGCGTTGAGCTATTTATGGCTGCCTTGTTGCGTGATCAACGCGTTCATCAGATAAAATCTGCCCATCTTTGATATTCACTATTCTGTGAGTTCGCTTCGCTAATGCGAGATCGTGAGTGACGACAATAAGCGTTCGTCCTTCTTGATGAAGCTCATTGAACAGGGCTTCAATTTCAGCGCCTGATTTTGAATCTAACGCACCTGTCGGTTCGTCGGCTAAGATAATTTGCGGATCATTGACCAACGCGCGCGCAATCGCCACCCGCTGCTTTTGCCCCCCCGAGAGCTGGTTGGGCTTATGCTGCATGCGATCGCCAAGCCCCACTTTTTCTAATAGTGTTGCTGCACGTGCTCGGCGCTCTTTTAATTTTACTCCGCGATAGACCAAGGGTAGGGCGACGTTATCGAGAGCATTAGCGTATTCGAGCAGGTTGAAACTTTGAAAAACAAAGCCAATTTTTTGATTACGAATATGAGCCAATTGATGGCTGCTGAGCGAGGCGACCGCCTTGTCGTCCAACTGATATTCACCCGATGTAGGAACATCCAAGCAACCGAGGATATTCATTAAGGTTGATTTACCCGAGCCTGATGGCCCTAGAATGGAGAGAAATTCGCCTTTTTGAATCGATAGCGAAACGCCGTCTAATGCTTTGACCAACTCTTCACCACTGCGATAGTGCTTGCTGATATTGGTCAATTGAACAAGGTTCGGTAAGTTTTGTTTATTCACTTTGTAATGCCTCTAATGGCGTAATGCTAGCCGCGCGATTGGCGGGAAACCACGCGGCAATCACACCGACAATCGCCAGCGCCGCGATCACAAGAAAGACAATCGAAAACGACAGTTCGGGTAAGGGTTTCCCTAATTGCTCAAACAGCATATTGCCTTCTAAGGGAGCGTATCTTAATAAGGTGATCAGCCCGTAAGTGGATCCTAAGCCAGCTAAACCGCCAAGTGACATCGTGAGCAAGGCTTGCACTAAATAATGGAGTTTGATAGTGGTTGGCGTAGCTCCGACGGCCATTCGTACACCGATGTCTCGCGTGGATCGTTTTACCGTTGCGTACATGACATTGGCAATACCAATGCCTGCGACGCCGAGGGTAATAAGCCCAATAATGCCCAAAAAGCCTTGTAGACCGAATAAGAAACGGCGCATGCTTTTTTGCCTCAATAGCATGTCTTCGACTTGCAAGAGCTGCGTGTCTGAAGTACTGGCACCGTACTTTCTGGCGATCACTTGCTTAATCACTTGCGCGGCTTTTTCGCGATCAACCGTGGCATTGAGCTGCACATTGATCGCTGCAATCGCTGCGTTGGGGTTAAAACGTTGCCAAGTGCGAAAAGGCACAAATACCGCGTAGTCAATAGGGGTTCCTTGTTCTACCTCTGCACTTGTCTGCGCTATCACGCCGATAACGGTAAAGTTTTCATCACCTATTTTTATCAATTGACCTACAGGGTTTATGCTCAGCGTCTGGGGTTCCAGCCAACTCCAACCATCCTCAGAATTGAACAATTGCACTGCGGCGTTATAACCGAGTACAACCACTTTACGCTGCTGTTGATTATCGAGCGGGTTGATCCATCGCCCTCCTTTGGCTATCTCAATACCAGTTAAAGACTGATATTCTGGGTTAACCGCTAGTGGGCGCTGCCAGGTGCCATTGTCTTGATTGCTGACGCGTTTATCCCATTGTGCGCTGACTTCAGCGCGTTGGATAAAGGGCAGTGCGCGAACAAGCTCAACATCATCCGCTTGCAAAGAGAGGGCTTTCCCTTCAAAAAAGCGTCCGGCGGTCTGGCTGGCATAACCCCCGGTCACATAGAGTAAATTGCCATTGCCACTTTGTGATGAGCGTGTCAGCCCTTGGCGTAATCCTTCGCCTGTTGCGAGCATGGTGGCGATGCAAAGTGTACCCCAAGCCACCGCTAAAATAGTGAGTAGCAAGCGCAGTTTTTCGGCCGCCATCTCTTGATAAATTTGCCTGATAGGTAACATCATTATTAAGCCCTCGCACTTAAGGCGATGACGGGGGTGAGATTAGCGGCACGCTTTGCTGGGAAATAAGCAGCCAGCAGTGCAAATAACGTGGTGACGAGCAGTGACCAGCCTAGAGCTGGCACAGTGATGACTGGTTCGCCGAGCCAATCAGGTAAGCCGATGTAATTCAGTAATAGTACCACCAGATAGGAGAGGAGCATTCCGAACACTGCACCTAATGCCACTAGCAACCCACCTTCTAAAATAAACTGGCGCAAAATGATCTTCGGTGTTGCGCCAATGGCTAAGCGCACACCAATTTCCCGCGTTCTTTCCGTGACAGAAAGGAACATGATATTGGCGACGCCCAAAGCGCCGACCGCAAGCGTCATCGCTCCACTTGCCCCTAAAAATAGTTGTATACCTCGAAACAAGGCATTGAAAAATTGAGCGCCGCTGCTGAAGTCAGGTAGGTTTATGGCCTCAGTATCGCTCGGATCAAAATGTTTCTGTTTGGCGAAGAAAGAGAGGATGTTCATGCGCAATACCGCTGCTGGTATCCCTGCTGCGGGCTGCACAAGGAAAAATTCAGGCTCACTTTGCCAAAGATCAGTAAAAGCGCTGCTTGGGATCATCACTTGGCTGTTTTCATTGTTTATAGAAATGCCCCCTTCTTGCTGCTGAGTAATGCCGACAACCGAGAAGGGAATGGTATTGACTTTGATCGTATCACCAATAGATAGCTGACCAACTTGTGCCAACTGCCAACCAACCACCGCAATTCGGGAATGGTTTTGCTGATCGCTGGCGTGAATGCCGCGTGACCCCGCGGTCAGTTGCAAGTTGCGCAATGCTAAAAATTGAGAGTCGATCCCGCTGACATAACCGGGAAGCATTCGGCCTTTTACATTCGTCACTTTAGCATCCCATTTTCCGTAAATAACTGATAATGCGCTGATGTTTGGGTGCTGTGCCAAAGCGCGCATTTCCGGCTCTGAAAGGGTAATCGCACGTCTTGCTGCAAGGCCTTGCCAAGGTTTGGTGGTTTGGCTGGGGAAAGCCATTTGTGTATCGCTCATTAACAGCGCGAAAGATTGTGTATTGACGCGATAAAATCCTTCACCTAAGGCAACGAGCACTAAAACAGAAACAATACCCCAAACGATAGCAATGACCGCGAGGGCGCTGCGTAGCCGATGGGCAAGCAGCGTTTGCACGACTTGTTGTAGGCTTGAGATCATGAGTGCAGAGCCTGAGAGAGCGAAGCGATCACGTCATCATCTAACTGCCCAGCAGCTTGCAGCAGGCCAATCCGCTGCTTCCAATATTGGTACAATCGCCGTTGTAGACTGTTTTTACTGTTAAACAGAGCGTTATGGGCGTCAATCAAATCAGAAGCTTCAGTCATTCCTGACTCATAAACGGTTTGTTTACTTTTTAAAGCTTGCTCTCTTGAGCGGACTTGTAACTGAGCCATCTCCACTTGTCGCCAATCTAGATGGATTTGGCTAAAGCCACTTTGAATTTTGCGTTTAATCTCGATATCTACCTTGCGCATTACTTGCTTGGCGCTTAAGACTTGCAGCGCAGCCTGATCGACCGTGGCGCGCGTGGAACCATTCAAATCCAACGGAATTTTTAAGCTTAAACCTGCACTGAGATCCCCATCTCGACCCTGATCATTGTCTTGGTAAGAAACACTGCCAGATAAGGTGGGATAATATTTGGCTTTGGCTGCATCTCGGCCAAATTCAGAAGCGGCGACTTCCTGCTGGGCAGCCAATAACTCAGGGCTGTTATTCTGCGCAAGCTTTAACCATTCAGTTTCGCTGCTGACTTGCATTGGCGGTTCAATGAGGTCGGTCGTTTTAATTTGGTCAATGTGCTGTGGGTCTTGATTGATGAGCGCGATAAGGGCTGACTTTTTCTCTTCTAGAGCGGCTTGCGCACTGAGTATATCGGCTTGCTCATCGACGTGGTTAGCACGCATGTCTTCCAATGCCGTTGATCGAATTTTTCCTGCTTTGTAGCGCTGCTCGGTAATCTTCAGCAGTTTTGCACCTTCTACGAACTTTTGCTCAGCAAGTTGTAGATCGCCTTGTGCGCTGGCGAGATCGAGATAGGCATACAGTAATGTTGCAGCCAGCTCATTATGTGCAGTCTTCACTTTTAATTGTGATGCCACATAGCTTGCTTGAGATTGGTCGAGCTGTGCCCAATTAGCGCTATCCCAAATGGTTTGATTTAATGTGGCACCATAGCCTTTAGTGTTGTTGCCATCGTCATCCCATGAGGTATCCGCGCTGAGACTAAAAGAAGGCAGCAAGGCACTTTTGGTACTTCGGACCTCTGTTTCACTGATTTGAGATTGGATCTGTGCTTGTGAATAAGTAGGGTCAAAAGCTTTTGCGGCTTGCCAAGCTTGTTCAATAGTGATGGCGTGAGCTGAAAAAGTCACCGCGCCACAGAACGTCATTAGCGCGGCTGCTAGCGCATTACGTTGAAAAGGGCGCTTAGTGGTCATCTTTGCCTCCGAATAAACTGTTGTCGATGATCACATCGTCCGCTGATAAACCCGCAATCACTTCCACATTAATGCCATCGGACAAACCTAAGGTTACGGCGCGCACTTGGTAACCTTGTTCTGACTGATCTGGGATCAAGACTTCAGGTTTTTCACCGCTAAATCGTAATGCGCGTTCTGGAATGGTGATGACGTTTTCCACGCTCTTTAATGTGATCTGTGCGGTAGCAGAAAAGCCCGAGCGAATCACCATATTGTCAGGAAAGCGAATCTGGTTAATCTCCACTTCAAATCCATTATCAAAGCTAGTCGTTTTAGTATCACTAGGGTTATTCAACTTATCAGATTGAACCGCAACTTTGCTTAATACGCCGCTGATTTCTGCTTCTGGATACGGTGCTAACGTTAAGTTGACGGCCATTCCTGCGGCGAGTTGCGCCGCATCATGTTCACTGACACTGCCTTTGAAAATCATGTCATTCATATCGGCAATCGACATCATTTCAGTTGCCGCTTGGCTTGAGGCAGTGGAAATGATCGGCTCTCCTACTTCCACTTTTAGGTTTAAAATGGTGCCATCAATGGGGGCGACGAGTGTGGACGTGAGTTTCGAATCGCCAACCGATGCTTCACCGCTGCGGATCAGCTCAAGGTTCTGCCTTTTTTGTTGCACTTCGGCTTGTTTTGATTTCAGCTCTGATTTTGCTTGGATTAGCTCACCGTAGTTTTCCGGCACAATCTTTTGTTCAACTAACTGCTGCAAGTTTGCTAGCGTCTGTTTGGCGGAATCTAAGCTCGCCTCACTTTGCATTAAAGCGGTGGTTGCGTCGGTTAACGCTTGCGGTGTTGGATTTGGACGCACTTTGATCAAAGGCGTGCCCAAGGTAACTTGTTCACCGACCCGATGATAAATTTCACCGACAATCCCCTCAATTTGCGATTTTATAGATACCGAGTGAGCTGGCACGATTTGGCCAACAGCGATTGCCTGTTTGGCAATATTTCCCTGTTCGACCGTCAGAGTGGGGAAAGCCGAGAGAGATTCATTGCTATTGGTAGTTAGGTAATAGCCCCCGCTGATTAAGGCGGCGCTAATTACCGCGATGGCCCAACGCTTTTTCATGAACAATTCCATATCAAGGAGAAAATAAACAATGGTGGTATGACTTGAGTGTCATCAGAAGGTTCCTTCATGCTATAGAAGTAGCGCATAAAAACCTGTATTGATTTGTCATGATAATGTCAGCTAGAAATAGCAAACAGCATGCAGTTGTCTGTTCTGATGAAAAGGGCGATCATTGACCGCCCTGATGGTAATAGTAGAAATCAGGTGTAGCGTAGAAGGGATCCGAGAGGAATTTAGCGCTTATTACGCAAATAACGTTTACGACGCTCTACTTTTTTGGCTGCTTTTTCCTCGGCTTCTCTGGCCGCTCGTTCTTCCACTTCCACTAACTCTTTGGTGATCATTTCAGGGCGCTCAAGAGTAATTTGGCCGAGAATACCTTGGCGCAATTCATGCAGTAGGATCTCCGAAGCTTTGTGCAGATCAATACGGCCACCGGGGCGCAGAGCACCACGTTTGCGGCCAATTTCTTCCATCCATTCAACATCAGATTGAGGTAGCTCATCGATTTGATAACGCTCTTGCAAACGCTCAGGATAAGCTTGCGCTAAATACTCAACAGTATAAAAGGCTACATCCTCATATTCCATTGCAGTATCTTTTACCGCGCCAGTAGCAGCTAGGCGAAAACCACTGTGCGGGTTTTCCACTTTAGGCCATAAAATTCCCGGAGTATCGGACAGCACAATGCCATTTTGCAAATTGATACGTTGTTGGCGGCGAGTAACGGCGGGTTGGTTACCTGTTTGAGCCACCGCGCGACCGGCTAAGGTGTTGATGATGGTTGATTTACCGACGTTCGGGATGCCCATGATCATGGTGCGAATATTTTTTCCCACTTCTTCACGATGTGGTGCCAACTTACGGCAAAGCTCCATGATCTTATGCACTTCTTGAGGGTTAGACGTGGTTACCGCCATTGCTTTCACCCCTTGTTCTTTCTCAAAATGGTCGATCCACAATTGCGTCATTTCAGGGTCTGCTAGGTCACGTTTATTGAGTACCTTCACACACGGTTTATTACCACGCAAATGGGAGATAAGTGGATTCTCGCTGCTAAACGGGATACGAGCGTCCAACACTTCGATAATCACATCAACTTGCGGAATGACCTCTTCGATCTCCTTACGTGCTTTATGCATGTGTCCCGGAAACCATTGAATTGTGTTGTTAACCATTTGAAAACTGCCTTTTAATGTAAAAATCCTGCTGGTGGAGGAAGAGAGTTTTTATTGATGTTTATGAGAATCATCAACAAGGTTTACTGATAACCACCGCAGTTTTAGATGTGATGATGTTAACATTTAATTGGCGAGGCTGGAATCTAAGCTGTGCGGTGAACTTTACGTGTTCTGTCAATGATGAGATGGCTTAGGATTGACGACGCTCGTGCAGTTACATCTCTTGTCGGTGAGAGAGCACTGAACCGAGCAAAAATTCGGTCAGATCGTGCTTGGTTGAGCAAGTTTTTGCCCAGCGGAGCAATTTATTGCTCAAGCAGTCAAAGGCCCCAAGGTAACCCATTGAAATGTAATGATTTAGCACTGGCATTGCTTTTGCTTAGTGAGGCATTACATTATGCGATGCGATTCACGAAAAAGGACCAAACCATGTCAGCCGCTCTTCGAACCATTTCTTACCAAGCGTTATTAAACGCAGAGCAAGCCCATATGCCAGCCGTAAGATTATGCTCTACGCAGGGGAAACCGTCATGATCCTCTCTTGGTTTCAACAGCAGCAAAACCATCGCTATTGGTTAGTTGATCGCAAGCTTCACAAGCAGGCCTTACAGCAAAATGGGGGCTTTGGATTTGAAGAAGCCGTGCCTCTGTTTTATGGTGCAATGTTTACTGAGGTGATGCCACTCTCTCCATGGTTAATCCCTGTTTCTGAATCGGTATTATCGCTCCCTGAAGCGTTACTTGAACAGGGTATTGGGCTGTCAAGCCATGCCGTGGGTGATGAAGTTTTGCAGCATCTTCGCAGTTTATTAATTGCCGGATTAGAGGGCGAGGAAGTGATGTTTCGCTTTTACGATAGGTCGGTCATTATTGCTATGTTAGCGCGAATGGACCAATCAGAAGTGAACCAGTTTTTGGGCAATATCAATCAATTGGCTGCATTAGATAATGGAGACCAAGGCCACGATTGTGATCAAGGCCACTTAGTCACGTTTGACAACACCTCGCACGCGCCATTTAATGCTCAGCAAGGCTCTTGGTGGGTAATAAAAGCGCATCATCTTGATAAACAAGAGAACTTACCTTTGTTAAAAGCTAACCTTGAATCTTGGTTATGGCAGCATTTCCCCAAGGCAATGGACCAGCACTTAACCCAAGGGCGTGATATCGCTTCC
Organism: Vibrio sp. V09_P4A23P171; assembly: GCF_963875615.1. Lineage (NCBI taxonomy): Bacteria > Pseudomonadati > Pseudomonadota > Gammaproteobacteria > Vibrionales > Vibrionaceae > Vibrio > Vibrio sp. V09_P4A23P171. The sequence continues at coordinate 253,550 of NZ_CAWNMR010000044.1, forward strand.
ATGCTCACACCGTTTCTCTCTGCTGCTGAGCAAACCTTAACGTATCGTGTGATGAGCGCGGCCATCGCGGCGATTATGGGCAACGAATACTTGGCTCAGCCTAGCATGATAGAACTGATCAAAGACAATCAAAATGAAGAGATTAAATACGCTCTGCATTCCTTAAGTCGCCAATTACAACATGAGGGATAATCATGGATTCATTTAACCATTGCGTGCAGTGCAACCCCGAGAAAAACTGGTTGGAACTGGAGTTCATGAGTGAAAACGATGAACCGATTGATGGCCTTGCCGTCACCATTACGAACAAAATTACCTCCAACACACACACGCAAACCACCAGCGCCGGTAAAGTATTATTTGCAAATATTGCCGCAGGTGAATGGCGCGCTTCTGTCAGCCAAGCCTCTTTGTTAAGTGAAGTCGAAAAGTACGCCAGCCGTAAAGAAGGGCAAGAGTCGCCAGTGAAAACCCGTGCATCGGCAGAGTTTGATGCTGCTGAGCAAAACCCGAAACGGTATCACAGCACCACCATAGGTGATTTTTGGGATGAAGCCCCGCAAGATGAGTTTTTGCAAGAGCATCATAAAGGGATAGATACCAATGCCTCTGCGGAAAAAGCAGGGTTCAGCCTTAGCCACAACCAAAGTTACGTTTTCGAAATCAAAGCACTGCGCAGTTATATGCCAGTGATTATTGATACCGATGAATTTAGTTTGGTGAATAGTTATACCTTTGCGTTGTTATCGAAATTGGCTTATGCGACTAACGATTTTAATAGGGATGATGGTAAGACAACAGATAATCAGGGTGCGATTAGTACGGTAATTTCTCAGTTAAAGCGCAAAGAAAGACCAACTTATTCTGGGGATTTACAGGCGAAATGGCTACTAGAAGAGATACCATACAGCAGAGCTTTAAGTGCTCAATATTATGCTGAGGATGATGTTGGCAGTGAAGGTTACATCATCTTTAACGATGAATTGGCGATTATAGGTGTGAGAGGTACAGAGCCTTATTTCCAGAGTAAGAAACCACCTGTTGACAACACGAAATTTAAAATTATAAAAGCGGCTTCAGGTATTGCGGCTGTGATTGCGGATAAGATAGAAAGTGCTACCGATTCACCAGGAATGAAAGACCTTATTATAACGGACCTTGATGCTGCGCAAATCGCCCCCGAAGAGTTTGGTGGAACGTATATCCATCGGGGGTTTTACCAATATACGATGGCTTTGTTATCTTTGATGGAGAAAGATCTAGGACTACATAAAATAAAAAAATTCTACTGTTGTGGCCATAGCTTAGGGGGCGCTGGTGCATTACTTCTAAGCGCATTGATTAAAGATAGCTATCATCCCCCAGTATTGCGTTTATATACATATGGAATGCCACGTACAGGAACGCGCAGTTTTGTTACTCGGTATCAGAATATTCTGCATTATCGTCATGTTAATAACCATGATTTGGTTGCTCAAATCCCCATGACATGGGCAAATACCGATCTTACAGAGGGACTCGATAAATGGGATGTATTTAGTAGTGGTATAACATTGATTAAAAAAATGCTTACCGATAACGACGATGATAATTATCTCCACCATGGTCATTTATCGCAGTTATTAACTTATAATGATTCTGACCAGATTTTACTGACGCCAAGGCAAACACAAATCACTATGCTAGATCTGGCAAAATTAGCCAGTAATGATTCTGTTACTTTGGTAAATAGCTTATCCGATGCTTCAATTGCAGAGCATGGAATGGAATATTATATCCCTAATTTGTGGCAACAAATGTATTCTTTAAGTAATGAAACTTTAATGGTGCATTACCAGCAAGCGATATCAGCTCTCGATCAAGAAATTGCTACTTTACAGCAAAATTATCTCACCGTTAAACAAACTTGGGCCGAATCTTTAGGAAATGCTACACCAGCGTTGAGCATCGGACGTTTGATGAATGAGATTAATTCTATAAATAAACTAATGGAAAATCGCAATAAAATAAGAGGAGAGCTCAAGCAGATAGTCTTTGACCCTCAGCGCTTACCACTAGCGAAGTTATTAATAGCGCAAAAAACATTGCCTGATGAAATTAAGGAACAACTACAATGAAGTTATTGAATAACCTCGCAATGAAAAAGCGAATATTAATTATTGTACTATTCATCGCATTATTTCTCCTTGGGTATGATTATTACCATACTTCTCAACCGAATATTTGGGGTGATGAACCTGATGAGTCCTATATTACTATATCAGGCAAAAAGCCTATAGATGCTTATTTAGAAGTTTGGACTCATTTTTGGGTGACAGGAGATGAGTGTGAGGCTTATTCCTACGATTTATTTGGTCAAAAAGCTCATAAAGGAGGAAAGATAAGTCAGAAAATTACGCATGATTTTGCTAAAGATGGTTCAAATTTTGAATTTAGAATTCCTTACCAAACGTATAAGAATTCACAAAATTGTATAGTGGAATTAAGAGACTTTTCCATACAAGCTCATAATGATTTTGATACTGTAGGTTTTGCTCAGTTGCGATTTTCTCCGGCAGGCAGAGAATATTACAATCGAGAGGTTGAGCTAAACTCATTGATTACAGCAGATAATTGCAATGGCGATATATTTAAAAGTATAAGAAAAGAGTGGGCAGGGGCCATTGGTTGTCATTTTTATGTCGATGGAAAGAAAAAGACTAAAGATGAAGAATTCAACGCTTACACCGTCTATTACGATTTCTCGAAATTCAATAACGACACCGTGATTCATTACGATATATTAGCCGGTGAAAATTACCGCTCTGAGCCGTTAGTGCAAGAACAAGTCGCTGTAGCGCAATAATTTGGCATAATGAATGTAGACTGTGAACTTGCTGATAAATTAAAAAATTCTTTAATAATTTTATTAACTAATTTAAGCGCTGATAAAAGCAGGCCATATTCATGTGGCCTGCTTTTATCATTATTGTTTAATTTATCCAAGTAAGATTAGGATCGTAAATTAACATTTTATACTCAGTTAGAGTTTTACTCGATAGTCATAGGGTTTAATCCTGCGATTTCTAGTAATCCTAGAGTAGTATAGGATTTAAATTTTTCTGTTAATTGGGTATTCAAAAAAACAATTATATCATTTTTCATACTTTCTTTACTTTTTATGTTCGCCATAAAGTCACGACGAAGTCGATCCATATTTATTTTTCCATTTTGTTTCTCGAAGCGTAGTTCGCCTTCATCACCTTGTATAAATGGCATTGATTCAAAAACATTTAAAGCAGCTTGTTTATAGTGGTCACCAATGTAATCAAGTTTTTTATTTGGCTTGGTTTCTAAAATGTCATTTAATGTCTTATTCGCTAAACGATTTGCTTTTGAGTGCATAGCATCTTTATTACTCAACGCTACTTGGTTCTTACGATCGGTTACGCGGAACGTACGAGTTGACGGTGCGGAGTTGAACCGGCTAAACGCTCTTTTAACGACAGATGGGATATTTTTTGTCGACGTAGTTTGATCTGAGCGTGTGTGTGGCTCGTTAATTAAATCTGGTACACAGCTGAATATTGACCAATAATCTTGAATTTCTTTGCTCATTTGTGGCAAAGCATGTGCAAGTTTTTCTTTAGTTTCATAATGACCTAGTTTTTCCGTCACAATTTTTTCCCAATCGACACTCATTCCGTCATAGATAATTATTGCCATTTGTTCTGCGATTTTTTTGCATTGTTCCTTATTTATGAAGCTATTCAGAAGATCGTCTTGGTAGACCATATCTTGCGTTTCTTGCGTTGTATTATAAATAGGCTGTCCATCTACAGTGCGAAGTTTTATTCCATTTTTAATGCTTTTAAACAACGCGTCCCTATCCATCGGTGTTGCCATTTTAGGTTTGGTATCCATAATCGTCGGTGGAGCAGGTGGAGCAGGTGGAGCAGGTGGAGCAGGTGGAGCATATTTGGGTTCTTCATGTACATCGGTATTCTTGGGTTTGAATTTAGCCTTAGACGTTACTCTTTCTCCAAATACAGCGATTAATTCATGTATTTTTTTCGTTGGCTCATCAGGCAATGTTGGATGTTGTTTAACTTTAGATATTTTTACACAGGATTGTTTTTCCTGTTCACTATGATGCGGTACGTTGTCGTTAGCTATATGTGTGGCTTGTTGTATATTACCCATGAATATATCCTATTAGATGATGTTGGTGTGTCGATTTTTTACTTTAAATAATAGTCAACTATCAGTCGATGAACTGCACGTTAATTTAATTTAATTATTGTTAGTTCTATTAGTAGCTTGGATGGGTAAGTAATTGATACTTTAAATGAATTGAAGTCGAGTGGAAATTTTCAATTTTATTCACCATCTGTATAGGATGATTGTGATTTAATTTTCCAAGCTTGTTATCAGCGTCGAACTTTACTTAACTTGATCGCCGATTGAGAAAATTGTCTTTTTCTATCTATTCAGGCATGGTTGGGAATATTAATATACTTTTAATCTTAATGGTAACAATGAAAGTTGTTTTCTAATAACCTTGAGTTAGAAGATCATCGGTATGAAGTGAAATTTGTTTTGTAATTGAAAGTAGCGTTCTTTAAAAATTAAATAGAATTTATCGCAGTGAGATGAAATAATTTTATTAAATGTATTTCAACCTATTACCAGTATAGGGTAAGTCGGAAAATGTAAACCTAGTTAACTTTGAATAGGATACTTAACAAGATGTCCGGACTTATAGATGTAGAACTGTGAGATGAATATAGGATTTGATCGAGTGGCTAGGTTGCTGTTGAAGATAAATTTGAGTCCTTTATTCCATTTATAGGCTGATTTTGCAGAAGATTGACGCATAGCATCAAGTTCAGGATTAGGCTGTCGTTAGTATCGCTATTGGTTCGAATAGTGAGTAAAAATGACATGCGGAGATTTCAACTATAATTAACGAACAATTAAAGCGTGCCGCGCCGAACAAGGTTGCGCACAACAAGAAAGGAATGAGCAGCAAGATGAAAAAAATGCTGATGTTTCTATTATTGCTGCTTGGGCTGGCGGGCTCGGGGGCTGGCTATTACTTTCTTTATTATCTTCCTGAGCAAGAAGCACTGCAGGCCGATTCGTCGAGTTCGAACGATGAAGAGCAAGTGCCAACCACTGAGACGGCTCCTAAAACGGCCTTGCCACCAAAACCGCTTGTTAATGATTTATATGTCGATTTAGCAAGGCTCGGAGTAAGAGAAAAGCCCGATGCACAAGCGTTTGTTGAGCGGGTTCTATACCGTGGTGATAAGGTGAAAATCTTGGAACGTAAATCGGGTTTTGGCCGTATTACCGATTATTTTGTCTATGAGGAAAACGGGCCTGAAGTCGCGGAGTGGATACCTTTGGATGGTTTAGTGGAACAAGCCCCGCTGATCACAGCAGAGGAGCGCCGTAAAACGGTCACGCAGTACATTGCGAATTCGGATGATTTTAAACTCTATGAAACGGCTTTTGTGCAGAAAACCGATGAGTTGCTGAAAAATGAAACCTGCGTACCAGAAGATTTTGAAGAGCTTGGTGGTTGGGTAAAGTCGCTCAAATATCAAGAACGTGAGGTTTATTTTGTGTATTGTGGTGGCCGCAAGTTAGCCAACAAAATTTACTTTGATATACAAAGCAAAGAAATATTTTACGCTTCTCATTAGCTAAAGTGGTAAGAGCATTTAGATCTTTTTACTTGAGGCTTATCGTTGTCAGGAATATGATGCCTGCTTGAGTTGAGAGGAATGATTTTTTCATGCATTGGCACTTTATTAAATGTGTTTGGTTTACGCTTCTCGCGGTGGTTCTGCCTTCGCAAGCGTTCGGCTATTTAATTGAAAGTGAAACGCACAGCCACGCTGAACCTAAAGTCATCCCACAATATGGTGAAAAAACCTCGCTCACGGCGATTGTTCATCAGCAAACATTGCCTCAAGCTGTTGCTATTCAACAACCTATCTCTGATCAACAAGATAAACAAACGGTTCCACCCGTATCAAAATCGCTTCACTCAGACACTTCTGCTGCAATCGTCACCGCATCTCGTTGGGGGGTAACTTCCCGAGTCGTTGAATACGATGGCCCCACTTTTGTCGATAACACGCCCAATTACGACGTCACCGTCGCTCCCTTTAGGCTTTATCTTTTCCCTGTCGCTGAGTTGGCGGCATGGCAAGCTCGCCCCTATAGTTCTAACCATAGAATTTCTGGTTGGAAAGAAACGAATGCCATGTATGTGGCGTTAAATAGCCAGTACTGATCCTTCTTACTTTATATCAAGTGACAAAGTCACTCGCTTGTTCATTTAACTTGTTCATTTAAAGTAATAACAACTCAGCTTTGCTGAGAGGATTGGTATGAAAAAAACACAAAATAAAAAGGCGTCAGCACGTCTTATTAATCACTATTCTGCGTGGAAGTATATCGTATTGGCCGCCACTTTGGTTGTGCTTGCCTTGAGCGCTATACCCACCTGGTACGGCGAACAGCCGTCGATTCAACTGCAAGTCTCCGCTAAAAATGAGACGCTTAATTCAGTCGTGGAATTAACTCATCTACTCGAAAAAAACGATATTGCGGTACAAAACATACAGCAGCAAGGTGGGAAAACGACCTTAGTCTTTGCTGATGAAGTCCAGCAAACACACGCCAGAGAATTACTCGATGGCATGATTGAAAAAGAAGACAGTATTACGTTCTCTTACGTTTCGGTTGCACCAACATGGTTGACAAATTTAGGTTTTAACCCGATTAAACTAGGGTTGGATCTGCGTGGTGGTGTGCAATTTTTGCTGAACGTTGACGTGGATAAAGCGTTCCAAGAGCAGCGTGACAGCATGATCGATACCGTGAAAGATAAGCTTCGTGACGAGCGTCTTCGCAGCGTGAAAGTTAGCTCTGAAGGCATTGATGGCTTCAAAGTAATAAGCAATTCAGCGGAAGATCTCAATAAAATCAATGTATTCCTCAAAGAAACTTACTCTGGGTGGGATATTCAACGCTCTTCTGATCAACTGCTGATCAAGCCTTCAAAACAGAATCGAGTCGATTTCCAATCAACGACGCTGCAACAGAACCTCAAGATTATGCGTGATCGCATTGAAGAGCTAGGCATCACTGAAGCTATGGTTCAGCGCCAAGGTGAACACAGCATTCGTATCGAATTACCGGGCGTGCAAGACCCATCACAAGCGAAAAACGTGATTGGTGCGACGGCGAGCCTTGCTTTTTATGAGGCGAAATCACCCAGCGAAGCGTTTACGTCGCAAGACATTGTGCTAAAAGATGAAAATGGCCGCAATGTTGTACTTACTAAACGCCCTGTATTAACCGGCGATCACATTGTTAATGCGCGCGCAGGTATTGACCAAGTGGGAATGTCTGAGGTCAACATCTCGCTTGACCACGCGGGTGGCAAAATCATGAGTGATTTTTCATCCAAGCATATCGGTAAGCCGATGGCGACCGTGTACCGTGAATACACCACCAATGCTCGTGGCGAAACAGAGCGTAGCGAAAAAGTGATCAGTGTTGCGACCATTCAATCGCAGCTGGGTAGCCAATTTAGAATCACTGGTGCAGGTTCGATGGAAGAAGCACAGCAGCTGGCTTTATTGCTGCGCGCTGGTTCATTAACCGCGCCTGTGACTATCGTAGAGGAGCGTACCATCGGCGCTTCATTGGGCGCAGAAAATATTCAAAATGGTTTTGCCGCATTAGCCTTAGGTATGGCATTAACGCTGACTTTTATGGCGCTTTGGTATCGCCGTTTAGGTTGGGTGGCGAACGCGGCGTTGCTGTTTAACATGGTGTGTCTCATTGGTCTGATTGCCTTATTGCCGGGTGCTGTGCTGACCTTGCCGGGGATTGCAGGTCTAGTTTTGACGGTTGGCATGGCTGTCGATACCAACGTGCTGATTTTTGAACGCATCAAAGACAAAATCGCGGAAGGTCGCAGCTTTGCGCAAGCGATTGATTCTGGGTTTAGCAGCGCCTTTAGCACTATTCTTGACGCCAACGTCACCACTATGATCACCGCCGTGATTCTGTATTCGATCGGTAATGGTCCAATCCAAGGCTTTGCCCTGACTTTAGGGCTCGGCATTATGACCAGTATGTTCAGCGGTGTGTTTGCTTCGCGTGCGGTTATCAATCTCATTTGGGGACGAGATGCTCGTCGTGATGTAAGGGTATAAACATGATTGATTATTTGAAAAACCATATTCGTCCAATTCGTTACATCACGAGCGTACTCTCTGTGACATTGATGCTGATCTCATTAGTGGCGTTTGGTGTGAAAGGCCTCAACATGGGTTTGGATTTTACTGGTGGGATGGTCACCGAAGTCACGGTCGATAAAACCCTCACCAACAAAGAGTTACTGCAAGCGTTGAAACCTACATTAGGAGATTCAACGATGCTCACCAAAGCAGGTGAAGAAGGACGTTGGGTTATCCGCTACGCGCTTCCTGAAAGCGATCAAGAGACGCCTAACATTCCCACTTTGCTCAGCGACGTCTCTGAACATGTGACGGTGGTGAGCAACAGTATGGTCGGCTCGCAAGTGGGGCAAGATCTGGTGGAGCAAGGTAGTTTAGCGTTGATGATCTGCTTACTGTGTATCTTAGGTTACTTGTGTTTCCGCTTTGAATGGCGTTTAGCGAGCGGCTCGTTGTTGGCCTTGCTACATGACGTTATTTTAGTGCTCGGTTTCTTTGCCCTGACACAGATGGAGTTCAACCTAACCGTGTTTGCGGCGGTACTGGCGGTATTGGGTTATTCATTGAACGACTCCATCATCATTGCCGACCGTATTCGTGAACTGCTCGTGGCCAAGCAAAGTACGCCAACCAAAGAGATTACCGACCAAGCCGTGATTGCGACTTTCTCACGCACTATGGTGACTTCGGGTACGACATTACTCACTGTTTCCGCATTGTGGTTAATGGGCGGGGAGCCGCTTGAAGGGTTTGCTATTGCAATGTTCATCGGTATTATTTCTGGAACTTGGTCTTCAATCTCAATCGGGACTGTGTTACCAGAGTGGTTGAAACTTGAACCTAAACATTACTTGCCTGTAGTGGTGGATTCCGCGCCTTAGTATTTCTGCGCATGTCATTTAAAGTGAAGTAAAAAAATCCGCCTTATGCACAGGCGGATTTTTATTGGGAGTTGACTATAAATTACGGTAGGAAGTGTAATTTATAGTTCTTTATCTTTACTCAGTGACAGCAACCAAAGTGAAACGGCGGCAACCACCGCAAAGCCGCCGAAGATAATAACAGGCATCGCGCTATAACCAAGAATATGCCAAATTACCGATTCTAATGTACTCATGGGTTAATTCTCCTATTGCCAGCCTTCAACGCCTTGCATGTCTGGCAGTTTATGTGCAATACCTTTATGGCAATCGACACAGGTTTTTTCACCACTAGCAAGGGCGGTAGAGTGCTGTTTGGCACTGCGTGGACCTTGCTCTGAAAAATCCATGTATTCGAACTCATGGCAGTTGCGGCACTCTAATGAGTCATTATTTTTCAATCGTGACCACTCACGCTCCGCGAGATGTGCTCGACGTGCTTGAAACTTTTCGGGTGTGCTAATGGTGCCTAATACCACATGAGCAAACAACTCTTTGGAGGCTTGCACTTTGCGGATAATCTTGTCTGTCCATTCATGGGGAACATGGCAGTCAGAGCAGATAGCACGTACGCCGGAACGGTTAGAATAGTGAATCGTCTCTTGGATCTCAGCCACAATCGGTGCATGACAGCCTGAGCAGAATTCTTCTGAGTTTGTTGCTTCCATACCGGTGTTAAATGCGCCCCAAAATAGCAGACCACCTGCAAACCCCATGAACAATACGATGCCAACGGCCGCTTTACTTGGGCTTGTGAGCCTTTTCCAAAACGCTTTTAATAATTTCATAAATAGCCTCTTAAGTTATTATCTGGCTACGATTAGCGAAGTGAATCAACGGATTTGAACTCATTTTCCACCAAAGGCTTCGCAATGGCTTGCGGTACATGGCACTGTAAACAGAAGTAACGGCGCGGTGAGACGTCAGCTAGCACCGCATCTTCACGGTTAACATAGTGGGTCACACTGATTTTGGTTGCGCCCATTTCTTTGGCATTTTTCCAACTGTGACAAGCAAGGCACTTATTGGCGTTTAGCGACACTTCGTAGCCACGAATGTTATGCGGGATCAAAGGTGGCTGATAGACGTATTCGCTTTCAAGCGCTTGATCTCTTGGGTACTTCTTAAAGTCGTCTGCAGGACGAGTCTCTTCAAGTTGCGTTGCGCCACGCAGCGATTCCAGCCCACCGTTGCCGCCGGGGTTATTCAGTTCCGCCTGTACCGTTTGGCCAAATAAAGCCCCAAAAGATAAAAGGGCGATCAGTAGTTTTTTCATCTTAAATTCTCCGCCTAATGGCTCATTCTGAGATCGGCTCCCCATAGGGCAGCCGATGCATTCATTAACTGGCTTACGCTACTTTAGTGATTTTTACCGGACATTTTTTGAAGTCTGTCTGCTTCGACAGTGGGTCCGTGGCATCTAAAATCAGCTTGTTAATCAAAATGCGAGCATCAAAGAATGGGATAAAGACCAAACCATGCGGTGGACGATTTCGGCCGCGCGTTTCCACACGAACACGAACTTCGCCGCGTTTGTTGGAAATCAATACTTCATCACCACGTCGTAACCCACGCGCTTTGGCGTCGTCTGGGTGGATGTAACAGAGCGCATCGGGTACGGCTTTATAAAGTTCAGGCACGCGCCGCGTCATAGTGCCGGTGTGCCAGTGTTCTAACACGCGGCCCGTACACAGCCACATATCAAATTCGGCATCAGGTGATTCCGGCGGCGCTTCATAAGGAGCGGAGATGATCCACGCTTTACCATCCGGTTTGCCGTAGAAATCCCAATCAGATCCTTTTTTCGCATAAGGGTCAGAGCCTTCTTTAAAGCGCCATAACGTTTCTTTGCCATCCACAACTGGCCAGCGTAAACCGCGAACGTTATGGTAGGTATCATAAGGAGCTAAGTCGTGGCCGTGACCGCGTCCGAAGCTGGCGTACTCTTCAAATAACCCTTTTTGTACATAGAAACCGAAGTGATGTGCGTCATCGTTCAGTTCACGCGCTTCTTCAAGCGGGAATTGGTCAACCTGTCCGTTTCTGAACAGCACATCAAACAGGGTTTTACCGCGATATTGTGGCGCTTTGGCGAGCAATTCTTCTGGCCACACTTCTTCCATTTTGAAGCGTTTAGAGAACTCCATCACTTGCCATGAGTCTGATTTTGCTTCGCCCACAGTACCAACTTGTTGATACCAAGCTTGAGTGCGGCGTTCAGCATTGCCGTAAGCGCCTTCTTTTTCCACCCACATTGCAGTAGGGAGCACTAAGTCGGCCGCTTGTGCTGTGGCTGTTGGATACGGGTCAGACACGACGATAAAGTTTTCTGGGTTGCGATAACCCGGTAAACGTTCTTCGTTAATATTCGGGCCTGCTTGCATGTTGTTATTACACTGCACCCAGTAAGCGTTGAGTTTGCCATCTTTGAGCATTCGGTCTTGCTGTACCGCGTGAAAGCCCGGTTTTTCAGGAATGGTGCCTTGTGGAAGCTTCCATGTCTTTTCAGCAATCGCGCGATGTTTGGGGTTTGCCACTACCATGTCCGCAGGCAAGCGATGAGAAAAGGTTCCGACTTCACGTGCCGTGCCGCAAGCGGATGGCTGGCCTGTTAATGAAAATGGACTGTTGCCAGGTGTGGCAATTTTGCCTGTCAGTAAGTGCAAGTTGTAGACCAAGCTTTGCATCCAAACACCGCGAGTATGTTGGTTCATGCCCATAGTCCACAGTGACATCACTTTGGTGTTAGGGTCAGCGTACTGTTTTGCAAGCGCGATCAGTTTATCTTCGGCAACGCCTGACATTTGCGCGGCTTTTTCAACCGTATAAGGTGCAACCGAGGCTTTATAAGCTTCAAAGTCAATCGCAGTAACATCACCGGAGTTTGCATTTTTCGCTTTAACTTGCAATGGGTGCTCGTCACGCAGGCCATAACCAATATCCGTAGTCGCTTGTTTGAAGTGGGTATGTTTATTGACGAAATCCCAGTTCACCGCATTGTTTTGAATGATGTAGTTGGCGATGAAGTTGGCGATGGCAAGGTCACTTTGTGGGTGGAAAATGTAACCGTGGTCGGCCAGCTCAAACGAACGATGATAATAAGTCGAAAGGACATTTACTTTAACGTGTGGGTGACTTAAACGGCGATCGGTAATACGAGTCCAAAGAACCGGGTGCATTTCGGCCATGTTTGAACCCCAAAGCACAAAGGCATCAGCGTGTTCAAAATCATCATAGCAGCCCATCGGTTCATCAATACCAAAGGTGCGCATAAATCCAACAACGGCTGAAGCCATGCAGTGGCGAGCGTTCGGATCAATATTATTAGAGCGAAAACCCGCTTTCATCAGTTTAACGGCGGCATAACCTTCCATCACGGTCCATTGGCCTGAACCGAACATGCCAACACTGGTTGGCCCTTTCGCTTTTAGAGCTTGTTTCCACTTTTCAGCCATCACATCGAAAGCCTGATCCCACGACACTGGCGTGAATTCTCCATCTTTATGATATTGGCCATCTTTCATGCGCAGCAGTGGCTGTGTTAAGCGATCTTTGCCATACATGATTTTTGAAAGGAAGTAGCCTTTAATACAGTTCAACCCTTTGTTAACGGGCGCTTCAGGGTCACCTTGTGTGGCAACCACTTTGCCGTTTTGAGTGCCGATTAATACTGAACAGCCCGTACCGCAGAAACGGCAAGGCGCTTTATCCCAAGTGATTTTTGTTTGGTCTGAGCTGGCAATCAAGTTTGTAGCGCTGGCGGGTAGAGTAATACCAGCGATAGCGGCTGCGGATGCGGCTGCGTTTGCTTTCACAAACGCGCGTCTTGTCATTTTCATACGTCATCCTCAATGTGGGAATGTTGTGTTCCAGTGTTGGTATCCGTGTCATCCAGCCCACTTTCTATTTGGTGATAAACCAAAGCGGTGCTGAGAACATGTGGTAAGTTGTTAATCGCATCGATGGTGTCAGTAACGAAGCCTTGATTTTCCGTTTCCAAAACGACGATCATTTTCCCTTCGTTGCTTTGGCCATACACTTCGGCGTTCTCAAACGATTCGATTGTCGCTTTGAGCGCTGCTAAATGTTCAGGTACGACGTGAACGATCAAACTTGAAATATGTACTTCATTGAGTGACATGTTTATCTCTCATTATTATTAATATTGCTCACACGGATGGCTGAGGTTGGACAGATGGAAACGCACGCGCCACATCCGTTACAGGCATCAATATCGACATTCGGTTGCGCCACTTTTCCGATCACTAAATTGAACGTTATAGCGCTGACTTCACATGACTCAGCGCAGCTACGACACTCCACATTGCGTTTAGCCAAGCAGCTTTCTTCGATCTTTGCTTTAGCCAGCCACGGTTGTGTTGAGCGCGGTGCGAAAATTGGCTCTGGGCAGCTCTGCGCGCACTGATAACAAAAGGTGCACTCATCAATATGAAAATCTATGGTTGGGAAGCCGCCATCACCGAAGGTGATGATCTTTGTTTCGCACGCGTCTAGGCAGCGGCCGCAGCGAGTGCACTCATCTGAAAAGGAGAGGGGGTGAGCAATCCAAGGCAAGCGGACAATGGTGTCATCGACCTGATTACGAGAAAAAAAACGCCTTTTCGAGAGTTCAACCAAAGTGCATTCCTGTATTTGTTAACAAATCTTCATTTATCCATACACAAATTGTAGTTTTTGTCCTATTTCTATAAATACCCCCAAGGAGGTAATTGGCTAGTCATGTTGTTTTAGATCAATAAATTCAAGCGCGAGTGATCACATATTGAATGGCTTTAACGACAGCGGCGCCCAATCAGATACAATAGGCAAGGAGAGGTTCACGGAGAGATGTTTTGAGAAAACGATCCAAACAGTCGGTCACCAGCACCATTGCCAAAGCCATGGTGTCGATTTTACTGTTATCGGTTGCCATCACAGGCTACGCCATTTTTACACTCGCTTCCTCACTCAATGATGCGGAAGCGGTGAACGTTGCTGGTTCAATGCGTATGCAAAGCTATCGATTGGCACATGATATTCAAAGTAACTCGGTGGATTATTCATCTCACATTTATCTTTTTGAACGTTCGCTTTATTCAGCATCAATGAAAGCATTGCAGCGTTGGCCTGTGCCAAACGACATCACCAAAGATTATTATCAGTTGATCATTCGTTGGCACGAACTGAAAAGCTTGTTAAATAGCGAGAACAAAGACCGCTATCTTGATGAGGTAGCGAAATTTGTCAGCCAAATCGACCGTTTTGTCTTTAAGTTGCAGCACTTCTCAGAACAAAAGCTGATCCAACTGGCTTGGTTTGGCGGCATGGGGTTGGGTGGTGTGTTGTGTATCTCATTGTTTGTGGTGCATTTTATTCGTAAGGAAGTGGTGGGGCCATTGCGTTCGCTAGTGACCGCCAGTGAGCAGATCCAAAACCGTTCATTTGATGTATCGCTCAATGTCACCAGCCATAATGAAATGGGGATCTTAACCCGCACGTTTAATAAAATGGCTACCGATCTTGGTAAGTTGTACCTTGGTTTAGAGCAAGCGGTGAATGAGAAAACCTATAAGTTGCAAAATGCCAACCAAGCACTGCAAGTGTTGTATGACTGCTCGCAAGAGCTAACCGCGTCGCGCATTAGCCAAGATAATTTCCAAGCGATTTTGCAACACTTGGTCACCATTGAAGGGGTCATATTTGCCCAGTTAGAAATTGGTGATGAAGCGGGTAAAAGCACGCGCTTATCCGAAGGCGAGAGCAATGGGTTTTCCCTCTCTCCGCTTTTGCTGAGCTTAGATGGGATACAACTGGGTTACTTGTATCTACAATACAGCTTGCCTTGTCCAAATAACGCCTTGATTGATAACTTCGTACAAATATTGTCTCGCGCTATCTATTATAATCAAGCGCAGAAACAAGCCGAGCAGTTGATCTTGATGGAAGAGCGCGCCACCATCGCACGTGAACTGCATGATTCGTTAGCTCAATCGCTTTCGTATCTGAAGATACAAGTATCACTATTAAAACGCGTGATTGGCCGAGCAGATACCCCGCATGCCGCAGAGAAAAAAGAGCAAATCATTTTAGATATTGATCAAGGCTTGTCGGGCGCTTACACCCAGTTAAGAGAGTTATTAACCACCTTTAGGCTAACGATTAAAGAAGGCAATTTTGGTCAAGCGCTTAAGGGCATGCTAGAGGAACTTGGCGAGCAAACTACGGCGGAGATAGTGCTTAATAATAATTTGTCATCGATTGATTTAGATGCGCATCAACAAGTGCATTTACTGCAATTGATCCGAGAAGCGACTATCAATGCTATCAAACACGCTCAAGCTAATGCCATTCAAGTCAACTGTGATGAATTGGACGATCAGGTGATGGTGACGGTCAAAGACGATGGGGTTGGCTTTGATCAACAGAGTGCTAGGCTCAATCACTATGGATTAAGCATTATGCAAGAAAGAGCGGCGCGGCTGCATGGCGCAGTGTCAGTAACCTCCGCACCCAATGCTGGGTGTGAAGTTATATTGAAATATAAACGTTCAAAGGATACAAATTTTGACGAGATGTAGAGTAATGTTGGTAGATGACCATCCTTTGATGAGACGTGGTATCAACCAGCTATTGAGTTTTGAAGATGACTTTGAAGTGGTTGCTGAAGCTTGTAACGGCAGTGAAGCCATCGCTTTGGCGCATGACATCGAGCCGGATCTCATTCTGCTTGATTTGAATATGAAAGGCATGTCAGGGCTCGATACGTTAACAGCGCTTCGTGCGGATGAATCAACCGCTACCATCGTTATTTTAACCGTATCAGACAGTGCGCTCGATATTGAAGCTATGGTGAAAGCGGGGGCTGATGGCTACCTTCTTAAAGATACAGAACCAGATGAGCTGGTGGAACTGCTTAGACAGGCCGCGACGGGTGTAAAAGCGTACAGCGAGTTTGTTACTCAGTACCTTGCCGAACGTCATACGCATGAAGATCTTTTTGAAGCATTAACCGACCGTGAAACTCAGATTCTAAAAGAGGTCGCGAAAGGGTATCGGAATAAACAAATTGCGGATCGTCTGTTCATTTCTGAGTCGACAGTAAAGGTGCACATGAAGAGTTTACTGAAGAAGCTACGCGTCCCATCGCGCACGGCAGCAACGATTTTATACTTGGAGCGCTATAGCGAGAGTAAATAACACCTATTTGGAAAGAGCGGTTTGAAAAAGGGCGTCCTGTTGGACGCCCTGATTGTTTGTTAACGTTATGCTGTCATCGGTACAAGGATTACTGTACCAATAATGACCGTGATTAAACCGAGGATGACAGGAACGGAAGTGCGTTTTACTACTTCAAATGGACTGATATGGCCCATACCAGCCGTTGCGACAACGACGCCTGATACTGGAGAAATGGTACGCCCAAGGTTGGAGGCTTGCAGCATCGGGATAATGAGAAAGGCTGGGTTTACGCCCAATTTAGCCGCCAACGATGGCGCTAACTCAACAAAGGCGTAGAACGGAGCGTTGCCTGAACCCGTCGCAATAGCGGCTGCTACGGTAAGGCCTGTCAAAATCAGCATCAAGGCTATGCCGCCTGCGCCTGCGGTTTCTGCAAGATGAAGCAGGTTATCAATCGCCCCAATCGACATCAAACCTTGTGCGAATACGCCCGCAGCAACCAACAACATCACCACGCCTTTGAATGCTTCGGCCATGCCTGCGTAGCATGATTCTAGATCTTCTAACGTCTCTTTACCTTTAAAACGCTTCGTCACGAAGTCAACCAATGCACCGATGAAGATGGATCCGACCACAATGGTGTAAATATCAAGGCTCAAACCTTGAATGGTTTCTCCGTTGAATAAGAACACACCCACAATAGGTAAGAATGGAAGAGCCGCATAGTAAGCCGGTGCTTTCACTTCGATGGCGGAAACATCGATTTTTTCCATCGGTGTGTTGTCTTTCTTATCGAGATATTTGTTCCAGAAGAAGGCCGCGATCGCCATGACGATAATGGCGCAGATCGAAACAGGAAGAACCGTTTCCACGGCAAAAACGTGTAAAGGTAGGCCTGATTTTTCCGCCGCAATAACCACATCACCGGATGTCGGGGAAAGGATGATCGCAGCAGGAGATGCACATACCGCAACTGCGGCCGGACGAGAGATCCCCATCGCTACCATCATCGGAAATAAAGTGGCCATCAACAGTACGCCAAGACCCGTTGCTGAGCTCACCGCTAAAGACATCAAACATGCCACAATGTAAGCAGCAACCAGCAAGATATAAGGGGATGTAATAACCGAAAGAGGTTTAGAAAACTGTTTTACAACCACATTGTTGGCGCCGATGTGTGTCATGTACGAAGCAAAACCACACAGCAACATAATTTGCATGCCTAAACCGCCACCACTGTAACGCAACATGTATTTCACGAATTCGAGTGCATCCGTTACTGTGTTACCGGTTGAGGGTACTTTGGCTGGCAGCACTGAATAGCCAAGTGCGCCAGTTAATAGCAGTAAAACGATACCTGCGGTGAGTAACACACCGGCTGGCTTGTAACCTTTAACAATGAAATAACCCACCGCTACTGTTACCGCCAAGCCAATTAAAAGCTCTAGCATTTAAGTCTCCTGAAATTATGAACAATATTGCAAAAACGTGTATCAATTTATGACAAGGAATTTACCGAAAAGAATGCTGTAGCACGAGAGCAAGTTGAGCTTTAGATGATCTAAAACAATAAAATTATCAATTGATAACCTAGTTGAAAATTCTTTAACTTTGAATATGTTTTAGTCGTTCTAACTATTCATTTAGCAAATATGCGGCTAGAAGTTCTGTTAGAGGGGAGAATAATTTAAGCTAAGAAAAATGAAGCCATTTAAGGCATGGCTTCATCAAATCTGTAAAGTATGAATTTAGGAGTACTGACGCACAATGAGCTGCCAATTGGATTTTTGTAGTGCTAATTGTTGCTTCACTTGTCGATAGCGCAGCATCAATAGGGAGTGTTCATATCTACGAACCATATTGTTTTTTTTACTTTCGATCAGCTGTTTCTTTAATTCATAATACTCTTGCAACTGCATGACTAAAGCGTCAAATTCACGTTGTATGCTGGCCATAACGAGTTGCTGATTGGGTAACGCGGCGATCTGTTTTTGCGCATGGCTTAATGCCATTAACGCTTTCGCTTTTTCTACCTTAAGGGGAGGAGAAGTGCGCAGTTTACCAGCCAACCCAAGCCACGAACACAGCTTGATCAGCCATTTTGTTGGGTCGTATTGCCACCAATAAATCCCATTACGATAATCGTTTTCAAAAATATGGTGATAATTGTGGTAGCCCTCGCCAAAAGTGAAGAAAGCCAAAATACCGTTATCGCGGGCCGTATTTTTATCAGTATAAGGCTGGCTACCCCATATATGAGCCAGCGAATTGATGAAAAATGTCGTGTGATGATTGAGCACTAAACGCAGTGCACCCACGATCAGTAACATGCCCAGTATATCGTGATAAATAAAACCAAGGATCAGAGGAACGCCCAAGTTCATTGCGAGTGCCAAAGGTACATAATATTTATGCTGCCACATGACGATCTTATCTTTTTGCAGGTCACGGCAGTTGGAGTAGTCATCGTACGTGGTTTTATTGTAGTGACGCAGCATCCAACCTATGTGTGAAAACCAGAATCCACGTTTGGCTGAATAAGGATCTTTGTCATTATTGTCTACATGCTTGTGATGAACTCGGTGATCAGAAGACCAATGTAGCGCACTGTTTTGCAGTGCAAACGCCCCACCTAATGCAAACAATAATCTCAGTGCCCAATGTGCTTCATAGGCTTTATGTGACCATAAACGGTGATAGCCCGCGGTAATGGAAAGGTTGCAAAAGGAAAAACAAATCATCAGCCAAAGCCAATGCTCCATGCCGTAGCCAAATTGCCATCCATACAAAGGGGCTGCAATCGTCGCTAAGCCCAAGCTGAAGCTAAAAATGACGATGTTTATCCAGATAAGTGGTGGTTTTGATGCCGATTCCATGATTAAAATCCTTGAGCTTACAGTTGTTCGCTAGAATATCAGCGAACAACTGTAAGTCAAAGAGGTTTAATGATTCTTTTAAGGGATTGTGACTAGTATATTTTGCTTTTCTATTTGAACCGAATAGTATGAAAGACGATGTTAATCCTTACAGGAAGTAATAAGGACTAGAATATGGAAATAAAAGCAGCTGAATATTGCGATTTTGAAAGAATTGCTCAGCTACACGCTCAAAGTTGGCGAACTCACTACCAAGGCATATTAGGCAAAGAGTACCTTGATAACGACGTTCTAGAAGACCGTTTACTGATTTGGCAAACTCGCTTAATCAATCCACCATTTAATCAACATGTCCTACTGATTGAAGAGGGAGGGCTGCTGTGTGGGTTTATCTGCGCCTTTGGTAACCACGATTTTGACAAAGGCAGCATTATCGAGTCTCTGCACATTGATGAAAATTATCGAGGAAGGGGGATTGGTCGCCAGTTGATTCAAGAGATGGCGGCATGGTTTGAGCAGTATTTCCCTAATAGCGGTGTGTATTTGGAAGTGATGGCAGACAATAAGCAAGCCATCGAATTTTACGACTACTTAGCTGGTCGACCTAAAGGAGAGCGTTTATGGCGGTCTCCCTGTGGGCAAGATATTAAAGAGTGGGTTTATACTTGGACTAGCCCAACAGATTTGCTGGCTTCGGTCTCTTCTACGGTTGATTGAAACGCATAGTGCGCGGGCTATGTCTTCTTACCTATCGGTATTCGTGTGATTCGTTCTTGATGTATTGAGGAAGAGGCGATGACCAAACATGATTGCATCTTCCAGACACATGAGTTTTTAATCATCTAAAGTTTCCAAATGCTATAAATAGAAAAAGCCTCTGATAATCAAAGGCTTTTTCTTGATATTTGGCGGAGAGATAGGGATTTGAACCCTAGGATAGCTATTAACCATCGCCGGTTTTCAAGACCGGTGCTTTAAACCACTCAGCCATCTCTCCGTGTGGTGCGCATAATAGATAGCCACCATAATATTGTAAAGCAATAAGTTGAGTCATCGACTCGGTTTGGCTAACCGCAATAACGTTTTCAGTTACAGTAAAGCACTGTTTTTACCGCTTCCCTTGATTTTATGAGCTATATACTCTACAACCTAGTTATCTAATAAAATGGTGTTTTATTTTTATTTGATTGATTTATATGTAATTTGTGTGTTTCAGGGAACGCTTGTACGCTCGAAAGTGTTTGCAGCTAAGTGTGAAGTACTTCAAAATTACCTCAATCCAAGGGCATTCTAACTAATCACCGAGGTTTAGATGAAAGTCGAGAATCTTTTTAAGCATCGTGGCGATTCAATGAACAAGTACTCCTCTGAGCTTATGCAGTGGGTATCACCTTCAGTACGTGAGTACTGGGGCGAGCTTCTACATAAAACAAACAGTCGCCAGTTGTTTTCTTGGGTTAGAGATTTTCACCAACCAGCAGTGAATGAAGATGCTCCTATTGCCGAACCCTTGATACTCAAACCTGAAGCGCAACGTCTGTATAAACAGCTCCAGACTCAGATTGGTGAAGTCATTCATACGGGTAAATGGCTGGTGGTTGATCAAGAGCGCATTAACCAGTTTGGTCAAGTAACTGAGGATATGCAGTGGATTCATACCGACCCTCAAAAAGCGGAAGTTGATTCTCCATTTAGGACCACAATTGCGCACGGCTTTTTGACCTTGGCCTTGTTACCTAAATTGACGGATAGCGTTGATCCTGACAAACCAATATTTCCGACCGCAAAAATGGTGGTGAATATCGGTTTAAATGAAGTTCGTTTCCCGTATCCAGTGAAATCAGGAAACCGAGTAAGAGCCATTAGTACTCTATTGAAAGTTACACCAATCAAAAAAGGTTTGGAGATCGAGAGAGAAATTAAAGTGGAGATTGAAGGTATTCGTCGCCCAGGCTGTGTCGTGGTTTCAGTGATCCAACTCCATTTTTAATTTTAGAAAAATGGCATAAAACAGGAGAGTCGATCACTCTCCTGTTTTGTATTTATTTGTTTTTCAAAGGAATATAACCATATTCTTCTATGCGAGCCTTTGCTTCCGCTGATTTTAAAGATGCAATGAAAGCTTGAGTCTCTTTAGTGATTTTTTCAGGGTAATAGACCACTAAAAATGGCATAGAAAGTTTATATTCATGAGTGACAATATTTTTTGCAGTGGCTTCTACTCCCTCAAATTTTATCGCTTTAATCGATTTATCTACCGATCCCGTAGAGATGAAACCGATCGCTTGAGGGTTATGGTTAATCAGTGTTTTAACCATACTATTGCTATTGACCACTAAGTTATTGGAACTGATGTCTGACACTAAGCGATCATTAATCACACGAGTCAGGCCTAATAAGCTTTCAAAGCTATAGCGGGAACCTGATGATGCTTCTCTGGTCACAACTGCGATTTTTTGATCAGCACCACCGACTTGTTTCCAGTTGGTTATTTTCCCTTTATAAATATCAAATAACTGCTCACGAGTCAGATTTTCAATACTGTTTAAGCGATTGATTACAACAGCCAGCCCATCATAGGCAATCGGTAGGGTGCTCATCGTCTCATCTTGCTCACTTTCTGTGAGGTAGCGCGAGCTCATGGCGATATCTGCGACACCTTTTTTCAGTAATGTGATGCCAGCACTCGAACCCACGGCTTGAACCGCGATATAAGTTTCAGGGTGTGCGGTATTGTAGTCCTCGGCGAATACTTCCATGATCCTAGCGACCGAGGTCGAGCCAGAAATATTAACTTCACTTGCGAAGGCAAACTGGGTATGTAGCAAAGTTGAAAGCAGTGTAGCAAGCGCGACTCGAAACATAGTGGCTCCAATATGGTTATTTAGAAAAATTGAGCCATCATAATATGTCGTATAGATGACACTTTTGTGAACCACAAAGGTAAGTGGTTTGTAGCCTTACGGTTTTTCATATCAGAGATAAGCGAAGTCAGCTATAGTCGAGATGTCAGGAAGCCGTGTTTGAGCGAGGGTAAAATGGCGGTAGTGAATTTGTTGCAACGTCAACTAGAACGAAGAGCAGAGCTTGTTTGCCATAATCGTAACCAAAGTGTGTCTGTTGAATTAGGCAAATCCTGTTTTGAGCCGATCGTTAACGGTGTGCACTTCATCAAACACCATTACAAATTAGATTCAACGCATTGCGACTATTCAAGTATCGTAGCAAAAGTGATTTGGGAAGAAGCTAAATGGGCGCTGTATATTCCCAATACGGATCCCGATAAAGAAATTGAAGATTGGTTGCCGTATCCTTTTCTCCCTAAAACAACGGATTTGACGGCGTTGATCCGCGAAATTGAAAAAGATCCTAAATCTTACTTTTGGTGATCAATAAGCAATAAAAAGGCACTCCGAAGAATGCCTGATAGAAATGTCTATGCTGCTAAAATCACTCCCCTTGGGTAGTGGTATTAGCTTCTGAAGGTATAGGTAACGGTTCGAAAACCTGAGTCGGTTTTGCAATCAGACTGCGGTTTTCCATATTCACTTCTGCGAGCACGACTTCGAGCGTATCACCGAGCTTAAAGACGACTTCTTTATCGACAAGCAGCGTTCCACTTTCCGCATTACATTCAATACGTTCTTTGTTGTCTAAGATTAAAGAACCAGGAATGAATGCGGCTGCGCCATTTTCCAAAAGACGTACGCGCATGCCAGCGCGATTGATATCAAAAATTTCAGCCGTAAAACGGCTGCCTTTGCTCGGTTCGTTTACTAGCGTTCTAGCATAGAGCCAGTCGCCTACGTTACGTTCGGCCATTTTGTGGTGTTTGCGGTGTAGTGCCAACTCTTCACCAACGGTTTCATCCGGTGTTTGTACGGGCTCTTTGTTTAAAATATGTGCTTTCAACATACGATGGTTGATCATATCGCCATATTTACGGATAGGAGAAGTCCAAGTGGCATAGATATCCAAACCCATTGCGTAATGCGGAAGAGGTTGGTTTCCTATTTCACTGTAAGCTTGATACTTGCGGATACGATTATCCAGATAGCGGGTCTCTTGCTTACATAACCAGCGACGTAAAGAGGCAAAGCCTTCTAGAGTCGCTAAGTTATCGGCAGTGTATTCAAGCTCACCCGTTGGGTTGACTAATTCGACAACATCGGCAATTTTTTCGGGTTTGAACCCCGCGTGCGTATTGAACACACCTTGGCCAAAATGCGCTTTGAGCGTTTTTCCCGCACAGATATTCGCGGTTATCATCGCTTCCTCAACAAGACGGTTAGCACTACGGCGAAGATCCGCATGAATTGCCACTACGTCGTTGTCTTCACTCAGTTCAAATCTATAATCAGGGTGATCAGGAAACACGACCGCGTATGTTTCGCGCCATTGTGCGCGCGCTAATGAAAAATCATACAAATCACGCACAACGGAAGCGATTTGGTCACTTGGTTGCCAATCGGCAGAAGTGCCCGTTTCTAACCAATCTGATACATGATCATAAACCAATCGAGCGTGCGATTTAATGTTGGCCGCAAAAAAGGTAATGTCATCGCCAATCACACCTTCTTTAGTCACTGTTACGGTACAGCAAAGGGCAGGGCGAACTTCATTTTCCATCAACGAACACAAATCATCGGCTAAATCACGTGGCAACATTGGGATATTGCGGCCAGGGAGATAAATAGTGAAACCCCGCTCACGCGCGACACTGTCCATCTCGTCATCTGGCGTGATGTATGCGGTTGGGTCTGCAATGGCAATGGTTAATGTGAAGTCACCGTTCTCGGTTCTTTGGGCGAACAGTGCATCATCCATATCTTTAGTTGATGCCCCATCGATGGTCACGAAAGGAAGGTGGGTCATATCGATGCGTTGTAGGTCGGCATCATCTTTTAGCTGCCAATGTTCAATACCAGCCGGCTCACTGTTAGGCAAGTCATTTTCAGCTAAAGTCACCCACCAAGGCGCAATCTTATCGTTGGCATCCGTAATTTTATGGGTGATTTCAACCATAAAACCGCTATCGTCTTTCAGTGGATGGTTAATAAGCTGTGCAACAACCCAATCACCTTCAGAGAAATGTTCAGGGTTTAATCCTTTTTGCACCTTGGCTTTCAGCGATTGCCTTTTTAGTTGCGGGTTATCGGGCGTGACATTCAGCTTACCTTTGTACAGTTTTACACGGCCAATGAAGCGAGTTAGTGAAGGCTCAAGCAGCTCTTGAGGCTCAGCCACTTCTTTCTCATTCTCGGTGCGAATGATGGCCACTACTTTATCTCCGTGTAGGCATTTCTTCATGTACGGAGGCGGAATAAAGAAGCTGTTCTTACTGTCAACTTCTAAAAAGCCGAAGCCTTTTTCAGTGGCTTTTATCGTGCCTTCTTTCTTAGGCAAGTTCTCTTGGATTTGTTGCTTGAGTTGAGCAAGGAGCGGATTATCTTGAAACATGTTTCTTTTTCTAACAAATGCGATTGGGCACACTATAATCATTGAGCGGGATGATTACTACCGAAAGCGTTATTTTTGCTAGTCTGCTTTAACAGTGCGCTGTAAATGCAGCTTCTGTGTTCGTTTTGGGTGAATTAATGAGCTTAATGGTCATTTATGACGAATTTTTGTGATGTAATTCAATTTTTACTAGCTTTTTTTATGCTTTTAGGGAATAATCCGCGTCCCTTATATGTCCCTAGCGGCTTGATGCGTTTTAAGACTTATCCGCATCTGAACGGAACTCAGCTCTTTTTAATGGATCGGTATTGGAATTGGTAGAGCACGTGGGACCTTTTGTTAATTAATCTAGTGGGATCTCCATGCAAGACTCTGTAATTCAATTTAGTGAATTAGCCCTAAACGACTCAATCCTTTCTGCTCTAAATGAAATGGGTTTCGTTTCTCCAACTCCTATCCAAGCTGCTGCTATTCCATTTCTTCTTGAAGGAAGAGATGCGCTAGGTAAAGCACAAACAGGTACAGGTAAAACGGCTGCGTTTTCTCTACCTCTACTGAACAAATTAAACCTTTCTCAACACAAGCCACAAGCAATTGTGATGGCACCAACTCGTGAACTTGCTATCCAAGTTGCGGCAGAAATCAAAAACCTTGGCCAAAAGATTCAAGGCCTTAAAGTACTTGAGATCTATGGCGGTGCTTCTATTGTTGACCAAATGCGCGCTCTGAAAAATGGTGCTCATATTGTGGTTGGCACACCTGGTCGTGTAAAAGACTTGATCACTCGTGATCGCCTTCATTTGGACGAATGTCATACCTTCGTCCTTGATGAAGCTGACGAAATGCTCAAAATGGGCTTCGTTGATGACGTAACTTGGATCATGGAACAAGCACCTGGCACCGCTCAACGCGTGCTGTTCTCTGCGACTATGCCTCCTATGGTGAAGACGATTGTTGACCGTTACCTACGTGATCCTGCTCGTGTTGACGTAGCAGGTTCAAACCAAACTGTTGCGAAAGTAGAGCAGCAATATTGGGTTGTTAAAGGTGTTGAAAAAGATGAAGCGATGGCTCGTCTTCTTGAAACAGAAGAAACCGATGCGTCAATCGTCTTTGTACGTACTCGTCAAGACACCGAGCGTTTAGCTGATTGGTTATTATCTCGTGGCTTTAAAGCGGCAGCGCTTCATGGTGATATTCCGCAATCACTGCGTGAGCGCACGGTTGATCATATCAAACAGGGTGTAATCGACATTCTTGTTGCGACAGACGTTGTTGCTCGTGGTCTTGATGTTCCACGTATTACACACGTGTTCAACTATGATATCCCATTCGATGTAGAATCATACATCCACCGTATTGGCCGTACTGGCCGTGCTGGACGCAAAGGTAAAGCGATCCTTCTAGTTCGCACGAACCAAATTCGTATGTTGCGTACGATTGAGCGCGTAACTCGTTCTCAAATGGAAGAGATTCAACTTCCAATGCGTGACAAAGTTGCTGAAGCTCGTCTCATCAAACTGGGTGCAGAGCTAGAAGCTGACAAAGGTCATACTGCTTTAGACAAATTTGTTGAGCTCATTGAAAAACTTCAACAAAGCCTAGAGATTGATGCCACAACACTGGCGGCCATTTTACTGAAGCGCCAACAAGGCAATCGTCCACTGTTCTATGTCGGCCCAGATCCAATGGTTGACGCGATCGAGCGTGAAAAATCACGTCGCCGTGATCGTAAAGAGGGTAGTGAGCGTGGTGAACGCCGTGAAGGCGGTCGCGATAGCCGTGATGGACGCGAAGGTCGCCGCGAATATGGTACTGCGAGCAATGACTGGGATACTTATCAGTTACAAGTCGGCCGTGAGCAAGGCGTGCAAGTGAAAGACATCGTTGGTGCTTTAGCTAATGAACTTGGTTTAACCAAAGGTTCAATTGGTGCAATTAAACTTGCTCAAGGCCATACATTCGTACAGCTTCCTAAATCAATGTCTTCAGATGTTGAAGGCAAATTGCGTAAACTGCGTATTCGCCAAAAAGAAGTCGGTGCTGTTGTATGTGACTTTGATGACTTCCGCGAGTCTCGTGGTCGTCGTGAAGGTGGTAACGGTGGTGGTGCCCGTCGTGAAGGCGGAAACGGTGGCTTCCGTAATCGTGAAGGCGGTGCTCCTGCGGCTGGCGCAGGTCGTGGTGGCCGTGAAGGTGGCTTCCGTGGCAACCGTGACGGTGCAGCGGCGACTGGTCGTGATGGTGAACGTCGTTTTGACCGCAACCGTGGTGGCGACCATCGTGGTAACTTCCGTGGTGAACGTGGTCACGGCAATGCTAGTGCTAATGCCAATGCGGGTACGTTAAGTCGTCCTCGTCGCGCTGAAGCATAATCAATTATTGAAACTCCAAAGCCCGTGATATTTATCATGGGCTTTTTCTTTTGATTTATATAATTCGATCTTTGCATTTCTAGCGTGAGCTAGTTAAAATCTTCACTTCATTGAAGTTCCGGTATTCGTGTTACCGAGTGAGCTTCGATGGGTTATTTTCAATCAAACTCAACACGTGTTGCTTGGTATGCAACACCACTGTAAGGATTATACATGCCTATTATTACTCTTCCTGACGGCAGTCAACGTCATTTTGAACACCCTGTATCGACAATGGAAGTTGCAGCTTCTATCGGCCCTGGTCTTGCAAAAGCAACGATCGCAGGCCGTGTCGATGGTGTGCGCGTCGATGCGTGCGATCTTATTGAAAATGATGCTAGCCTTGAAATTATAACGACCAAAGATGAAGTTGATGGTTTAGAGATCGTACGCCACTCTTGTGCGCACTTACTTGGCCATGCATTAAAGCAACTTTATCCACAAGCCAAAATGGCGATTGGTCCGACGATCGACAGCGGCTTCTACTATGATATCGATCTTGAGCAATCACTCACGCAAGATGATTTAGAGCAAATCGAAAAGCGCATGAAAGAGCTTGCCAAGACAAAATATCAAGTTGTCAAAAAGAAAGTCAGTTGGCAGGAAGCCCGTGATGCTTTTGAAGCTCGCGGTGAAACATACAAGATGGAAATCTTGGATCAGAATGTGGCTCGTGATGACAGACCGGGTCTATACCATCATGAAGAATACATTGATATGTGTCGTGGCCCTCACGTACCTAACATGAGCTTCTGCCAACACTTTACCCTGCTTAGCATCGCTGGCGCGTACTGGCGTGGTAACAGCGATAACAAGATGCTACAGCGCATCTATGGTACGGCATTCCATGACAAGAAAGCACTTCAAGCCCATTTAACGCGTTTAGAAGAAGCGGCTAAACGTGACCATCGTAAAATTGGTAAGCAGCTCGATCTATTCCATATGCAGCAAGAAGCTCCAGGGATGGTATTCTGGCACCATAACGGTTGGTCTATATTCCGTGATCTTGAAGTGTTCATTCGCCAAAAACTCAGTGAGTACGACTACCAAGAAGTAAAAGGTCCATTAATGATGGACAGAGTTCTATGGGAGCGTTCTGGTCACTGGGATAAATATGCGGATGCCATGTTCACGACGTCATCTGAAAATCGTGAATATGCAATTAAACCGATGAACTGCCCAGGCCACGTTCAAATATTTAATCAAGGTTTGAAATCATACCGTGATCTGCCATTGCGTATGGCTGAGTTTGGATCTTGCCACCGCAATGAACCATCAGGTTCATTACATGGTATTATGCGTGTTCGTGGCTTTACTCAAGATGACGCCCATATTTTCTGTACCGAAGATCAAATTCAACAAGAAGTGACATCTTGTATCAAGATGGTCTACGACACCTACACGACGTTCGGTTTTGATAACATCGTTGTTAAACTGTCTACACGCCCAGAAAAACGTGTTGGTAGTGATGAAATTTGGGATAAATCGGAAGAAGCATTAAAGCTTTCACTGCAGGCAATGGATATCCCATTTGAAATTCAAGAAGGTGAAGGCGCATTCTACGGCCCTAAAATTGAATTTACTTTGCATGATTGCTTAGATCGTGCGTGGCAATGTGGTACAGTGCAGCTGGATTTCAATTTACCTGCTCGTCTAGGCGCGACATATGTTGGCGAAAGTAACGAGCGTCTTGTTCCGGTTATGATTCACCGTGCAATTTTGGGTTCACTTGAGCGCTTTATCGGTATCCTTATCGAAGAGTATGCAGGTTTCTTCCCTACGTGGTTAGCGCCGGAACAAGCGGTAATTATGAACATTACTGATAAACAGTCAGTTTACGCTCAGGAAGTAGCACAAAAACTACAAAAATGTGGAATTAGAGCCAAAGCAGACTTGAGAAATGAGAAGATTGGCTTTAAAATCCGCGAACACACTTTAAAGCGTGTACCGTATATGCTTGTTTGTGGTGACCAAGAGATGGAAGCCGGAGAGATCGCAGTACGTACCCGCAGGGGCAAGGACTTAGGTAAATTTAAATTGGATGACTTTATTGCGTATATCCAAGCCGAAGTTTCTAGCCGTAAGCTCAATCTGGAGGAATAAACTATTAAAGGCGGAAGACGTGGCCAACAGCCGGCCAAACCAAACCAGCACCGTTTAAACGGTGAAATTCGTGGCGTTCGTGAAGTTCGTTTAACTGGCGCAGATGGTGAATCCGTTGGTGTTGTATCAATCAACGAAGCATTAGAAGCTGCTGTAGAAGCTGGTATGGATCTTGTAGAGATCAGCCCTAACGCCGAGCCACCAGTTTGTCGTGTGATGGACTATGGCAAGTTCCTCTTTGAAAAGAGCAAGACTGCTAAAGAGCAGAAGAAGAAGCAAAAACAGATCCAGATTAAGGAAATTAAATTCCGTCCTGGGACTGATATTGGAGACTATCAGGTAAAACTACGCAACCTGACCCGTTTCCTAGAAGAAGGCAACAAAGTGAAAGTTACTATTCGCTTCCGTGGCCGTGAGATGGCGCACCAAGACATCGGTGTCGATGTTCTTCATCGTTTGAAAGAGGATACTGCTGAAATTGCAGTAGTTGAGTCTTTCCCGAGTCGAATTGAAGCACGCCAGATGATCATGATGCTTGCCCCTAAAAAGAAGTAATTAACGGCTTACAAGTAATGAGACCTCGCCGTTGAAAGACGGTGGGGTGTTATTCGCCCTAATTACATGTTATTTAAACTACTACAATGCGGAGTTATTCATCATGCCTAAGATGAAAACCAACAAAGGTGCAGCTAAGCGTTTTAAGAAAACTGCTGGCGGTATTAAATTTAAGCACGCTACAAAACGTCATATCCTGACTAAGCGTACTACTAA
Organism: Vibrio sp. V09_P4A23P171; assembly: GCF_963875615.1. Taxonomy (NCBI): domain Bacteria; kingdom Pseudomonadati; phylum Pseudomonadota; class Gammaproteobacteria; order Vibrionales; family Vibrionaceae; genus Vibrio; species Vibrio sp. V09_P4A23P171. The sequence continues at coordinate 283,519 of NZ_CAWNMR010000044.1, forward strand.
GAACAAGCGTCAACTACGCCCTAACTCAATCCTTCCAAAATGTGAAGTGGCTGGTGTTATGCGCATGTTGCCATACGCTTAATTCTTTTTAGTTTATTTATCGTTTAGTTTAGGAGAAGCATAATGCCTCGCGTAAAACGTGGTGTACAAGCTCGTGCACGTCATAAGAAAGTTCTAAAACAAGCTAAAGGTTACTACGGAGCACGTTCACGTGTTTACCGCGTAGCTTTCCAAGCTGTAACCAAAGCTGGTCAATACGCTTACCGTGACCGTCGCACTAAAAAGCGTCAGTTCCGTCAGCTATGGATTGCGCGTATTAACGCAGCATCTCGTCAAAATGGTCTATCTTACAGCCGTTTCATTAACGGTCTTAAGAAAGCATCTATTGAGATCGATCGTAAGATCCTTGCTGATATCGCGGTATTCGACAAAGCTGCATTTGCAGTGCTTGTTGAAAAAGCAAAAACTGCTCTTTAATTTAGCAGTGAAGGTTTAAAGAAAAGGAGGGCAAGTATGCTCTCCTTTTTTATTGCGCTTATTTATAAGCGCGACAGTGGGCTTAATACACCGCTGGCGCCTCTATCCAGTACGTGAGTGTAAATCTGAGTTGTTTTTACATCACTATGCCCTAATTGTTCTTGTACTGTTCTGATGTCCGCTCCCGCTTCTAGCAAGTGTGTCGCAAAGCTATGCCTTAGCGTATGGCATGAAACTGACTTTTGTATCTCAGCATCATGAGCGGTTTTCCGAACTGCTCGCTGCAATGCCGACTCATTAATATGGTGCCTTCGTTTCAACCCACTATTCTCATCTAAGGTAAGTAAATTAGATGGGAACAAGTAGTGCCAATTAAACTCATAAGGAGCTGAAGGATATTTTTCTCGCAACGCATTGGGTAACCAGACTCCTCCATAACCTTTGGTTTGCATATCCTTATCATAGTAACGCTTAGCTAATGCTTGTTGCTCAGCTAGTTGTGGATAAAGCTCCTTAGCAAGTGTGACGGTGCGGTTTTTTCCTCCTTTTCCTTGCCATACCCGAACCGCACCATAATCTAAATCAATATCCTGTATTCGGAGTCTGACACATTCCATCAGCCGCAGCCCTGATCCGTATAAGAGCATAATTTGCAATTGATATCGTGGCTCAATATGTTCTAAAAACCGCTTAATTTCAGTTCTTGTCATCACTACTGGTAATTTCTGAGCAAGTTGAGATTTCTTGAAATTCATGCTAATTGATAGCGGTTCTTTAATGATTTCACGGTACAGAAAATGGAGAGAGTTAAGCGCTAACGCTTGTGTTTTCGCGGCTACTTTCCCATTAACAGCTAAGTCAGTTAAAAACATCTCAACTTCTTTACTACCCATTCTCATTGGATGTGTTTTGTTATTGAAGTAGATGAATCGTGTTATCCAGTGCAAATATGCCTCTATAGTTTTCTTTGCATAGTGTCGCGCTTGCATATACTCTTTAATGCTTAAAATAAATTGTGATTTCATATTTTCCCAACAAAATTGCCTGTTTTTATATACAGTATTGTTGTTTTTGGTTTAGTCAACAAACTAAGTTGCATAAAGTCGTCTAATGTGAAGTCTGACGCAGTTTTTATTCAACTAACAATCTGATAAAAAAGATTTATATGATAGATTTCTAATTATCAAAGTTCATGATAAGTGGCGGTAGCATGGTAAATTAGGTCGCATTTTGTTGTATAGATAGCGTTATGTTCTTTGGAGAAAAATGTGAAAGCGCTATCTGTAGTTGAGCCGTGGGGAACAATGATTGCGAACAAAACCAAGTTGTTGGAAATCAGAACTTGGCGTCCAGAAGTGTTACCAATGCTCAATGTTGCTCTGGTCCAAAATAGCACACGGTTAACAAAAGAGGGCGATGAAGATATGACAGGGCAGGTTATTGCTGTTGTTGATATTGTCTCGTGTGAACCTTGGGTAAAAGAGGATTGTGAGCATTCAGGCTGTGATGAATCAGAGTTTGAGAGTGGCTGGTTGGCGTGGAAATTAAGTAATGTAAGAAAACTAGGCAACCCTGTTAAGGCCATAGCAAAACGAAAGTTCTACGATTTACCCGATTCAGAAGCAACCAAAGTCAAACTTGAACTACGAACATAACAAACGCTTCAAGAGGGACAGCCAACGCGCGGCATTTTTACCATGCATTGGTTTTTGTGGTTACGGTGTTATGCGGGAAGTTAGTAGTGGCGTTGGCTGCCCCTTAAGCGGGCGTTAGGTGTTTTGGAGTATACAACATGGATATGAGTTCATTTGGAATCGGCTTTGGCTTGGCATTTTCCATCTGTATTTTGTTTACAAAATTCTTTTTGCCATCCTACTTAAAAGAAAAAGGAAAAAACTTAGCTACTAAAGAAGATATTTCTTCCATTACTGAGGCTGTGGAAAAAGTAAAATCATTCCATGGCGAAAAACTGCAAGAACTTATTCATCAGAATAACATTTGGCTAGAAATGCAAAAATCTCACAACCAACTGAAATTGGTTGCTCCGGAAAAAAGAATGCAGGCTCATCAGGAAGCTTTTGAGTTATGGAGAAAAATTATCTCCAACATGCATACGGATCAGCGTGTAAGCATCGTCATGGAATGCCAAGATTGGTACAACAAAAATTGCTTATATCTTGGGGAAGAAGCGAGAAAGGCATTTTCTACCGCTTACGGTGCATTAGCTATACATAATGATTTGCTTCAGGACCGCTCAAACTCTCGAGATGCGAAGGAAAACTACTTTTCCATGATTAATGCTGGTGAAACTATAGTTAGTGGTGTTGAGCTGCCTCCTCTAAATGCAGACGTTAGTGTTGTATTGCAGAAAGAAAAAGGAAAGCTAGTCATTGAAACATTGTAGAAACACACCTAACAAACGCTTCAAGAGGGACAGCCAACGCGTGGAATTTTTACTATGCGTTGGTTTTTGTGATTACGGTGTTATGCGGAAAGTTGGTTGTGGCGTTGGCTGCCCCTTAAGCGGGCGTTAGCTGGGGCTAAGAAAAATCATAAAATTAAGCGCTTATTTTTCTTAGTCAGAGGCTCTAGCTTTACACCTGAAAGTCAGCACTTTTCCATGTATCTCGCCAGTGGCACTGTTCGTGAAGTGCTTGAACTAACCGAAGTCTGTTTACGGGAAGTGGTGTGTTTGTTTATTTCTTTGGTGTGGCTTCTTTGGTTTTGAGGCTCTTTCGCGCTTAAATGGATTTCGTGCACTTGGTTGTTGGCTTCTTCGAAAGAATTCTTTGTAAATTTAAGTCTTAGAAGCTCGTCAGTTTTCCTGCTATTTCTTCTTTGCCAAGTGTGTTCGTAGGTTAGGTTTTAGTTTCTCAGTTGTCCGTTTTACTTTGTCGCTTGAAAACAATAATGTGTTTTAAATTAGGCCGTTGGGTAGTCAATCTCCGGCTAAAGTGCAGCAGCTAACAAACGGCTCAAGAGGGATTGCCAACGCGTGGCGACTTTAGTGCAAAATTGAAGTTCAGTGTTTACAGTGTGTTTTTTAAGTTCGGCGGTGCGTTGTCAACCCCTTAGCCGGGCGTTATGCAACTCAGATAAATTTAGGGGTTCAATCTTTTGAGGTTTCTCCGGCCATTCGTTTTGTGTTGTCGGCAAATGAGCATTTTTACCCTAAAATTCGTAGTTTACTCAAGCCGTAAAATAGGCAAGGTTCTTTGTTTGCCTCAATGAGTTTTGGTGCTGGTTTGTTGTGAATTTAGCGGGCGCAAAGTGTGGAAAGGGCAAGTTAATCGAGCATTTCGCATTTTCTGAAAGTCTTGCTTGTTGAGTTTTCCTGATTCAAAAGCTTGGTTTGTTG
>NZ_CAWNMR010000045.1:0-5344 GCF_963875615.1 Vibrio sp. V09_P4A23P171
AACACATAACGCCCGCCTAAGGGGCTGGCAACGCATTACACTAAACTTAAACACAACAACCATAACCACCGCGGCTCAATGGGACTGGAAACGCCACGCGTTGACAGTCCCTCTTGAGGCGTTTGTTATGCAACTTTCTCAATGTTTCGTTGCCAAAACATAACCATCTTCTCGAGAAATTGATCTACTGAAATTTCCTCTCCTGAAGGGGACACGATGATCAATGGGCGAGCAAAAGCATTACTAAATGCAGATGAAAAACCTCTTTGGCTACGAGTTGTCGTTGGCTTAACTTTAAAATGCTTCAAACCATTAGTGATGTCTCTAGCCATTTCGAATAAATTGGCTAGCTCTTTTTGTTCAGGATATCTTTTCTCAAACCGTTCTATTGAAAACTTCTCTTTAGGGTGAGCCCATTCGTACATGTGATACGTTAGCATTGTCGAAAGCAACGCACTTTTCACGCAGGAGTTTTGAGCTAAAAATTGCTCATATTGAGGCTTTACCATTATGTTGAAATAGGATTTTGCATCAATAACTTGAAAACTCGATGATGTCATATCTATCCTCGTGTTGCATAACGCCCGCCTAAGGGGCTGACAACGCATAACACTAAACTCAACCACAACAACCGAAACCACCGCGGCTCAATGGGACTGAAAACGCCGCGCGTTGACAGTCCCTCTTGAGGTGTTTGTTAGTTTCGTAGCCCATTGTTTAACAATGACTTTTAACACCTTTACTTGAAAAGTATTTTACGCAAATGCATCGAACATGCACACGTCCAACGCCAAAAGCTGTGAAGTTAGCTGCCAAAACTCAAAACGAACAAGGTTAAGTTGGCCACGGTTAAGAGTCCGCGACAAAGAAAACCAGATCACAGCGATGATGCTTCCTTTTGTGAAACCAAACTGACCGTGTTGAATATCCGACAGCATTTGAGCATCGAGGCTTTTGGGCTTTCAGCGACTTTGAAACTACTGAACTTTCAATGCTTTCTACCAAATCAGCATCAAACAAAACTCAAAAGCCCAATTGTGCAACTTGAACGCTAAAAGCTGATTTTTCAGAACGTTGAGACTGAGCTTTTGATGATTTTTCTAGATAGAAACTAACGCCCGCCTAAGGGGCTGACAACGCATTACCACAAAACTCAAACACAACAACCGAAACCACCGCGGCTCATTGGGACTGGAAACGCTACGCGTTGACAGTCCCTCTTGAGGCGTTTGTTAGCTTCGTAGCCCATTGTTTAACAATGACTTTTAACACCTTTACTTGAAAAGTATTTTACGCAAATGCATCGAACATGCACACGTCCAACGCCAAAAGCTGTGAAGTTGACTGCCAAAACTCAAAACGCTCAAGGCTAAGTTGGCCACGGTTAAGAGTCCGCGACAAAGAAAGCCAGATCACAGCGATGATGCAGTATTTTGTAAATACTAAGCTGACCGCGCTGAACGTCAAACAACACTGAAGCATCGAAGCTTGATAGGTTTCAGCGACTTGAAAACTGCTGAACATTCAACACTTTCTACCAAATCAGCATCAGGCAAAACTAAAAAGCCAAATAGTGCTACTTGAACGCTTAAAGCTGAATTTTCACAACAAATGAGCTTAGATTTTGATGATTCTAGCCTTTAAGAAGCTAACGCCCGCCTAAGGGGCTGGCAACGCATTACACTAAACTCAAACACAACAACTGCAACCACCGCGGCTCATTGGGACTGGAAACGCCGCGCGTTGACAGTCCCTCTTGAGGCGTTTGTTAGCTTACTGTCCTAACATGCCAACTAAGAGGACATAACTATTGTGAAGCGCATGAATTAAAAAGGCTATTGTGAACCCTACTTTTGGTGAACTCTGCCGCCATACTTGAAATGCCACCCCAAAAACAACAAATGGCATGAATGTAAACATGCCCCAAAGTGGGTGTGACATAGAATGTAAAACAGAAAAGATAAACGCACACAAGCAGGCACTTAAAAAAATTCTGTCTGTAAATTTTGCGATGAGCACCAGTATCAGTGTCATCAATAATGTTTCTAAGGCTGGGCCAACCAAAACTGTTCCAAGCACATCAACCAAAGTCATTCCCACATCAGGACCATCAGCGGGGAGACCATAAAGAAGATCAACAATCACCGCTAGCGCACCTGCGGAGCAGAAAGAAACAGCAGACGCTTTTAGGCAATAACCTAATTTTGACTCTTTACGACTTAGTAGAAACACACCGTAGTACCTTGTAAGCTAACGCCCGCCTAAGGGGCTGGCAACGCATAACACCAAACTCAAACACTACAACCGTAACCACCGCGACTCATTGGGACTGGAAACGCCACGCGTTGACAGTCCCTCTTGAGGCGTTTGTTAGTTTCGTAGCCTATTGTTTAGCAATGACTTTTAACACATTTGCTTGAAAGTCATTTTACGCAAATGCATCGAACAAGCACACGTCCAACGCCAAAAGCTGTGAAGTTGACAGCCAAAACTCAAAACAATAAAGGTTAAGTTGGCCACGGTTAAGAGTCCGCGACAAAGAAAGCAAGATCACAGCGATGATGCTGCCTTTTGTGAAACCAAACTTTCCGAGTGGAACATCTAACAACGTTGGAGCATCGAAGTTTTTGGGCTTTCAGCGACTTTGAAACAACTGAACTTTCAACGCTTTCTACCAAATCAGCATCAAGCCAAACTTAAAAGTCCAGTTGTGCAGTTTGAACGCCAAAAGCTGAATTTTCAGAACCTTGGGCGTAAATTTTTGATGGTCTTTCCTGAGAGAAACTAACGCCCGCCTAAGGGGCTGACAACGCATTACCACAAAACTCAAACACAACAACTGCAACCACCGCGGCTCAATGGGACTGGAAACGCCGCGCGTTGACAGTCCCTCTTGAGGCGTTTGTTATTTTGCTTTTACCCAACGATCTTCTAGCTTAAAGGTATGATTGTAGAAATCGATTGTACCTCGCACACCTAATGGTGTGACGAGCATCGGATGCGTATGACAACTATCAAAGCCATAAAATATAGGTACATTTTTATCCGCTAATACTTCGATTAAAACGTCCAGAGGTGTTCTCCCTGTACCTTTGTTGTCAAATAACTCATGCTTCCCCAAAATGATCGCACTCACCCGCTCAAAAACGCCACAAGCTGCGAGATGTGCAAAAGAACGTTCGACATTTTCGATACCTTTCAGAGAATCCTCTATGAGTAAAATATCGCCAACTTCAATCTCTGGCATGTATCGACTACCCCAGATCCCAGCCATGGTGTTGAGGTTCCCGCCAATAATTCTGCCTGTCACTTTGCCTTTACCGATAAACTGCCATTCATTCGGATAAACGGGCTTAGCTGAATGCTGAGTTTCCCAATCGTGCTTAATATCTGTCCATGACGAGGGCATAGTGTATTGATATTGATTCGTCTCTGAACACAACAGATCGATAAACGAATGAAAGGTTTCATCAACCAATGGAGGATACTCACCAAACGAAGCGACTAAGGCTGGGCCATAAAATGTGATGAGTCCTGTTTGAGCATAGATCCCGAGCAATAAAGCTGTGACATCTGAATAACCAATGATGATCTTTGGATCGTTTCTTAAGGCTTCATAATCAATATACGGCAACAGTGAATTGCTATTATTGCCTCCAATGGTAGACATGATGCAACGGACATTCGGATCCCGAATAAGTTGATTCAATTCTTCAGCACGCTCCCGAATCGAGCCTGAGCGGTAATAATCAGATTTTCCCGTAAGCGAACCTTCAACTAACTGAAATCCCTGTGCCTTAAGATAAGCCTTTGCTCTTTGAAATCGATTTGGAGCAAAGGCTGTAGCCGGTGAAGATGGTGAGAAAAAACCAATTTTGTCTCCAATACTTAAAGCTTTGGCATATAACACTTACCGCTTTCCTCCATAATTTGAATAAGCAAAATAACGCCCGCCTAAGGGGCTGGCAACGCATAACACTAAACTCAAACACAACAACCGTAACCACCGCAGCTCAATGGGACTGGAAACGCCGCGCGTTGACAGTCCCTCTTGAGGCGTTTGTTATGGCTCAGTTCACTAAATACCAGATTTCACCATCGATATGATCTTATGAGCTTTCTCGAAATGATCTAATTTGTGCTCTTGAATCCACCATGTTGCTGCTTCCATCAACAAATCTGGATCGTCATTTTTGTTAGCAAAAAACGCATAAAATGAAACGCCAACATTATCACCCTTCTGCTCAATCTTCTTAGAACAAACTTGAATTACCTTTTCTCTCAATGAACTACGCACTTGTTAGTCGCCTACCTGATTTAAAGATGACAAATAACTTATACAGACGAAAGCATGAAAACAAGAAGAACTGTTTTTATATACAGACCAGATCAAATGAATGAGCCATAACGCCCGCCTAAGGGGCTGGCAACGCATTACCACTAAACTAAAACACACAACCGCAACCACCGCGGCTCAATGGGACTGGAAACGCCACGCGTTGACAGTCCCTCTTGAGGCGTTTGTTATGCTTAAGCTTCAACACTTTACATTTGAACCCAACCAATAATAACCAACTGAAATCATTGGCCAAACTTCGAGTTTCTTGAATTTGAACTGGCTCATTTTTTACCTATGAACTGACCAATGCAGGCTTTCATTTAGCAACTAGGCCAATGTGGAAACACTCTCCGACAAACCAATTCACCACGCATGAGCACAACAACTCAATGAGGCAATGACACTGAAATTTACAGCGACAGACAGATTGCCGTTTCATTAGGCAGCGACAAACAATATTGAATTGCCGAAAAAACCTGAACGAAATGCCAAAGAAATCGATAACACAACCAACTGATTTTTATGGTTTAAGCATAACGCCCGCCTAAGGGGCTGACAACGCATTAACACAAAACTCAAACACAACAACCGAAACCACCGCGGCTCAATGGGACTGGAAACGCCACGCGTTGACAGTCCCTCTTGAGGCGTTTGTTAGCACACACTGGCTACATAACACACTCTTTCGCCGTTTTAGCTTGTGCCACGCCTTTTTCGATAATTGCTAACACTTGATCGTTCTTTACTGATGATACGATTTTATCTAGCAAGTTTTCCGCTGTTGCTTCCGAAGAAACGTCAACTAAACAACTGTAGGAATTAGAAATTTTCTCTGTAGCGGCAACAACTGCTTGGTGATCGGTGAAGTCGGTATTGATCAACGAATCTATTGACTGAGTAAACTCTTGTGCTTTTTGAGTCGCATCACCAAGAACGTCAAGATTAAGGTCTTGCAAATTTAGTGAGTCCGCTTTTTGCTGCAAGTTATCTACGGCTTTATTCGCT
>NZ_CAWNMR010000046.1:0-5251 GCF_963875615.1 Vibrio sp. V09_P4A23P171
AATAATGTTAATGCGCAAAATTTTTACGAAAAATTAGGCTGGTTTCCAAGGGATGAAATACGCATGTATTCGTTTAATAACTCAAGTAATCCAAACGTTTAGTGGCAGCTTATAACAAACGGCTCAAGAGGGATTGCCAACGCTTGGCGACTTTAGCGCAAAATTGAGGTTCAGTGTTTACAGTGTGTTTTTTAAGTTCGGCGGTGCGTTGTCAACCCCTTAGCCGGGCGTTAGCAGCCATACTGGTAGTTATGTATAAGGGTATCAAATGCAAGAAAGAGAAAAATATGAAAATGGGCTCTTTACCATTCGTTTTATTGGTGATGATCTAGATAAACGCGGAGTCAGTATTTATGATCTTGGCGAATCTTTAATTGCTTTTCAACGAATTATAAATAAAGCGTATTTAGCTCAGGAAGACCGTTTGGTTAAAGGTGCATTCCCTTCAAATGAAGAGAGGCAACATTTATCTCTTCAAATTGGCCAGCGAAAAAGAGCCTCCGATGGTTTCTCCCTAATTCCAATATTGGCTGACCCACATACTCAACAAGCTATGTTAAAAGTAGCAGATTGGGTTATATCGGGAGTTGTTGGCTATTATGTAGGTGACGTAATCCAACAGCTAAAAAATGAAAACGACCCCAACAAACGCATATTCATTAGTTCCATTTTTAAAGAAATTTCAACGATTGTTAACCGTATTGGTACAAGTGGAGGTGTTAGCCAAATATCCATCGGCTCACCGGCTAAAGGTCAAGAGACTGTAGTCGCATTTGATAGAGAAACTAAAAACTATTTAGTTGAACTTTCGAATGAAACTTACTTAGGCGCATACCAAGAAATATACGGCAAGGTGTATAAGATGTATCCGGCGAGTAAAATAGTTGCGATTCGTCGTGTGGGAGGGTCGACAGTCAATGTATTTTTAAACGAAAGTGACTTTGACGAGATTCGCTATTGCAAAGATACTAATCCTTTTTATACGTTCAAAGGACATCCAGTCTATAAAATGGGTGTTGAAACTAAATCAGTTACAGATTTTGACGCAGAGTCAATCGAGTACAGAGAACCAGATTCGTAAACTGGCTGCTAACAAACGCTTCAAGAGGGACAGCCAACGCGTGGCATTTTTATTATGCGTTGGTTTTTGTGTTTACGGTGTTATGCGGAAACTTGGTAGTAGCGTTGTCAGCCCCTTAAGCGGGCGTTATAAGCTTCGAGGAAAATTATGGAAAGTCTCATCAAACAAGCGATTGAATTGCGGAAAAAGGCTAAGTATCAAGAGTCGAGAGCTTTACTAAAAACGTTATTAAATGATGAGGCTTATTCTGCTAAGGCTCACTTGCAAATTGCTTGGTCGTACGACAATGAGGGTAAAGAGCAAGAAGCGGTTGCTCATTATCTGTTGTCTCTTTCGGGTCTACTTTCGTCGGTAGAAAGGTTTGATGCTTTGTTTGGGCTAGCGAGCACTTATCGAACCCTTGGCATGTATTCAGAGGCGTTAAGCTATTTCGAGCAAACTCTCAGTGACTACCCTGGTTCTATTGAAGTTCAGCCTTTCTATGCCATGTGCCTCTACAACTTGGGACGCTATAAAGAAGCGATATCATTGCTACTTGGACTTCTAGTATCGACCACGAATAGTGATGCAATTAAAGAGTATCAGCGAGCTATTTCTTTATACGCACAAGACTTAGATAAAACATGGTAAAACGAAGCACGCTTATAACAAACGGCTCAAGAGGGATTGCCAACGCTTGGCGACTTTAGTGCAAAATTGAAGTTCAGTGTTTACAGTGTGTTTTTTGAGTTCGGCTATGCGTTGTCAACCCCTTAGCCGGGCGTTATGTGAATGGAGATCAAAATGTCTTCTGTGCCAAAAAATAAGGATGAATTAGAGTTAGCTATAAACTCAATATTTCCGAAACTCATGGCTGACTATCGTTCAATTCCGGAAAGTAAAGCTCGCAAATCTGGAGTAGAGGGAAACGTCAAAGGTACTGTCATTAGTGTTAGTGATACAGTGGCTTACTTGATTGGTTGGGGAAAACTGGTTCTTAAATGGCATCAGCTAAGATCTCGACACCAACATGTAGATTTCCCGGAAACTGGTTATAAATGGAACCAATTAGGTTCACTCGCTGAAAGCTTCCACGAAGAGTATCGTGAGTGGAAATACAATGATTTACTCATTGAACTTGAGTCTACGGTTAACGAGATACTTTTACTCATTTCAAGCTTAAGTAATCATGACTTATATGGTGTTGCGTGGTATGAACAATGGACTTTGGGGCGCATGATTCAGTTTAATACGTCATCACCTATGAAAAATGTGCGTACAAAAGTTAGGCGTTTCAATCGAGAATTCACATAACAAACGCTTCAAGAGGGACAGCCAACGCGCAGCATTTTTACTATGCGTTGGTTTTTGTGATTACGGTGTTATGCGGAAAGTTAGTAGTAGCGTTGGCTGCCCCTTAAGCGGGCGTTATGTGGCAAATCAAGTTTAGAGGAAAAAATGAAGTATAAAGGGTTAATTTATTTTGCAGTTGCTGTCGTCGGACTTCAGCTAATTTATGGTGTGGGAGTGCTTGAGCTTATTCCAGAACATGGCGATCGCGGCTTGTTTGGAGATATGTTTGGTGGGCTTACTTCATTGTTTTCTGGTTTAGCATTTGCGGGGATGATCTATGCCATCCTTTTACAAAGCAAAGAGCTAGGGTTACAACGTGAAGAATTAGCATTGACTAGAGGCGAGTTGGCAGCATCCCGTGAAGAGCAAAGAAAGTCTGCTAAAGCACAAGAAGAATTAGTAGAAAAGCAGTTAATGACAGCTAAAATTCAAGGCGTTTCAGCTATTGTACAAGGTCGATACCAATATGCTTCATCATACGGAATACATGCTGAGAGTAAGGTTCAGTCAGCTATCCAGGCAGAACAACACCTTATTGAGCTAATCAATGAATGCTCGGATACAGACTTACCAATTGACGAAATGAAGCCCTAGAAAATAGCCACATAACAAAGCATTTAAGAGTGATTCTCAACGCTTGGCATTTTCAGCTCAAGATTGGGTTTTGTGTTTACGGCGCAGTGGTTTAGGTCAGGTGGTAGCGTTGCTCACACCTTAATGCGGCGTTATATTTACAAAGGAGAGGGGCTCTTTTGACATTACAAGATTGGAGCAATATAGCTCAGATAGTTACAACAATAGTAACCAGTATTGGTATCGTAGGTACCATTTTGTTTTCTGTCCGCTCACTCCGTGAGATCACAAAAGAAAGGCATATTCAAGTTCGACCTTTACTTTTGTTTGAAAGAGGGGGCTGGCAAATCCCTATTAAGTTTGCCAATAGAGGTGTTGCAATACCAGGTTATAATCCAGGGTATTTAAAAACGGTAATATCTTTACCCGAAAATGCTGAGTCTATCGTATTGGAACTGGAAGATAGAGGGTATGGAATACTTAGGAATCATGGGTTGGGGCCAGCTCTAGAGTGTGAAGTTTGTTGGATCGCAGAAGAAGTAGTTATCGCAGGCAGTAAGTTTAAGGTTACAGAGGATAAACTAAAAGAGCCTCTGTATTGCGAGGAGCTGAATACTTGGCCTGCTCTTACTCGAAACATTCACTCAGGAGAGTTTGCTGAGATAAACTGCATTCCATCATTTATTGTCAAAGATCATCGTAAACAGATAGAAAGAGTTGATGGCTTGTTAAAAATTAAATGTAAAGATTTATACGACAATGATCATGTATTCCTTCAGGAATTCCACTTTTTCACTCACTACGAAAACGATGAGCCAATGGTTCATGTGACGTTTTCTGATCCTAAAAAGTAAATATAACAAACTGTTTAAGAGGGATTCGCAACGCGTGGCATTTTCACTATGCGTTGGTTTTAGTGATTAAGATGGTGTGCGTAGGCATCTGTATTGCGTTGCTCACCCCTTAACAGGGCGTTAGTTTTTTCAGGTCAAATCAATACAAACGTAGTTGGTCGATAAAATGAAAAATAAAAATGGTTATGTAAGTGTTAGTGGCTCCGAGATTTATTACGAGCTTTCAGGTAATCATGACGGCAAGCCATTATTGATGCTTCATGGCGGTCTTGGTTCGTTGAATGGGTTAAGTTCAATTCATAAATATGTTGCTGCTGACTATCAATTGATAAGTATAGATTTCCGTGGTCACGGAAAGTCCCTTTTAGGCAATCGTCCACTTAATTACATGCAATATCAACAAGACGTTCAGCATGTTCTTAGCTATTTGGGTATTGAGAAATATTCGATTTTTGGTTTTAGTGACGGTGGTATCGTAGGTTATCGTTTAGCAATACAAGAACCGGAGAGAGTATCTTGTTTGGTGACACTGGGTTCGCAGTGGCGATTAGAGGCAGATGATCCATCAGTTGAATTACTAAGTGGTTTGACGGCTGAATTTTGGGCATCAAGGTTTGCCGATGATGTTGCTTTATATGAGGCGTCAAATCCTAAACCGGATTTCCCTAAACTCGTAGACGCTGTACTTGACACAACAGAATCTGGCTACCCACATGAGTTAGTTGAAAAAATCCGTTGCCCGACATTAGTAATGCGAGGTGATAATGACTTCTTGTTTTCGTTGGATGAGGCAGCGGCTTTAAAGTCGAAAATTGTAGGTTGTAGTTTTGCCAATATTCCATTGACAGCACATTCGTCGCATCAAGAATCACCGGAATTGGTGGGTGAAATGTTAGAGCAGTTCTTGTTGCAACACAAAAACTAACAAACGGCTCAAGAGGGATTGCCAACGCATGGCGGTTTTAGTGCAAAATTGAAGTTCAGTGTTTACGGTATGTTTTTTGAGTTCGGTTATGCGTTGTCAACCCCTTAGCCGGGCGTTAGGCAAAGTGAGTTTTTATCAGCTAAGTCGAGTTTGAATTGAACGGTAAATGCCATGTTTTCTAGCTTAAGTTAAGCAATAAATAATCATCACATATTTGTTGTTTCTTGATCGCGTTGGGTTGTTTAGCGCTGTGAGTTTAGCGGCAAAATAACCTTCAGCATCCAAACGTCCGCCGAGCATGCTACGCTCGTCACTTTTCTTCCAAATCGCTTAATTTGAATTTTTTGTTTCTTTGCTGATTTAGGGTTTTGGTTTATAAATGAATGGGTTAGTTTGTTTTAAGTTTACAAAAAAGCTCGTTCTTTGGTTGTAAAAGTGTCGGTGTCAATTGGTTGGCCTAACAAACGGCTCAAGAGGGATTGCCAA
>NZ_CAWNMR010000047.1:0-5125 GCF_963875615.1 Vibrio sp. V09_P4A23P171
CTCAAGTAATCCAAACGTTTAGTGGCAGCTTATAACAAACGGTTCAAGAGGGACTGCCAACGCGTGGCGGTTTTTGTTCAAATCAGCATTTGTGATTACGGTTGTTATTTTAGGTTCAGTGTTTTGCGTTGTCAGCCCCTTAACCGGGCGTTAAGCGGCAAAAATAAATTCAAGAGGAAACATGTACACTAATATTACTTTCGACTGCGAATGTGGCAGTGTTGTTCGAGAGGGTGTTTACTACTCAGTACATATCGCAGACACAGAAAAGGAACGGGAACAATTTCAAGAAACTGAATCTGAAGTTGAATGTGATAGTTGTGGTAGACCTTATCACGTGCTCATAAAGAATAATGCGTATGACACTGAGTGTGTTGTAAATCATGGTGAAGTACGGGTTGAAACAACAGAGCCACAGCATGAAGAACATGAGTTGCAGCTGTTAATTCCAGAAGAAAGCAACCGAATCAAGTTATTTCGACAACAGTTAAAATATGTAATGTTGTTAGTAAATTCTGAAGTGGATCCAGAGGCACAATATGCACATCATGTTATGCTTTATAGTCATTTAATAGCTTCAGCTGAGGGTTATCTGTTCTCTACATTTAATCACTATGTGACTGAGTCTGATACTTTACTAAGGCGTTTAGTTGAAAGTGACCCTGAGGTAGCTAAAATGAGGTTTGATCTTTCAGAAATTTTTGTTCGTCAAGAAACACTTAAAGAGACTATAGCTAAGCATCTTAATTCGGTAATCTTTCATAACCTTAAATCTACAACAAAAATGTATGCTAGTGTTTTTGGATTTGGTTTTGGGGACATATCTTGGTTTTATCGTGCGGTAAGTAATCGACATCATTGTGCTCATCGAGGTGGATATGACAAAGCGGGTAATCCACTCGATATAAATAAAGGAACAATTATAGAGCTTACGACTAAACTGAGCGACTTGATTGAATCAATTGAAATCCGAGTTGCTGACTTTGATGATGACGGTTTTAGGCTCAAGCCAAGTGGAAAAGCCGCTTAACAAACGCTTCAAGAGGGACAGCCAACGCATGGCATTTTTACTATGCGTTGGTTTTCGTGACTACGGAGTTATGCAGAAAGTCAGTAGTAGCGTTGTCTGCCCCTTAAGCGGGCGCTAGGTGAATTGGGGGAATAATGCAGCAAGTTTTAGAAACAGAACGTTTAATCCTTAGGCCATTTGAACACTCTGATGCAGAGCAAGTATCTGTGTTGGCCGGTGATAAACGAATCGCAGAAATGACGGCAAACATACCGCATCCATATAAAGTTTCAGATGCAATTTCATGGATCGAAACACATGAAGTTGGCTTTGCCAGCGGAGAGAGCATTGTTTATGCGATTGTCCGTAAAGAATCGTTAGAGCTTATTGGAGCCGTGAGTTTGCCGAGCTTAAAAGATGGCCAAGGAATCTTGGGTTATTGGTTGGGCGTTGATTTTTGGGGGCAAGGTTATGCGACAGAAGCATCAAAGGCATTAATTGAGTACGCAAAAGAAAGTCATGGATTGCGAGAGTTAAAGGTCATGCATCTTGTTGGTAATGACCGTTCAAAGTCAGTTATCGATAAACTTGGTGTTACTTACGTAGAAAATCAAACACTTCGTATGCAAGGTGGTGAGAGAGAAGTTTGCGTTTATCTTTCAGCGGTATAAATTCACCTAACAATCTGTTTAAGAGTGATTCGCAACGCGTGGCATTTTCACAATGCGTTGCTTTTAGTGTTTAAGGTGGTATGCGGGAGCTTCGGTATTGCGTTGCTCACACCTTAACAGGGCGTTATGTTTAATCACGTAAATTCAGTGGGTTATGATTTTTCTTTGTTCCCTCGGCTGATTGGTTTTGTGTTTGTCGGCAAGTTGGCTTCAGCGGGCGCTGTTTTCCGGACAATTATTCTTTGGCGCTGGAAATTCAGAGAATTGCCTCATTCAATTTTCGAGTAAGCGCGAGGTTGGTTCAGCTGGCGCAATCAGTATTTTGAACACAGATTTTGGGGCTTGAATTGGCGAAATTCAAAGTCTGTTTTTCAAATCTATGAGTCGTTTCAGTTTTCTGGGTTTTGGCTTTTGTTTGTCAGTCAAAACCGAGTTAATCTTGGTTTAGGTAAAACGTAAGTTATTGAAGCTTAAACATAACAAACGCTTCAAGAGGGACAGCCAACGCGTGGCATTTTTACCATGCGTTGGTTTTTGTGATTACGATGTTATGCGGCAAGTTGGTAATAGCGTTGGCTGCCCCTTAAGCGGGCGTTAGTTTTTTAGGTCAAATCAATACAAACGTAGTTGGTCGATAAAATGAAAAATAAAAATGGTTATGTAAGTGTTAGTGGCTCCGAGATTTATTACGAGCTTTCAGGTAATCATGACGGCAAGCCATTATTGATGCTTCATGGCGGTCTTGGTTCGTTGAATGAGTTAAGTTCAATGCATAAATATGTTGCTGCTGACTATCAATTGATAAGTATAGATTTCCGTGGTCACGGGAAGTCCCTTTTAGGCAATCGTCCACTTAGTTACATGCAATATCAACAAGACGTTCAGCATGCTCTTAGCTATTTGGGTATTGAGAAATATTCGATTTTTGGTTTTAGTGACGGTGGTATCGTAGGTTATCGTTTAGCAATACAAGAACCGGAAAGAGTATCTTGTTTGGTGACACTGGGTTCGCAGTGGCGATTAGAGGCAGATGATCCATCAGTTGAATTACTAAGTGGTTTGACGGCTGAATTTTGGTCATCAAGGTTTGCCGATGATGTTGCTTTATATGAGGCGTCAAATCCTAACCCGGATTTCCCTAAACTCGTAGACGCTGTAAAAACAGTCTGGCTTGATACAACAGAATCTGGTTATCCACATAAATTAGTTGAAAAAATTAGTTGCCCGACATTAGTAATACGAGGTGATAATGACTTCTTGTTTTCATTGGATGAGGCAGTGGCTTTAAAGTCGAAAATTGCAGGTTGTAGTTTTGCCAATATCCCATTGACAGGACATTCGTCGCATCAAGAATCACCGGAATTGGTGGGTAAAATGTTAGAGCAGTTCTTGTTGCAGCATAAAAACTAACAAACGTTTCAAGAGGGACATCCAACGCGCGGCATTTTCACTATGCGTTGGTTTGTGTGATTACGGTGTTATGCGGAAGCTTTGTAGTAGCGTTGTCTGCCCCTTAAGCGGGCGTTAACTATTGTTTTATTCAGCAGCAAGGAAATTAAAGATGTCAAAGTATCAATTTTTCTGTAAACCAAATTCAAATCGTAATGCATTTACTTATCTGGATATGAGTTCAGAAACTTATCTTTTTGAAAAGGAAGAACTTTTGAGCTCGGGGTTAGAAGTGGAAGGTGATACGATTTATGCTTCTTCTCCAGAAGAGGCTATTGATAAATTCAAATCAAATTTTTGTGATCCTTTGAAGGATTATGCAAATTCAAATGTTGCAGGTGGATTGGCGACATTCATTTTTGAATCATTCAAATCAGTCACTGGGAAAAATAGCTAACAAACGGCTCAAGAGGGATTGCCAACGCATGGTGACTTTAGTACAAAATTGAAGTTCAGTGTTTACAGTGTGTTTTTTGAGTTCGGCTATGCGTTGTCAACCCCTTAGCCGGGCGTTATAACGAAAAATAGGTAATTATGGACGTAGTAAGTATCAATAAAAAATTTTTAGAAGAAAAAGAGCAGTTACTTACAGCTCGTTTGAAGTTGTTACAAGATAAAGCATTAATTCGATTTGAAGAAATAACAGGTATTCGTTCTATACATTCATTTCATGCAATGATGGGAGCGAATAATAATACTTACGTAGATAGTGTTAACACTGTTTTTTTAGATCCCAATGATTTCATTAGTATGTGGATTGACGGTTTAGGTAAAAGTGTACGAGAAAAAGCTGCTCGAGGACGACTAAAGCCCAAAGCTCCCTATAATAGGGTTAATCGTGAATATTTCTTAATGCATGCCCTCCAAGATCATCTCTTAAAAGAGTACCTAATATTATTTCTTACCCGTAATTTTTATCGAAATTTTAAAGAAAGAGTAAGGCATAAACCTGATGAATCTCTTTGGACAATTTGGTTTGGAAGTGGAAATTTAGTGTGGGGATTACTCATTTCTCCTGAAATGAGAAATGATGACTGGGTAAACGACAAATCTGAAATGAGACGATCAGATTTCAATTTCTGGACAATTAGGCATGTTATGAATACAGGGCTAATTGATCCGGATTCTGATGAACCAATGAAATTTCAATCATCAAAGGATTTTGTTCAATTTTATAGAAGTGTTTTAAAAAGAGTTTCTAATTCGCAGTATGAAAAAGCTATAGCAGATCGTTATATAGATTATTTGAAAAATTCAGACAATGCATATGAAGAGCCATTTTTAATCCCAGAGTTGAGGTACGCAGGAAAAGAAGCTAAACACAAATATAGACTTGATTACACTATACTTAATCCATATACGAATAAACTCGTGGGTTTCGAGATAAGTCCGTCATCAACGCATATGGTTGTAGATAGAATCAGAGATGTAAAAAAGATAGATATTAATGAAGACTTATCTAAAAAATGGTCTAAAGAAATGGGTAAAAGAAATGAATACTTCTCTAAGTTTGGTATATCAACGATAACTTTTACTGATGAAGAACTGAAGGATGTAGATTCATGTTTTTCAGTTATAGCTAAATATCTTTCCGAAAGAGGAGTAGAGAAGAAAAATTTAAGTAATTCAATAAGCAATATTAATGGGCTATTTGACGAACTTTCGTTATAACAAACGCTTCAAGAGGGACAGCCAACGCGTGGCATTTTTACTATGCGTTGGTTTTTATGGTTACAGTGTTATGCGGAAAGTTAGTAGTAGCGTTGGCTGCCCCTTAAGCGGGCGTTAGGCAAGGTGAGTTTTTATCAGCTAAATCGAGTTGAAATTGAACGGTAAATGCCATGTTTTCTAGCTTAAGTTAAGCAATAAATAATCATCACATATTTGTTGTTTCTTGATCGCGTTGAGTTGTTTTTCGTTGTGAGTTTAGCGGCAAAATAACCTTCAGCATCCAAACGTCCGCCGAGCATGCTACGCTCGTCACTTTTCTTCCAAA
>NZ_CAWNMR010000048.1:0-4910 GCF_963875615.1 Vibrio sp. V09_P4A23P171
ATACAAGGCCGTTGGCATCATGAAGTGACAAGCGACGGTAATGCGATCATTGCCAACGGTCAGGTTATTCGTACCTCACAACAAAAAGCGATCAGTGATGTCGATTGGTCTGGTTGTGATGTGGTCATCGAAGCAACGGGCAAACACCGTAAATCTGAGTTTTTGAATCAGTATTTAGCGCAAGGTGTTAAACGCGTGGTTGTTTC
Source organism: Vibrio sp. V09_P4A23P171 (assembly GCF_963875615.1). NCBI lineage: Bacteria > Pseudomonadati > Pseudomonadota > Gammaproteobacteria > Vibrionales > Vibrionaceae > Vibrio > Vibrio sp. V09_P4A23P171. Next base: position 207 of record NZ_CAWNMR010000048.1, read on the forward strand.
CGCGCCAGTCAAAGAAGATGGGATTGCTAACATTGTGGTTGGTGTGAACGATCACATTTTTGATCCAGAGAAACACCAGATTGTGACCGCTGCGTCTTGTACCACCAACTGCATTGCGCCTATCGTCAAAGTGATTCACGAGCAACTTGGTATTGAACACTCATCGTTTACGACCATTCACGACTTGACCAACACGCAAACCATTTTGGATGCACCGCATAAAGACCTTCGCCGTGCGCGTGCTTGTGGTATGAGTTTGATCCCAACGACCACAGGTTCTGCGAAAGCGATTATCGAAATTTTTCCTGAACTTAAAGGAAAAATTGATGGTCATGCAGTGCGTGTGCCGTTAGCTAACGCCTCATTAACCGACATTATTTTTGATGTTAAGCGTGACACCACGGCTGAAGAGGTGAACGATTTACTTAAAGAAGCGTCGCAGAATGAGCTGAAAGGCATACTTGGTTTCGAAGAGCGCCCTCTTGTTTCTATTGATTACAAAGGCGACCAACGTTCAACGATTGTCGATGCGCTTTCGACTATGGTTGTTGGCAAGCGTATGGTGAAAATCTATGCGTGGTATGACAACGAAATGGGTTACGCAACACGTACCGCAGAACTTGTTCGTAAAGTCGGCCTAGCATAAGGAATCAAACCAATGACACATCCTACGTGGGAACTGCCTGTTGAAGACAATAACGCAGCGTTAATACTGACTCCTTGTCCTGGCACTAAAGAAGCGTCGCTGAGTGACAGTATTGATCAACTAAAGTCTCAAGGTGTAACCATCGTTGTTACGGCACTGAGCACTCATGAGATGCAAGAAAAAGGTGTTGGTGACTTGCCAGACCTTGTTGAGCAAGCAGGCTTGCAATGGTTCCATACACCAATAGAAGATGACTGCGCACCAAACGAAGCGTTTTTGGCTCGCTGGAAACATATATCCCCTTCGTTACACAAAGCTATAGAAAATGGCGAAAAGATAGCGATGCATTGTATGGGAGGATCAGGGCGTACTGGTTTGCTTGCCGCCCATCTCTTGCTAGAGAAAGGCTGGGAGTTGCAAGAAATCATCACTCATGTCCAGTCATTACGACCTGGCGCGTTTACTAAAGATGTACAAGTTGAGTACATCCACCAATTTGCTAATCAATAGAAGCCTTGAAGAGCTGCCTTAGGCGGCTCTTTTTTTAAAGAGAGTGAATATGTTGTCTAAACTCAACCAAAATGTCCGCCAGTACATGTTGGTCACATTTAACTATTGGAACTTCACTGTTACCGATGGCGCATTACGCATGTTGGTGGTGCTCTATTTTTATGATTTGGGGTATTCAACCTTAGAGATCGCCTCCCTGTTTCTTTTTTATGAATTCTTTGGCGTCGTCACTAACCTCATCGGTGGCTGGCTAGGTGCTCGTCTTGGGTTGAACCGAACGATGAATATCGGTTTGGGAGTGCAAATCATCGCTCTGTCAATGCTGGCTGTCCCTGCAAGTTGGCTCTCGATTCCATGGGTCATGGCGGCACAAGCCTTGTCAGGTATTGCCAAAGACCTAAACAAAATGAGTGCGAAAAGCTCCATCAAAACCTTAGTGCCAGAGAATGCGCAAGGAGCATTGTATAAGTGGATCGCCATACTTACAGGCTCTAAAAACGCGCTAAAAGGTGCAGGATTTTTCTTAGGTGGTGCGTTGTTATCGATGATTGGCTTCCAATATGCGGTAGCTGCGATGGCTGGTGTTCTTTTACTGGTCTTTATCGGCAGTGTGATTAGCCTTAAATCCGACCTGGGCAAAGCGAAAAATAAACCTAAGTTCTCTGAAATTTTTTCCAAATCTAGCAGCGTAAACATTCTATCCGCTGCTCGTATGTTCCTGTTTGGTGCGCGTGATGTTTGGTTTGTGATTGCACTGCCTATCTATCTGGGATCTGTGTTTGGATGGGATCATAGCGCCGTAGGTGGATTCCTGGCTATTTGGGTGATTGGTTACGGAATCATTCAAGGAATTGCACCAAAGATAACAGGCAGTAAATCGGGGCATACTCCAGATGGTAAAGCCGCGATAGTGTGGGCGTTGGTATTGTCTATAGTGACTGGCGTAATTGCTTACAGTGTTCAGCAGCAATGGCACCCAGAAGTGGTTATTGTCGTTGGATTGATGATTTTTGGTGCTGTGTTTGCTGTGAACTCATCACTGCACTCATACTTAATTGTCAGCTATGCCAAGGGCGATGGTGTGTCTCTGGACGTCGGTTTCTACTACATGGCAAACGCAATGGGGCGCTTGATAGGGACGATTCTATCTGGATGGGTGTTCCAAATGTGGGGGTTCTCAGCCTGTCTATGGGTATCCTTTGCCTTCTTAGCATTAACGACCATTATTTCGTTTTGGCTGCCTATAGGTACAAATCAAAAACTGGCTCAGCAATAAATAAAACTAAGCAGATTTGTTCACCAATGCCAGCTACGATTGCTGGCATTATTTTTTAACCTCAAGTCATCGAATAAGCGAGAGCTGTAAAAAACGTTAATGAAGTAGTATCAGTTCGTTACGTATACACTTATCTACATTGATTTCAGATCGAGCACATGCTGTTTTATTTCTTCAGAATCGAGATTTTGAAAATCGATGTTTGCAAGAGCTCCAATTCTTCGTTTTAGAGAGGAGTATACTTTATCGCACTGCTTGTTAAATTCGGAGACTGAAGCTTCATCATTAGGCAATGGCTCAAGATCCCAAGCAACACGAATACCAGCAGATAACCAGTTTGGGCAAGTTTCATTGTGCATTGTGTCACACACAGTAATTATTAGATCTGGATGGAAGCTAAGCCTTTCTTCCCATGACGTACTGTGAAACTCAGAGGCATCAAAGCCATGCATTTCAAGGTATTGTGCAATACGAGGATTGATCTGACCCTTAGGATGGCTACCACCACTTGCGATTTGGAAATTTTCAGGCAGGTATTTTTTTGCAATTGCTTCAGCCAAAATGCTTCTGCTTGCATTATGTTTGCACACAAATAATATTTTCATCAATTGCCCTGTAGATGTTTAGGATTACTAAATTCGACATTTATCATACTTTCATTACAGTTTGTTGACTATTGAAAATAGGCATGAGCTAACTCATGGAAATACGCTGAGAAAGCGAGTCGTCTGCACTATCAATCAATATTGCGCAATAAATTTTGCCATACTTTAGATAATTGATGGTTCAGTAAATTAGCAGGAAGTATAAAACAGTTCTGTCCAAAAATGAGTTTAGAAGGCTAGTTTATTGATTGTGCCGCTTGTGCATTGAGACAAAAAAAGAATGGGGAGCGTGATTGCTCCCCATTGTCATTTTACCACTGCTGGTGGCATTACTTTTCTTTGATGGCTTCACAGCCTTTAGGAACGGCGATGGTCGATACATCCTTCCCAGACTCTTTTGCCGCTTTCACATCCAATTTGTATTGAGTACATTTGCCTACATTGACGTTGACGGCTCCCGAATCCGCGGATGGGTTGCCGCCCAGCGTTCCACCAGCAAATGCGGAAGAGGTTGAGAAAACTAACGCTGTTGCAATAAGTAGAGATGACTTGTTCATAGTTGATCCTTACGAGTTGGTTGAGTGTATTATTTGGGAATTGAAAGTTAGAAGGTGTAGACAAAGGTGCCAGCGCTGGAGGTGACTTCGATTTCTTTCACGCTGTCTACGGTGCAGTTGTTGCTGTATCCGGTGTAGGTTTGGCCGAACTTCAATGAAACGTTTCTTGATAGCTCTGAGGTAGTCCCCGCAGGTAATCGGCAGTTGCCACGGTTAATCACTACATTGCTAATTACGGTGTTGTCGGTGATAGCTTGAAGGTCAAAGACCAAAGTTCCCCAGTGGGGGTTAGCCGATATCGACACTTCAATATCAGCCGTTGCTGCTTGAGTCTCGTCCTGGTCGCTACAAGCGGTGAGTCCGATAAACAGCACGCTCATAGCGGCGTATCGGAGTAGAGTGTTGGTTAATGTCATAACGGTGCTCTCCTTATCGGTGAGTGAAATTCAGGACGCACTGACTCCATCGTGTTCACGCATGAACCGCTCAAGATTGAAATCAGTCGGATAGGTAAAAGAAAACGTCGATACACTGGCCTCATCAATCAAAGGCAAGGCTAGGGTGCGTATCGTGTGTTGACCGGATAATCGAAAGAGCAGCAAGAGCGCGTCACACTGAACCGAGAGTCCCAGTGGCTCAATGAGCGCCTTCTCTTGCTGCAATACTTGGCTAGATATCTTGAGCATACGGTTGTGCAATAATGCCGTGTGTACCGCATTCAACACTTGCCGTTGCTCGTCACTCCACTCGCGAATAGTGGGCAATGCTACATGTACTTTGGCTAACCATGCTTGCTCTTTTGACTGTGCTGAACCCTTGTGTGAAAAGGGTTTGTCTCTCTCCGAGGAGGACCCTTGCCCGTAATTCAGTGCATCAGGAACCAGCGGTAGTAAGTACTTGTTGGTCAGTTGCCAATAGAGCATTTCCTGCTTGTTGAGTTTCAGTAATTGCTCTGAGGTTTTCCGATAAACATGGGGCATGCTCATCGAATCACACTCCACGTTAAACACCTCCACAATGACTTCATCGAGGTAGCGTTTAATGCTGCGAGTGGTGCGGTGGATATCGAGTAGGGCTAACTGCTGCTGCAACTCCCTAACGGTAATCCAT
>NZ_CAWNMR010000049.1:0-4728 GCF_963875615.1 Vibrio sp. V09_P4A23P171
GAAGAAAAGTGACGAGCGTAGCATGCTCGGCGGACGTTTGGATGCTGAAGGTTATTTTGCCGCTGAATTTACAGCGCTAAGCAACCCAACGCGATCAAGAAACAACAAATATGTGATGACTATTTATTGCTTAAGTTCAACCATGAGAACATGGAATCTACCGTTCAATTCCAACTCGATTTAGCTGATAAAAACTCACTTTGCCTAACGCCCGCTTAAGGGGCTGACAACGCTACTACCAAGTTTCCGCATAACACCGTAAACACAAAAACCAACGCATAATAAAAATGCCACGCGTTGGAAGTCCCTCTTGAAGCGTTTGTTAGGCATTTTCCAACGCATTGATATTATTGCTTAATTCCCAGCATTCTAATGATTCGCCATCACTATCCACAGCAATATTTTTATAAATAAATCCATTTTTGCGAACAACATTTAGTGACGCCGAATTTTTAGAAGAGATTAATGCAAAGACAACTTTGACTAAACCAGATTCAAACGCAATTTGGCAAAGTTTGTTAACTGCAAATGTTGCAATACCTTTGCCTTGAGCCCCAAAAGCTACGTTGTAACCGATTTCGACTCGACAGTTGAACGGTGGGTTCTTGAATCCACAACTACCAATTAGCTGGTCATTTGACTTTATAAAGTATGGTAAAGACCAAACTTCACAAATTGAATCACGATAATGATTAAGAGAGCGTTCTAAAACATGATTTGGTGGAATTCCGTCAATCATATACTTGAGCTCAGATTGACCATCACGCAACATTTTTAGCTCACTCTCATTTAGCTGAATGAGTTCCATAATTTCCTTATGCCTAACGCCCGGCTAAGGGGTTGACAACGCACCACCGAACTTAAAAAATACACCGTAAACACTGAACTTCAATTTTGCACCAAAGTCGCCACGCGTTGGCAATCCCTCTTGAGCCGTTTGTTAGCATGCTGTTCCCGCTGCAAAAGAACTAACCTGCAAACGTGATGTAAAACGCACTTTAGTACCAGAAAAATTGCTGAAAAGATAATCATGGAACTGTCTTGAAGTTTTTGATGTACGAATCGAATATTCAGACGCCCAAGTCAGTAGTTCTTTGAAATTTTTATCGGCTTCTACTACATCAAGTTGCTTTGAACTTTCTGAACCACGAGCAAGTAACGAAGCCTTACATACTGCCCAATTTAGATCCAAAAACAACAAAGTGTCCGCATGTGGGATCAACTCTTCTATTAAAGCACCAAATACACCTTCAACAATCCAAGATGGATCCATACTCAATTTGACCAGTTCACTTTTTATCGTTTCAGGAGAGCGTTTCTGGTTATAGCCACCAGGTTCCCAAACAACTGAATCCAAGTGAACTTCTTTTAGTCTAAGTCTCTTTGATAACTGTCCTGACAACCAACTTTTACCTGAACCAGAGTTTCCGATGATAAGGATCTTTTTCATGCTACCTCTGCATGCTAACGCCCGGCTAAGGGGTTGACAACGCACCGCCGAACTCAAAAAACACACTGTAAACACTGAACTGCAATTTTGTACTAAAGTCGCCACGCGTTGGCAATCCCTCTTGAGCCGTTTGTTATGTGCGTTTTCCCAGCTTAACTCTTGATGCTGTCCTATTGGCTAAACGTAAACTTTTCAACTGCTCTTTCCGCATTGCTTCTTCGTCTGGATAAACTTCAAATATCCAGTGTCTGAACCCAATACCACAAAGCAGCCCACCCAAGCCTGCAATTACACCGCAAAGATAAGGAAAATATTTCCTATCTTTACTCACAATCTCAATTTTCCTATTTTCAATAGAAATACGGTCTTCTTTAACACTATCGGGCAAGTCATCTTGAGCTGCAATAATTGAAATTTTCTCAGCGGCTTGGAAGACAATATCGTTGTATGTGTAAGTTTGGCTAAGTAAGAAATAAAGACTGAATACGAAAACAACGGCGCCAACAATTGCCATTAACTTATAAGGGTTGTCAGTTGGTACACTTAAAGATGAGTTCATATTCAATATCTCCTTTTATCGATAGCACATAACGCCCGCTTAAGGGGCAGGCAACGCAACTACCAACTTACCGCATAACACCGTAATCACCGAAACCAACGCATAGTAAAAATGCCGCGCGTTGGCTGTCCCTCTTGAAGCGTTTGTTAGCCGATTTTCAGATCTAGCTTGAAATTACGAATAATTTTTTCATCCAAACAGCTACGTAAAAACTTATTCATTGCTGTCATGTCATTAGAAGAATAGAAGTCGAGCATGAGCGTATTAAACTCTTGCTGACGCTTGGCTTGCACATTAATGATAGGGAAACCGTTAGCTAACAAAATACCGTTCATCATGAACCGGCCTGTACGTTTGTTGACATCCCAAAAAAATTGAGCGCGTGCCATTTGTAAAAATGCAGTAATTGCTTGATCGTAAACATCAGATACGCTATTCACCTGACTCTCAACTTCAAGCCATTTTTCGTCCAACGCATCTGGAGCCGGAGGCTCATACTCTGAACCCGTAATAGAAACGTAACCAGAGCGAAATTTACCCCACTCTAATGCTTCTTCTTTGCCAGCGATATTGTGGATTTTTAAGGCGGTTTCTTTATTAAATTGAAACTCACCTTGATCAACTAAGCCAAAAATGAGCTCCCATGCTCGAGCTTGGTTCATTGCCATATTTTGATCACTAATACGATGGCCACCTACGGTGATCCCATCAAGAATGGTTTGCACCTCAGGTAAAGTCATTGCAACACCCTCGAGGTTAACAGCGTCATAAACCAAAGCTGGTACATCTCTTTTGGCAAGTTGTTTAGCCAACGGTATATTTGGTTTCATATTCCACATGTTATCTGTCAATGCTGTCATGGTGTTATTCTTCAATGTAAGTAAAACTTGGCTAAGTATACACTTACTGATGAGTAAGGTGGTAGAAGTCGGCTAACGCCCAATTAAGGGGTGAGCAACGCCTACCACCCAACCTAAAGCAGTGTACCGTAACCACTAAATTTGAAGTAGAAGCAAAAATGCCAAGCGTTGGGAATCCCTCTTAAATTGTTTGTTAGCTTTCATTTTTTGATTGTTCAATTAAGTCACTTCTCCACTCTGACACTAAGTCGGAAAGTGTTTTGTAGCCATACTCTGAGTCAATAAACCCTTGAATTTCATTAATCAGAAACTCACAGTCCATTGAGAATGCAGTTAGAACACGTGTGGTGTAATTTTCAGGCCAAGTATCGCTCCACTCATCTCGATGCTTGAAGTAATTAGCTGCACAATTAACCAGCTCTATTAACGAATAACCCTGAACTTTTACACGATGAGTCTCATACGCTTTCTCTTTGGTTAATTTATTAAGCCCCAGACTAACTCGGATCTCGTTAATATCCCGCAAGCTACCAACACAATAAGCTTGCGCTGAAACAAGCAAAGAGCCATAAAGAACTTCACCGTACTCATTCATCCACAATCCATCAAACCAAGGTTCAGTGCGGTTTCTCTCGAACAACTTTGCGATACCAGCTTGGATCGTTTTCTCTACATCGACTAGCGGACCAAGGCCATAGTCAGCCTCTAAAATGTTCATATTACTCCTGAAAGCTAACGCCCGCTTAAGGGGCAGCCAACGCCACTACTGACTCTCCGCATAACACAGTAAACACGAAAACCAACGCATAGTAAAAATGCCATGCGTTGGCTGTCCCTCTTGAAGCGTTTGTTATGTACGTTTCACCGCCACCACGGAATATGTGTGCCAATGCTTCATTCTACCCAATGAAGTTTTAGCACTTTCATCACGTTCAAAGAACCTGACTATTTCAAAGTCAGAGAACAAACCCTTTACCTCTAACTCCGATAAAGGTGTTGTCGAGCTACGATAGTTTTCAGCCCAACTGTCTTTGAAACCCATGAAGTCACCCGAAAATACTCCACCGGCTTCAATTGAAGATTTAATGTTGCGCCAAGTCGTTTCAAACTGGTTTGGGTCAGCAAAGAACAGACTAGAATTTGCGATAACAACACCAGATTTTGGATAGTCAAAAGACTCAAACGAAGACTCCGAAATGTTCACTAACGACCTTGAACCAAACCTGTCTCTACAAATAGCAACCGAATCAGGATTTATATCGAAGCCATGAACTCGGAAACCCTGTTGTTCTAGATACTGGATATCGCTGCCTGTTCCACAACCACAGTCAGTAGCTACTTTGAGATTTGATTCATTGAGACGAACTGCAAACTCAGTACTTTTTGAATGTGGACGAGATAGTGCTTTTTCGTAGAACTGACGCCAAATTTCAGCATTTTTATCCATAAGTTTATAATTTTCCGTAAAAGTACATAACGCCCGGTTAAGGGGCAGCCAACGCCATTACCAAGCTTCCGCATAACACCGTAACCACAAAAACCAACGCATGGTAAAAATGCCACGCGTTGGCTGTCCCTCTTGAACCGTTTGTTATGCTTAAGCTTCAATGACTTACGTTTTACCAAAACCAAGATTAACTCAGCTTTGATGCACAAACAAAACCCAAAAACCAAAAAAACTGAAATGACTCATAGATTTGAAAATCAGACTTTGAGACTTTGGCTACTAATGCTCAAGAACCTAAGATCAAATTTCTGATTGAGCTAACCGCCCTAACCTCGCGCTTACCAGAAAATTAATTGAGGCAACTCTCTGAATTTCCAGCGCCAAAGAATAAATGTCCAGAAAACAGCGCCCA
>NZ_CAWNMR010000050.1:0-4076 GCF_963875615.1 Vibrio sp. V09_P4A23P171
TAACGCCCGCCTAAGGGGCTGGCAACGCATAACACTAAACTCAATCACAACAACCGTAACCACCGCGACTCATTGGGACTGGAAACGCCACGCGTTGACAGTCCCTCTTGAGGCGTTTGTTATGTGTATTTACTCATATAGAGAAAGGGTATTTTGTAGATGCTCACTGAAATTAAAGATGTCATCGACTGTTTCTATTGGATGGCGAGTTTCATTTTTTTCCTCATCAAAGAGGCCGATATATTTTTGTTTCGTATTAAACCATAAACGACACAATGGCTTACGGTTATTATCGTCAAGCAATATACCAAAATAGCTTTGTGTATCTCTTGCGCAAATTCTGGTCACACCAACCTTTTGTCTCAAAATAGCCTTAACGATATTGAAACCTTCAATTTCTTCATCTGTAGTATGAATCTTAGGTTTCTCACTTGTAGTTAATGATTCATCATCAGGCTCAACTTTTACATCTAGCTTGATCGTTTCTTTGGCATCAGCACCAATTGCAGACTTTAGGCGAGAATTAATGCTATCGTTCAAAAACTGTTTTAATGCCTTTGTTGTTATCTCTAAAAACTGCGACTTAACTTTTGCTGTTTGAACTCCATCGTAAACTCTTGATGTAAAAAACTTAACAAAGTCTTCTTCAGGAGCTTGAAATTGTTCACTAAGAATCCGTTTAATTTGATTGAGATATTTTAGTTCACCTGCTGCATCAACAACAGATTCAACATCAAATGACGATTTAGTTAACTTTTTAATTTCAGGAACAGTATGTTCATCTAGATCTTCAAGATCGAGGGTAAGAAATGGCTTTTCATCCATTTTATTTGGAGCATCAAGATCAGTAAAAAACTGATATTGTGAACCATTAGTTAAAATAGCAATTCTTGCGTTTGTGACTGAGAAGTATCTGAATAACTGACTAGCATGTTTGGGAGATAACTGCTCCCCATATTTCTTACACTCGATCAGAATTTGAACGACACCATCTTTGATAAGCGCATAATCAACTTTTTCACCTTTTTTAGTCCCAGTGTCTGCCGTAAATTCTGGTATGACTTCATTTGGGTCAAACACATCGTAACCTAAAACTGAATGTAAAAAGGGCATTACTAATGCGTTTTTTGTCGCTTCTTCTGTTGCTAGATTCCCAGACACCTGAGAAACCTTTTTAGCTAGTGCCTGTAATCGTTCAATAAAATCCATATGATAATCCTCTTTATGCATTGCAATCAGTGGATTATACAGAACAGCCAAACTATAAACTGTTGGCTAGTTAAAATTTCAGGTAATTGCGTCGATTACACATAACGCCCGCCTAAGGGGCTGACAACGCATTACCACTAAACTTAAACACAACAACTGCAACCACCGCGGCTCAATGGGACTGGAAACGCTACGCGTTGACAGTCCCTCTTGAGGTGTTTGTTATGCGGTTAATAGCTTAGACATGTACAGCTCATTAACATACTCACCATCGACAACCAGAGAATGGCGCTTTAAACCCTCAACTTCAAAACCACATGACTCATAGAGCCTTTTAGCTCTCTCATTGTGCTGCATTACGGTCAACTCTAGCCGGCTATATCCATGAGAAATCGCCCAGCCTTCAAGCTTGTTTACTAATTCTTTTCCAAATCCTTGGCCTGTAACAGCTTGGAGAAGGCCAATGACCAAAGACATGCAGTGTTTATTGCGATTGACTGTATTACCTACACCGACAATGAAACCAAAAGCCTTTTCATCATTGGTCAGTAAATACATCACCTTATTAGATAAATCATTGAATGAGTGAATAATTTGAATTTGCTGCTCCAGTGTGGTTGTCCTTTCTTCTGGTTCAAGCAGCATAAATTTAGACTCTCGATCTAATTGGTACATTAATGACAATACTGACTCTGCATCTTCGACTGTTACTTTTCTGATAATCACTTTTTCATCCATGCTCAAATAACTGCATAACGCCCGCCTAAGGGGCTGGCAACGCATTACACCAAAATCAAACACAACAACCGAAACCACCGCGGCTCAATGGGACTGGAAACGCTACGCGTTGACAGTCCCTCTTGAGGCGTTTGTTATGCTTAAGCTTCAACAATTTACATTTGAACAAACTCAAGAATAACCCACTGAAATCATTGACCAAAACTCGAATTTTCTTGAACTAGAGCTGGCTCAACTTTTACCTATGAACTGACCAATGCAGGCTTTCATTTAGCAACTAGGCCAATGTGGAAACCCTCTCCGACAAACTCACTCACCACGCATGGGCGCGACAACTCAATGAGGCAATAACACTGAAATTTACAGCGACAGACACATTGCTGTTTCATTAGGCAGCGCAAAACAATATTCAATTGCCTACAGACTTTAAGCCTGTAGGTAAAGGCACCAAACTGCTCAAAGCGACTTGAGCCAACAACACTAACCTCGCGCAGACTCAACAACACAATGAGGCAATCACCGCGATTTTTCAGCGCCAGATACACTGCAGCTTCATTAGGCAGCGAAAAACAATATTGAATTGCCGACGAAACCTGAACGAAATGCCAACGGAATCGACAAACACAACCTACTGATTCTTATGGATTAAGCATAACGCCCGCTTAAGGGGCAGACAACGCTACTGCCAACTTACCGCATAACACCGTAATCACTAAAACCAACGCATAATAAAAATGCCACGCGTTGGCTGTCCCTCTTGAAGCGTTTGTTATGAGTAAATTATGGCTTAGCGCTGATTTCTTTTAACACTTTCGCTGGGTTACCACCAATTACGACGTTGTCTCCAAAACTCTTCGTTACCACTGCACCAGAGGCTACCACCACATTATTCCCAAGGGTCACACCAGGATTGATAACCGCATTACCACCTATCCAACAATTGTCACCAATGGTTATTGGCTTTGCTAACTCTAAACCACTGTTCCTCTCGGTTGGGTCTAAGGGATGTGTTGCAGTATAAATTCCAACTTGAGGTGCAAGTAAACAGTTCTTACCAAATTTTACTTCCGCAACATCCAAAATCACGCAGCCGAAATTAGCATAGAAATTATCACCAACATGAATGTTAGAGCCATAGTCACAATTGAAAGAAGATTCAATGTGAATATTGTCACCTGTTGTGCCGAACAAATGCTTAATTATTTCAACACGCTTTTGTTGAAACTCAACAGAGGTTGTATTCAACTTTTCAGTTAACAATCTAGCGTTCAATCTTAGCTTTAATAAGTCTTCATCACTTGGATCATAAAGCTTACCTGCTAACATTTTTTCTTTTTCTGACATTAAATTTGGACTCCAATACCAATTTACTCATAACGCCCGGTTAAGGGGCTGACAACGCAAAACACTGAACTCAAAATAACAACCGTAATCACAAAGGCCGATTTGAACAAAAACCGCCACGCGTTGGCAGTCCCTCTTTAACCGTTTGTTATGCAAATTCAATGAGATAAACTGACTTTACACGACCCAAAGCCACAATTGCAATGGTTGAGTGATTCAAGAATCAACCCAAGCCAGAGCCATGACAAATAAGCCGCCAAAACAAAGCCCACCTTTCAACAACAAACCAAGCTTTTGAATCAGGAAAACTCAACGAGCGAAAACTTCAGCAAGTGTACAATGCTCGATAAACTTGCCCTTTCCACATTTTGCGCCTGCCAAACTGACAACGCGCCAGCGCTAAAACCGATTGAGGCAAGCAAAGAACTTTGCCTGTTTTACGGTTTGAGTTGACCACGAATTTGAGGGTAAAAATGCTCATTTGCCGACAACACAAAACGAATGGCCGGAGAAATCCCAAAAGATTGAACCCCTAAATTTACCTGAGTTGCATAACGCCCGGCTAAGGGGTTGACAACGCACCGCCGAACTTAAAAAACATACTGTAAACACTGAGCTTCAATTTTGTACTAAAGTCGCCACGCGTTGGCAATCCCTCTTGAGCCGTTTGTTATAAGCTGCCACTAAACGTTTGGATTACTTGAGTTATTAAACGAATACATGCGTATTTCATCCCTTGGAAACCAGCCTAATTTTTCGTAAAAATTTTGCGCATTAACATTATT
>NZ_CAWNMR010000051.1:0-4038 GCF_963875615.1 Vibrio sp. V09_P4A23P171
GCGTTGCTCACCACTTAACGCGGCGTTAGCTGAGGTTAAGGAAAACCATAAAATTAAGCGTTTATTTTTCTTAGTTTGAGGCTCTAGCTTTACACCTGAACGTCAGCACTTTTCCGCGTATCTCGCCAGTGGCACTGTTCGTGAAGCGGTTGAACTAACCGAAGTCTGTTTACGGGAAGTGGTGTGTTTGTTTATTTCTTTGGTGTGGCTTCTTTGGTTTTGAAGCTCTTTCGCGCTTAAATGGATTTCGCGCACTTGGCCGTTGGCTTCTTCGAAAGAATCCTTTGTAAATTTAAGTTCTAAAAGCTCGTCAAGTTTTCCTGTTATTTCTTCTTTGCCAAGTGCGTTTCGTGGATTAGGTATTAGTTTCTCAGTTGTCCGTTTTACTTTGTCGCTTGAAAGCAATAATGTGTTTTAAATTAGGCCGTTGGATAGTCAATCTCCGGCTAAAGTGCAGCAGCTAACAAACGGCTCAAGAGGGATTGCCAACGCTTGGCGACTTTAGTGCAAAATTGAAATTCAGTGTTTACAGTATGTTTTTTTAGTTCGGTGGTGCGTTGTCAACCCCTTAGCCGGGCGTTATGAATTTCTAGTTTCAGCAAGGGGGTAGCTTGAAGGATAATTTACTGACAGATTGCGTACTTATATTAGAAAAGTCAGAGTTGAAAGTCTTTAACGTAGAGACAGAAAGCCAATTAATAAACTGGATTTGGTTGCCGATTATGCAGTTTATTACGGGGCTTAAAGATGTTTTTCTACCGACATCGATTGGAGCAGTGATATGGGTAGTGTTGTTTCTGGGTACATTATTGGTAACAACATTACTTGAATTGCCTGCGAGTATAATAAATTACGGCTCTATTGTATGTATTGTACTCCCAATAGTAGCAATGCTATTTGCCACTCCTAGTTTTTATGCTACATCTGGTCTCAAAAACGTTAATGTAGATTACATATCAAAACTCATCTTACAGAAATCAGAAGGGGATAAAGACAAGGTTGAGCTTTTAGATTCTAGTTTTGAATATATAGAGCAACGAATAGAGTCAAGACATAAATTTTATCGAATGCTTATTGGGGCGTATTGGGCTTATAACATTCTTTTTGCTAACTTGGTGCATAAACAAGTAAATACAATTGAAGTTGTTTGGGTATCTATACTAGATGCTAGCTTTTATTTAGTACTTTGTTGGTTATTGTATCTTTCGTATAAAAGGGGAGCAGATATTTTGATTCGAACTATCAGGCTTTCTTTTAAAAATGCAGCTAGATTAGCTAGTGCTGCGAAAGAAATATCATAACAAGCAATTTAAGAGGGATTCACAACGCTCGGCATTTTCGCTTCTACTTCAAATTTAGTGTTTATGGCACAATGCTTTAGGTTTGGATGGAAGCGTTGTTCACCCCTTAATTGGGCGTTATGCTTAATCACCAACAATCAGTGGGTTATGGTCTTTCTTTGTTCCCTTGGCATGTGAGTTTTGTCTTTCTCGGCAAGTTGGCTTCAGTGGGCGCTGCTTTCTGGACACTTATTCTTTGGCGCTAAAATTCTGTGAGTTGCATCAGTTAATTTTCGGGCAAGCGCGAGGTTAGGACGGTTGGCTCAATCAGAAATTTGATCTTAGGTTTTTCAGTTTGAGCAGCCAAAGTTCAAAGTCTGATTTTCAAAATTATGAGTCATTTCTGTTTTCTACGTTTTGGTTTTTGTTTGTGAATCAAAGTCGAGTTAATCTTGGTTTGGGTAAAAGGTAAGCCATTGAAGCTTAAGCATAACAAAGCGTTAAAGAGGGACTTGGCACGCGTGGCATTTCCAGTTTGCGTTAGGTTTAGTGGTTAAGGTGTTATGCGTTCACTTTTGTAGTGCGTGCCTGCGCCCCTTAACGCAGCGTTAGCTTAAAACAATGAAAATCAATTGGTTGTGGTCTTTTCTTTCTTCCCTTGGCAATTCGCTTAGGTTTTTCGGCAAATCAGCATTGTTTGCCAACGCGAGTTTTTAGCCGTTGCCTCAATGGAGTTTTGGGATTGCGCGAGGTTAGTAAGCTTGGCTCAAAGTCGCTTTGGAAGTTTTGCTTTCGCTTTGAGTTTTCCGAAAATGATTTATCAAAATTTTCGAGTTTTCAAATCGCACGAAAGGCCACAAAGTTTGAGTCAATTCGGGTTTTAAAACTCTGACTGTTTGTTAGGAATCCAAATCAGGTTAATCTCGGGCTTAGTAAATCTAAGGTGCTGAAATTTAAGCTAACAAACTGCTTAAGAGGGATTCGCAATGCGTGGCATTTTCAGCATGCGGTGAGTTTCGTGATTAAGGCGGTGTGCGGTAGCTTTCGCAGTGTATTGCTCACCCCTTAGCAGGGCGTTAGCTTAAAACAATGAAAATCAATCGGTTGTGGTCTTTTCTTTCTTCCGTTGGCAATTCGTTCAGTTTTTTCGGCAACTCAGCATTGTTTGCCAATACGAGTTTTGAGCTGTTGCCTCAATTGAATTTTGGGATTGCGCGAGGTTAGCAAGTTTGGCGCAAAGTCGCTTTGGAAGTTTTGCTTTCGCTTTGAGTTCTCCGAAGATGAATTCTCAAAAATTTACTTGTTTCAAAGTAAATGAACGGCCACAAAGTTTGAGTCAATTCGGGTTTTAAAACTTAGGCAGTTTGCTGGCTTCCCAAATCAGGTTAATCTCGGATTTGGTTGATCTAAGATGCTGAAATTTAAGCTAACAAACTGTTCAAGCAGATTCGGCATGCGTGGCATTTTTGGTTTGCGTTGGTTTTAGTGATTACGTAGTGTTGCGGAAGCTTTCGTAGTGCATGCCTCACTACTTAACAGGGCGTTAGGCAAAGTGAGTTTTTATCAGCTAAGTCGAGTTTGAATTGAACGGTAAATGCCATGTTTTCTAGCTTAAGTTAAGCAATAAATAATCATCACATATTTGTTGTTTCTTGATCGCGTTGAGTTGTTTTTCGTTGTGAGTTTAGCGGCAAAATAACCTTCAGCATCCAAACGTCCGCCGAGCATGCTACGCTCGTCACTTTTCTTCCAAATCGCTCAATTTGAGTTTTTTGTTTCTTTGCTGAGTTAGAGTTTTGGTTTATAAATGAATCCGTTAGTTTGTTTCAAGTTTACAAAAAAGCTCGTTCTTTAGTTTTGAAAGTGTTGGTGTCAATCAGTTGGCCTAACAAACGGCTCAAGAGGGATTGCCAACGCGTGGCAGCTTTAGTGCAAAGTTGAAGTTCAATGTTTACAGTGTGTTTTTTAAGTTCGGTGGTGCGTTGTCAACCCCTTAGCCGGGCGTTATGCTTAATCTATTAAAATCAATTGTTTGTGGTTTTCGATCTCTTTGGCTTTTCGTTCAGTTTTGTCGGCAATTCAATATTGTTCGTCGCTGTCTAACGAAGCGGCAATGTTTCTGGCGCTGTAACTTCTGAGTGATTGCCTCATTGGGTTGTTGAGTCTGCGCGAGGTGAGTTTTGCTCTTTCAAGTCGCTTTGAGCAGTTTGGTGCCTTTACTTATAGGCTGAAAGTCTGTCGGCAATTGAGCATTGTTTTTCGCTGCCTAATGAAACAGCAATGTGTTTATCGCTGTATGTTTCAGCGTGATTGCCTCATTGAGTTGTAGCACCAACATGTTGTAAGTGGGTTTGTCGGAGAGGGTTTCCACATTGGCTGATTTTTAGGATGAAAGCCTGTATTGGTCAGTTCATAGGTAAAAGTTGAGCCAGTTCTAATTCAATGAAAGTCGAAGTTTGGTCAATGATTTCAGTGAGTTATTCTTGAGTTGGTTCAAATGTAAAGTGTTGAAGCTTAAGCATAACAAACGCCTCAAGAGGGACTGTCAACGCGCGGCGTTTCCAGTCCCATTGAGCCGCGGTGGTTACGGTTGTTGTGTTTGGGTTTAGTGGTAATGCGTTGTCAGCCCCTTAGGCGGGCGTTAGGCAAAGTGAGTTTTTATCAGCTAAATCGAGTTGGAATTGAACGGTAAATTCCATGTTCTCATGGCTGAACTTAAGCAATAAATAATCATCACATATTTGTTGTTTCTTGATCG
>NZ_CAWNMR010000052.1:0-3829 GCF_963875615.1 Vibrio sp. V09_P4A23P171
ACACCAAAGAAATAAACAAACACACCACTTCCCGTAAGAAGACTTCGGTTAGTTCAAACACTTCACGAACAGTGCCACTGGCGAGATACACGGAAAAGTGCTGACTTTCAGGTGTAAAGCTAGAGCCTCAGACTAAGAAAAATAAACGCTTAATTTTATGATTTTTCTTAACCTCAGCTAACGCCCAATTAAGTAGTGAGCAACGCAATACAAAAGCCACCGCATTGCGCCTAAAACACAAAACTCACTGCAAACCAAAACTGCCACGCGTTGCGAATCTGCTTGAATTGTTTGTTATGCGATTTGTACGCAAACGCTAAATTGGCCAACGAAAACATTACCTTAAACACGAAAAACTACAAACGCGTAGATAACTTTTTGTGATTCAAGAACCAACGAATTAAACATTTCATAAAAAGGCTGACACAAGTGCGGAACGTTGCTTTAAAGCGAAGATTTGGCTTTTAATTGTGAAAAACTCAACGAGCCGAAATTTCAGCAATAACCTACTTTCAGTAAACTTGCCCTTTCCACACTTTACGCCCGAAACACTTTCCGCGACCAAATACGATTTTCAATGAGGCAACTTCCCGAACTTTGGCATGTTTTACGGTTTTAGTGATTCAAGAATTTGAGCCGAGAATACTGATTTGCCGAAACCAAAAAGCGAGCGGCCAAAGAGATTAAATTTAGAGAAACCTAAGAATTTTGCCTTGTCGCATAACGCCCGGCTAAGGGGTTGACAACGCATCGCCGAACTCAAAAAACACACTGTAAACACTGAACTTCAATTTTGCACTAAAGCCGCCACGCGTTGGCAATCCCTCTTGAGCCGTTTGTTATGTGGCTATTCCACGTAAGCCAATTAGGTTACCAAATGGGTCTTCAACTTGGCATATCGACAACCCATTTTCGATTTCCATCGGTCCACGATATAACCTTGCGCCAAGAGCTTCGAAATGAGCCAAGGCTTCGACTAAATTAGCGACTGACCAATAGACAACAGTCCCTTTTTTACCAGAATCGACTTTCTCATCTGCTTGCACTATTTCAAGCGAGAAACCATTTAAATCAAGCACTGTGAAATCGAACTCTGGGTGATATACCAGAACAGCTTCGGGGAAAGCTTTTTGATACCACGCAAGACCAGATTTCACATCAGAAACATGAACAAGAACAGCTACTGGGGTCACATTCTCTCCTGCCACATAACGCCCAATTAAGTGGTGAACAACGCACTGGCCAAGCCGCTGCATAACACCGTAAAACACTTTACCTAACGCATAGTAAAACCGCCACGCGTTGAGAATCCACTTGAATTGCTTGTTATGTGAATTTTACCGTGAATTCAAAGTAAGCCACCGTAGAAATGAAGAGATTTGAATAAGTTACGTACAAAAACGATGCTGACCAAACCCTAAATTTCACAGCGATCTTAGCCAAAGAGAGCCACTTGCAGAATCAACAACAAAGAAAGCGCCCTTTCAACCACAACAAAACATTTTGCTTTACCAGACTTTCAGAGCTGAGCTTCAGCAAGAGAATCAGTCAAAAAGACATTTCAATTAAAGCGATTTGAAACTGCCGAAACTCAACACAAACCAGATCCAAAACTCCATTGAGGCAACCCAAGAACCTTGAAAACGATCAATCTTAGGTTGTTCAAAAATCCATTTCGACCAAGCCAACTTGCCGAAAACACGGAACGAATTCTCAATGAAATCGTAGCTTTGACCTTAAAAACCCATCAAACACATAACGCCCAATTAAGGTGTGAAGCACGCGACCACGGCACTCAATTTGAACACCGTAAACACAAAACTCAATCCAAACCAAAAATGCCAAGCGTGCTGAATCACTCTTAAATTGTTTGTTATGTGTTTATTTTTCGACGCAGTTGCAACAGTAACCCATACACTGATGAAAATGTGGCTGCATAGTCAAAGAATTCATTTTCAGTCAGATTTATTGAATTTCCATTTTTGTCTTCCAAGCGTCCTTTATGCGCAATCACGTCACGACGCCTTTTAATCGTAAGTAACTTACCAATTAGTATTTCAGACAAGGGCTGAAGATCATTTGCTTTACAGATTAAAGGTAGGAGATATTGCAACTGTGGGCTATAAGATAATGAAGTTGTAAGCACATTACTTACTTTATCAGCACTACTAGCTTTCCCTGGCACGTTGGATAGTTCCAATGTGCAAATTTGGATGAGTAACTGCTCAACACAAGCACTCCCTCTTAGTACAAATCCATTTGAATCCCTGCGAATAAATGCTTTAAGCATTTGGAAAAAGTTCTCATTCTTTTCTTTTATATCTTTTTCAAGATATGTAATCATCAACGAACATGAGTTGCTTCTCGTTATACCTCCACCCGACAATCGTGTCGGATAGTAGCTAGCTTCAAGACTTTTATAGTCTTGTTTACCTAAAATAGGACTATTTCCATGCAACTCCGTTAAAGTCATACCCCCTTGACTGGTTAAGTTTAGATCGAGTATCTCTACTTCAGTGCCAATACCTAGTTTTTTAAAATTGAGATTATTTACCTTATCTTGTTCAATCTCAAAAGTTGCCGAAAGAGTTTTAGCACCTAACAGCTCATAGACCTTACTATTGAAAAAGTTACATCTAAAAACATTAACTAAATATGATTGAAGTTCATCTTGATAATCAGAAACAACCGCATTGCTTCGGCAGAAAAAGCACGGCTCATCAGTAACTAAAGCTTGTACGTCTGAACACTGATCCAATGACAATGACGCCATAGCCCCGACATTATATGGAGAAACCCACTTATCACGTTCAACTCTACATTTTGGACAAGTATAAAGTGGTCGAGATCTAGCAGGGAAAATATTAGTAAACGCGATATCAGCATTAGGGCTAAAAGTAGACATATTTTCGTTATGCTTATCCGCATTTTTAACTAGCGTCTCTTTAAGCTCTATCTCAAAATTATCGAGAAATAAATCTAACTTGTCATTTACTTCATCAGACCAATGAATACGATAGTTTTCAATTGCACCTTTAAATTCAACTTCGTTGGGAAACTCCGTTTTCCAGACCTTTGCTATTTCTTTCTGTGGAGTAAAGTTAAATCCCTCATGATCTTTAGGTGGTAGCGAAAACAGAATTTCAGCAAGTTCATCTGTTGTATTCTGAGTCAATTTTATAATAATCTCACCGCTAGGATTATACTGTGGAGAAATTTTGTACTTCATTTTTGACCTCATTCTGCTGAAACACATAACGCCCGGCTAAGGGGTTGACAACGCACTGCCAGACTCAAAAAACACACCGTAAACCCTGAACTTCAATTTTGTACTAAAGCCGCCAAGCGTTGGCAATCCCTCTTGAGCCGTTTGTTAGGCCAACCAATTGACACCGACACTTTCACAACCAAAGAACGAGCTTTTTTGTAAACTTGAAACAAACTAACCGATTCATTTATAAACCAAAATCTCAAATCAGCAAAGAAACCAAAAAACTCAAATTTAGCGATTTGGAAGAAAAGTGACGAGCGTAGCATGCTCGGCGGACGTTTGGATGCTGAAGGTTATTTTGCCGCTAAATTCACAACGAAAAGCAACCCAACGCGATCGAGAAACAACAAATATGTGATGACGATTTATTGCTTAATTTAAGCCAGAAAACATAGAATTTACCGTTCAATTCCAACTCGATTTAGCTGATAAAAACTCACTTTGCCTAACGCCCGGCTAAGGGGTTAACAACGCACTGCCGAACTCAAAAAACACACCGTAAACACTGAGCTTCAATTTTGTACTAAAGTCGCCAAGCGTTGGCAATCCCTCTTGAGC
>NZ_CAWNMR010000053.1:0-3777 GCF_963875615.1 Vibrio sp. V09_P4A23P171
ATCCACGTGATCTCCAAAATGGTTTGATAGTGAGTGCCTTGCACCAGCATATCTTTATCATTTTGACGCAAAATATCGCCGTAGCTGTTGTCGATTTGTTTATCTAACATTGCTGCTTCTAGCGCATCGTGTGCATTGAGATCGTGAAAAGCGTTCATCGATTTTTGCAGCATATTGATCACGTTCGCGTTAATTGTTTCAAACGCATCTTCTTGTAATTCAATACCATCAAAATAGTCTTTGTCACCCGGATGGTGCTCCTTTAAACGCAACACCGCATGGGCGATCCGTTTAGATTGATCGCCAATTCGCTCAAGATCCATGATCGCTTTCATGATCGAAAACACCGCACGTAAATCGCGGGCTGCGGGTTGGCGTTTGACTAAAATATCAATGCAGCGTTGATCAATGGCCAGTTCTAACAAATTGATATTATGATCGTGTTCAATTACTTGCTTGGCCAGTTCGGTATTGCCTGTCATAAACGCATCGAGTGCGTCCCGCACCTGTACGATTACTAAATCACCCATATTCACCACGCTATCCACAATAGAACGCATTTCGCTATTGTAGCTATGAGAGGTGTGCCCATCGACACCATGAGTTGTCATAAAATTCTCCTAAAACAGTCGTTAACCGAAACGGCCAGTAATGTAATCTTCAGTGCGGCTATCACGTGGGTTGGTGAACAACTCACGTGTTTCGCTCAGTTCAACCAAGTTACCTAAGTGGAAGAAGGCGGTTTTATCTGAAACGCGCGCCGCTTGCTGCATGTTGTGTGTCACCATCGCAATGGTGTAGCTGCCTTTGAGCTCATCAATCAGATCTTCAATGATCGAGGTCGCGATAGGGTCAAGCGCCGAACAAGGCTCATCCATCAAAATCACTTCAGGGTTAACCGCAATCGCACGAGCAATACACAAACGCTGTTGCTGGCCACCAGATAGTCCGGTGCCCGGTGCTGATAAGCGATCTTTGACTTCTTTCCACAAGCCAGCGCGGCGTAAGCTGGTTTCGACGACTTCATCCAANGCACCACATCTAAGCTAGGGTGATAAATATCTTGCCCGTCCAAGGTAACTGAACCTTCAACACGAGCCGTGTCGATGGTGTCGTTCATACGATTTAAACAGCGTAAAAAGGTCGATTTACCACAACCAGAAGGGCCGATAAAGGCGACCACTTCATGCTCAATGATATCCATATCGATGCCGTGTAGCGCCTTGGTTTCACCATAGAAAACTTTCACATCACGCGCGGCCATTTTAATTTGTGTGGCTTGGGCTGCTTCTTTAGCGGTGCTCTTTACCTGTGGTATCACAAGGGAGTGTTTGTTCATAATAGCTTCACTTATCATCTTTATTACCACCGAGTTTCAAAGCGTCGACGCAACCAAATCGCCAGCGCGTTTAAGCTAATCATTAATGCTAACAATACGGTGATTGCAGCAGACGTTCTTGCTTCAAAAAAGTTACGCAGTTCGTTACCTTGCCAGAGGAAAATCTGCACTGGTAGCGCGGTTGATTGATCGAGCGGTGTCGCAGGTACGCTGGCGACAAATGAGCTCATGCCAATCAAGAGCAGTGGCGCAGTTTCACCTAATGCTTGGGCGATACCCAAAATGGCCCCAGTCAAAATGCCCGGTAGTGCCAAAGGCAATACGTGATGGAAAACGGCTTGAGTTTTGGACGCGCCGATACCCAGAGCTGCTTGGCGAATCGATGGTGGTATCGCTTTCAATGTTGAGCGAGTAGCAATGATCACTGTGGGCAGTGTCATTAGTGTTAATACCAAACCACCGACAAACGGTGCCGAAAGCGGCAGCTTAAACCACAAAATAAACACTGAAGCGCCCAGTAAACCAAATACAATCGAAGGAACCGCCGCCAAGTTGTTGATGTTCACTTCAATCAAATCGGTGAACTTGTTTTTTGGGGCAAATTCTTCTAGGTAAATCGCGGAAGCGACGCCAATCGGTACCGCCAATACCATAACAATGAGCATCATAAATACCGAGCCCATAAACGCCCCAGCAAGGCCAGCCGAAGCTAATGAGCTGCGAGAATCGACGTTCATAAACAGCGCTGTACTGAATTTGTTTTGGATAACGCCACGTTCAGCGAGCTCATCCGCCCACGCGCGGGTACGAGCACTCAACTGCTGACGAGAGTCGGGTAGATCACGGTCGATGTTGCCTTTCAACCACACATCGACGTTGGCTTCCGCCAGTAAATCAAGACGTAAGGTTTGGCCGACCAGTGAAGGATCATTGACTATCATATCGCGCAAAGCAAAACGCTCGCCGCTGGTGATCAATTTGATCGCATCACGCTGGTAGCGAGTCGCTTCAGGGATTTCGTTGGCCAAACTGTTGACAATAATACGGTTGAAATTAACCATGCCGACGCTGCTTTGCCATGTGAGCATGCGTTGATTGAACTGCGCCGGGCTCTCATCAC
The DNA here is from genome assembly GCF_963875615.1 of Vibrio sp. V09_P4A23P171. Classification (NCBI taxonomy): domain Bacteria; kingdom Pseudomonadati; phylum Pseudomonadota; class Gammaproteobacteria; order Vibrionales; family Vibrionaceae; genus Vibrio; species Vibrio sp. V09_P4A23P171. The sequence goes on from NZ_CAWNMR010000053.1 coordinate 2,460, forward strand.
TTTGTTGGATGGGTTTGGGCTCTATTTTCACGACATCGGGGTCAAAGTAGACATCCAAGGTCACTGTCGCTTGCCAAAAGGCTGGAATACCTTTGGAAAGAATCGAAGTGAATAGTATCGCCACAAAACTTAACGCTAAGGCAACCGCGCCAATACCGAAAGCTCTAAAGCGGCGTTCACTGTTGTGACGTTTTTTCAGCGAGCGAGCAATGCGCAGTTTTGTTTCATTACGTTGCGCATAGGCATCGTCATCTTGAAGGTTAGTCATTTGAATGCTGTTGTCCATGGCGTTACTCATACTGTTCACGGTACTTACGTACGATAACGAGCGCGATCACATTAAGGCATAGCGTGATCACAAACAGGGTTAAACCAAGTGCAAAGGCTACTAAGGATTGTGGGCTAGCAAAATCGGTATCGCCGGTCAGTTGGTTGACGATGGTAACCGTCATAGTAGAGACAGCCTCGAATGGGTTGGCGGTTAATACTGGGCTATTTCCGGCAGCGAGAACCACAATCATGGTTTCACCAATCGCCCGGCTGGCGGCGAGCAAAACTGCGCCAGTCACGCCAGGTAGCGCGGCAGGTAGAACCACTTTGCGAATGGTCTCTGATTTGGTTGCGCCAAGGCCAAGCGAGCCATCTCTTAGTGTTTTGGGCACTTGAGTAAGAATGTCGTCGGATAGCGAGGAAATAAAGGGAATCACCATTAAGCCCATCACAATCCCCGCGGTTAGAGCGGAGGTGGCACGAATATCGATATGGAGCCACTGTCCCAATTCGCTCAGAAAGGGACCGACGGTGATTAAAGCAAAAAAGCCGTAGACGATGGTGGGAATACCCGCGAGCACTTCAATAATCGGTTTAGCTATCGAGCGAATGCGACTTGGTGCATATTCAGCTAGATAAATGGCGCACATCAGGCCAATAGGAATAGCGACGATTAAGGCAATCAAGGCGATTAAAAAGGTTCCTGCCAGTAATGGCAACATACCAAAGCCGGTTTGGTTCTCTGTACCTACTGTTGAGAAACGAGGGTTCCATGTGGTGCCGAAGAAAAATTCGCTCGGGCTAACAAAACTAAAGAAACGTAACGCTTCTCCAACCATCGAAAGAACAATGCCTACTGTGGTTAAAATCGCCACACCAGAACACAGAATCAGTAGTATATGCAGTGCACGTTCGACTGTGTTGCGTGCCCGAAGATCAGGGCGAATTTGTCGAGTGCTGAAGACTAATCCGGCCGCGGCAACCGTTGCCATCAAACCAGTGAGTAATAAATAGCTGCGTTGTTCTAACTGCTTTAAGTAGTCTGCGG
>NZ_CAWNMR010000054.1:0-3496 GCF_963875615.1 Vibrio sp. V09_P4A23P171
ATAACGCCCGGCTAAGGGGTTGACAACGCACCACCGAACTTAAAAAACACACTGTAAACACTGAACTTCAATTTTGCACTAAAGTCGCCACGCGTTGGCAATCCCTCTTGAGCCGTTTGTTAGGCTATTAATCCACCAATTCAATACCTAAGCTTTCTAATAAGCTCAACGCTTCATATCGTGAAAACTTAGCCTTTTTAACGTTATTTTCTAGTACGTCAATGGAGTATGCTGTTGATTCACTGAAATCAACCCCTTGCAGATTTGTTCTCATAAATAAACTGTGGCTAAAATCACTATAAATCATTATTGAACCTGCAAAGTCACCTTCACGGAAATCAACATCATGCAACTTACATTCATCCAAAACCAATCCATTTAAGGTCAGGCCAAAGAAAGACGAGTCATTTAAAATACAACGCTTAAAACTTAGCTCAAAGTCTGAGTGATAAACTGGCCATGTCGCTTTCGTCCAATCAACGCCAACTAACTTACTGTCTTGAAATTTAAGCTCAAAGAGCTTTGAGTTTGTAAAATCCACCAAGCTCAAATTGCAGCGTTCAAATGTGCAGTTTGTAAACTTACATTTCTGGAATTTAACCGCTGAAAAATCGCACTCGGAGAATTGGCAATCTTCAAACTCGACGTCGCTATATTTCTCATCAGCTGAGTAAAGCTTCTCAAAAGAAACGTCGAAATATTGCTCATTATTTTTTAAATCTGTCATCGTATCCTCTGAATAGCCTAACGCCCGCCTAAGGGGCTGGCAACGCATTACCACTAAACTCAAACACAACAGCTGCAACCACCGCGGCTCATTGGGACTGGAAACGCCACGCGTTGACAGTCCCTCTTGAGGCGTTTGTTAGTTGAATTTTTCTACAGTTTTACACTTAGGGAATCCAGAGCAACCCCAAAACTGTTTCCCTTTATTCTCACCACGCTTAGTTTCACGCAGAACCATTTCTGAGCCACAACGCGAACATTGCTTTACGAACTCTTTTGATGCGACCAGCTCTTTAACATGCTTTCGATGCTTAAAATCTGTTACAACACCTCGATCAAGTTTGACGCAATTAATTGCATCGATGAGCTGAATATACTCTGCATCTGAAAAAACCGGTTGATCGATCTGCTTGATGTAGTTTAAACAGCCTCGTGCATAAGTGACGTTTTCAGGCATTTCCGTTTTGAACGTACTGTCGCCAATAAACACAATTACTGAGTGTACTTTTGATGAGTCTATATTTAGCAATAATTCCAGCGTTTTAACATGCTTGTAATTTTGATGAAGGGGATTCTGAAACTTAGAGGAATGACGATAGATTTTCTGCGTCCACTGCTTTTGATCTTTTGAACCAAAAATCCAACCTTTCATGTTCTTAGTTTCGATTACAAAGACACCAAACTTAGATACAACAATATGATCGATTTGAGTTGTACCGTCTTCTGTAGGCAAAGTAACGTCTTTTACCAGCGTATAATCTGATGTCGGCAACTGGGACAGTAGTTTGTTTACCAGAAATTCGCCAAACACACCTTTAAACCACCGACTCTTAAAAAGCGAGATGACGAATAATAAAGGTATTAAATACCAAACTTGAGCAAATGCTTCCGAAAATAATCCGAATATATCCACTGAATTTCCTTATTCAACTAACGCCCAATTAACGTGTGAGCAACGCAGACACTGAACTTGAACATTGCGCCGTAAACACTAAACTCAACCTGAAGTGAGAGCGCCGAGCGTTGCGAATCACTGTTGAATTGTTTGTTATGTTTTACCACAAATGACTGATTTATTTAGCAAAGAACTGCATTGTTGACCACGTTTCAAGAAGTCAGTCACACGCCAAAACTCACTTGGCCGCCAGAGGCACGAAACACGAAGCGCGTAATTCCATTTCCCTGCCCAATGAGGCAACCCGACTTAGCTTCAACAAGCACCCTCTCTTTCCAACCAAAGCGCAGAACAATGGCAAATTGCCGAGGCAACTGCCAAGCTAACATGCTGATTGGCAAATACGCCCAAAGCGACTTAGAGCCAGTGACATTTGAAACCAGCCGCCACGACCTGAAAATGAAGCAACCCACGAATATTGATATGTTTTACGGGCTGAGAAATTCACGAATTTGAGCCGACAATGCGGATTTGCTGAGGCAACTCGGACGAACGGCCAAAGGAACAAAGAACAGAGATCGAAGGATATTTAAGTCATTGAAATTCCAGTAAACATAACGCCCGGCTAAGGGGTTGACAACGCACCGCCGAACTCAAAAAACACACTGTAAACACTGAATTTCAATTTTGCACTAAAACCGCCACGCGTTGGCAATCCCTCTTGAGCCGTTTGTTATGCCACTGTTAACAACGAACCCATTTTCGTTTATTTTCTGCTAAACGTTGAATTTTTTTGGACTTGGTCAACTCGTTAATTGCCTTAGTAAAATCGGACTTAGATAAACCTAATTGCTTTTGTAATGTCGGATCCAAAGCCTTCGGAGATTTAAGAGCAGAAAACACTTTATTTTGTGGCGTGTTTTCTTGCTGCACACCAGGCATTTGAACTACGGTATCGTCTTTAGTACGTATTGTTTGGACATTAGCGCCAAGTTGCCCACACTGAAACTCGAACGCAGAAATCAAACTCTCATCATTACTGTAAAGTTCAAAAATAACTGTACTAAACTGTTTTTTGTCTAATGCTAACAGGACTTTAGATAGGTAAGCGATGATATAAAAGTCGGCTTGATTTGTGCCAGAAGGGTAGTCAGAAAGGTACAAAAATAGTGATTTTTCACAAATACGCTGAACTGACTCGACTTTGGAAAAGACAAACACTTTATCAATTACTGTCGCTTTAACCTTTTCCAATTCTTTGAGGCCTATATTTTCAGCATCTACAAATATCATTTTCATCTTATCACTAGCTTCCTTGTCACTGATTTAGCCTAAAAATTACAAATAGTTAGAGATTTTCAATGAAGTGGCATAACGCCCGGTTAAGGGGCTGACAACGCAAAACACTGAACTCAAAATAACGACCGTAATCACAAAGGCCGATTTGAACAAAAACCGCCACGCGTTGGCAGTCCCTCTTTAACCATTTGTTATGCAAATTCAATAAGATAAACTGACTTTACTCGATCAAAAGCCACGATTGCAATGGTTGAGTGATTCAAGAACCAACCCAAGCAAGAACTGTGATAAATGAGCCGCCAAAACAAAGTCCACCTTTCAACAACAAACCAAACTTTTGAATGAGACAAACTCAACAAGCAAGACTTTCAACAAATGCGAAATGCTCGATAAACTTGCCCTTTCTACACTTTGCGCACGCAAAATTCACAACGCACCGGCGCTAAAACTGATTGAGGCAAATAAAGAATCTTGCCTGTTTTACGGTTTGAGTTAGCCACGAATTTGAGAGTGAAAAAGCTCATTTGCCGACAACACCAAACGAATGGCCGAAGAAATCCCAAAAGATTAAACCCC